>NZ_WHOC01000028.1:0-258783 GCF_013141785.1 Paenibacillus germinis
ACGTTGAAAATGGTGATACTGTGTATGAACAAGCGCTAAATGCAGGAGCCACTTCTGTAACAAAAATGACAAATTTATTTTTTGGTGACTGTGTCGGACGTGTACGCGATCCATTGGGTAACATTTGGTGGATCCAGCAACGTATTGAAGAAATCAATCACGAGGAGATGATGAACCGGGCAGGGCAAAGGGGGTATATCGAAGCCATGAGGTATGTTCAGAATTCTTTAAAACTGTAAGCTTATAAAGACCGCTCCATACCATTCCGAGACAACATCGAATTACGTGGCCACTGGAAACCGCCACCCACTACCTAAAAGGACAATGGACCAGGAGAAAAACGCTCCTGGTCCATTGTTCTTTATTGCTTTGCAACCATGGGGACCCAGTGGGGGGAAGGGAATTTGGTAGCAGATGACATGTGGACGGGTACTGGCATTTCAAAGGCGGTGAATTCCATAGTTCACATCAATGAATTATAAATATCTTCAGTATACTTGGTGATGGCTTCATCGTAATCTAGATACTTATATCCGAGGTTTTCTGCTACAGCTTTAGAGTATTTTCTAAATAACTCATAACAAGTAAATAAAGATTGCCACATGTTTTGGTAGCTATTCTCAGAATAAGTTGATAGTAATGCTTCCCAATCTTCAATTAGAAGGTAACGATCTATAAATTTATAGTTTTTCCCCACACTAAAGGAATAACCTTGCTCTGATCCAATTTGCCAAGCCATCATTCTCAACAAGTTAGGTCGGGCAACCTCGTTTAAATGGTCAATTGCAAACAGGATTTCTTTTCTCGCTAATCCTTTTACTACGTAAGTTGAAACCATCCAGAATTCATTGCAACAATCATCAAATTCTCTTGCAGTTGGCTTTGTAATCCAATAATGACGGTCGTCTGCAAGCAATTCATTTTTGATAAGAGTATCCTTATCAAGCAAGACTTCAACTAAACCGTCACTATTGGCAAAGTAATCCCCAACTTCATCAATTGGAATAAGTGTCAAGTCTAATTTATTACCATCTTCAAAAAGAATTATATATGAAAACCAATTCCCTAATTCTGAAGGAAAGAGCTCCATATCCTCGGGTTTTTGCATCATAGTACGATTCCCGAATATTTTAAGCCACTGATCATTTTCCTTGAAAGAATCATTTTCAGTTACAAAATAAGAAATATCATAATCTTGGAATGTATCAGTAGGAATATTTTTGTTTGTACGTGACCCTTCCAAAGTTACCAATCGGATTCTATTATCATTCATAGCAAAATCTACAAGCATATTAATCATTTCTTGGTCACTTCTCAATGTAATAGTCCTCCATTCATTTACATTTGTTCCTTAAATAATCTTTGATCCGATTTTCTATCATTTTCTCATCAAACGAGTTTGGATAAAGGATGGCGTGTAAAGATAACCCGTCGATAAAAGCATGTAAATTCATTGCTTCCATTTCGAGATCCAGAGCATCACGCAAATAGTTGTTTTGTTGAAGGATATTAAGAATGAGTTCCATAAATTCTCTGGTAGATTGATGGGTGCTGCTGCTTAAATGTTCTAAAGCCTGATCCCTCAACGCCATAAGAGAAAAGCTTAGCCACACTTCATTCTCAATCATTGGATCCTGGTCTTGATTAGAAATGAACTGCTTAAGCATGGTCACAACTCCCTCAAAAACAGGATCCCCCTTCTGAACAGACTGAACAATTCTCTCAAGTATTCTCTTTGAAAGCTGCTCCATGGAATACAAATAAATATCTTGTTGTGTTGGGAAGTAATATTGAACAGTGCCAAGTGATAAACCAGCTTCTTTTGCGATTTTCCGAATCGTTGTTTGTTCAAGTCCAACAGATTGGATAACACGGAACGTAGCATCAGCAATTAGTTCCATTTGTTTGTTGCGGGCTTCTGTTTTCGACATAAGTGTAAATTCTCCTTGCTTTTTGTAATACAATTGTATTACAATCTTTTCGGTAAGTCAATTGTATGACAAAATCGGAGGGCGTTTTTTATGGAATTTGGTTTGATAACTCTGTTCGGCATTTTCTTCTTATGTGCTGTGTTGGACACAATAAGCCCCAGTGTGCTAGGGGCAACAGCTTATATCATGCTTACCCAATCAAAAAGGAAGGGACAGCATTTATTATTGTTTTTGATTCTTACCCAGGGTGCTTATTTTATATTGGGTGTTATTTTCATGCTTGGAATCGAACCTGTGATCGATTTGTTTCAGCAGTTAAAGAAAAGCATTTTTGTAGATGTTATTTTCTTGATCGCCGGTGTGACACTTATTTATTTAAGCTTCTCATTACCGAAACTAACTAAAAGCAAAAATGATAATTTGTATGCCCGCATTTTTCGAAAACTAGGGGGAGCTTTACGTGTGAAAGTGATTGTCATGATTGCCTTTTCCGTATTTTTCATTGAAGCTACGCAAGCAGTCCCTTATTGGGCGACGTTAGGGCTGATAACCTATAATCAATTACCTATTCTTATTTGGCTGCCAACTATAGCCATTTATAATATTGTGATGGTGCTTCCATCGCTAGTTTTACTGCTTTTATATAAAATCAAACCGGGGAAGACAGAGATAAAATTAGAGGCATTCAAAAATCGACTCATGCATTCAAACGCAACCTTGTGGGCAATTGGTGGTGCAGGAGGGATATTCCTGCACTTAGGACTAAATGGAATCATTCCACATTAATGTTATTCATATGATGAAAAAATAACATTCATCCAAAGGGGATTTTGATTATCACAGGCAAATATAAATTGAATTTATACGAGTGAGTGGGGGCTTTTTTTTAAAAATATCATTGCAATATTTGCACTTATATGTGAGAATTAATGTTATATATTTAATTTAAAAATATAACGTTCGTTATATTTCTCCTCATGGGAAGGTGGTGAACAACGCAATCGGAGATCAGTAACGACAACACGAGCGGCTACATAACTGTTTTGTTTGTAAAAATGTTAAATAAACAGTATCAAAAGAAATCAGTAATCCAAGAGGAGGCAATGGAAGTGAAGGAAACAATTAACCGCCTTTGCAAGTTTTCATTATTTGCCCTGCTTATCGGAAGTCTTTTAATTAGCGTCGTATCGTCGAAGGCGATTGCACAAGATCAAACAACAAATACAGGAATTGAGTCTGAAAAAACGGACCTTGTCGATCTGCAATTACTGGGAATTACGGATTTCCACGGTTATCTCCAAGCTTATAACGACAAGTCCAACAGCCAGATCTGGTCACCGCAAGGTCAGCTTACCGTGGGTGGGGCGGTTTATAATGCAACTCACCTCAAGCAGCTCAAAGCAGGGCATGACAATTCCATCGTGCTATCAGTTGGCGATAATTTCAGCGGTTGGCCATTTGAGGTTACGGCATATCGCGACGAACCGACCGTTGAATTCCTCAACGCGATAGGCGTGGAGTTTTCTGCGGTGGGGAATCACGAGTTGGACGATTCCAAAGATTTTCTTGTTAAACATATGAAGGACGGTAAGTGTTTCGGTAAACGTGATGTGGATAGCTGTTTCACAGACTCGACTGGCGAGATGTTTCATGGCTCTGATTTTCCTTATATATCGGCAAACGTGCGTGATGCCCACTCTGGTAAGCTTATAACCAAGCCCTATATGATTAAACAAATTTCAGATGGGCATGGTGGGACTATTCCAGTAGGTTTCATTGGGTTGACGGTAACCGATACGGTGAGTGGCACGACGTCTTTTCAAGAAGGCGATCTTGTTATGGATCCACTTGTGGAGTCAGCCAACCGTTATGCTAAGGAATTACAGGATCAGGGTGTACAAGCAATCGTCGCTGTAGTCCATGAAGGGGGGACGGCAGGAGGATATTTCCAAGGCTGCTCAAACCCGAAAGGACCGGCAATAGATTTTGCTCGTGAAGCTTCAGCGGCGATTGATGTCATTTTTACAGGACACTGGCACGCATCTTTCAATTGCTCCATCGATGATCCTAATGGTAATCCTCGGCCTGTAATTGAAGGAGCAAACCATGGCAAACTGATTAGTGAAATCAACGTATCGATCGATCGGGTAAGCAAAGATATTGTGCGCAGTCGAACAATATCGATCAACCACCCCGTCACCCGGGATGTTCCAGCCGATCCAGAGATCGCCCAGATGGTATCCTATTGGGTGGAGCGCGGGAAGGAACGCTACGCTGAACCCGTAGCTGAGATAACGGGTGACTTGACACGCAGCCGTAATGGAAATGGCGAGAGCACACTTGCAGACTTGGTGGCTGACGCACATTATGCCACCGGTAAAAAAGCTTCACAGCCGGCAGATTTCGCTCTCACTGCAATTAGTCCGCTTCAAGGTGACCTGCTTTACGCGAAGGGGACAAATGCGGCAGACCAAAATGGAAGAGTTTTATTCGGTGAAATGTGGTACGCACACGGATACGGGAATCCGGTTGTCGTAGTAACTATGACCGGCAGGCAGATCGAACAAATTCTTGAGGAACAGTGGAGAATGAAGCCTGATGGTACCGAGGGTTTTTATCCTCTTGCCGTTTCGTACAATGTCCATTATTCCTTCGATCGGAGCAAACCAATGGGTCAACGCGTCGAGCCAGAGAATATCAAAGTTAAAGGTAAATCACTGGATCCAGATAAGTCTTATCGTGTTGCAGCATTGGCTTACTTGATTCGTGGGAATGACGGTTACCCTACGTTTAAAGGCTACGCTAACCCTGTTCGGGTTGAGAGCGATCATTGGGCATTCTTCGATTACTTGAAAAGCCAAGACATCATACAACAACCAGTGCTCGATCGGGTTACTTCGATTGGGCAATAAAGGAACTAAGGGATGTTATCCCTACGCCATAGCTACAGTAAGGATAAGAAAACCCAAAACATAATCGAAAAGACGACTTTCAATTCAAAAATCGAGTTGAAAGTCGTCTTTTTTTCGAAAGCCCCAACCAATCCAATTCGCAGCTTCATTTGAACCCTTTTTATTCATTTGATACTTGCGGTCTCTTCGATAGTATCCTCTAAAAGGAGGTCGTACACGGAATTGAGAATATAATCAGGTTGATAGTTTGACTGTTGGATATCCCACTTTTGTGTAACTCCTGTCAAAACCAATGCCGTGTACAATCCTGCTAGTTTACCCATCAAAATATCCGTTTCAATCCGATCGCCTGTCATTAGACATTGATCTGCATTCAATTGCAGGATCTCTAATGCAGCTTTGACCATATAAATGGACGGTTTACCGGTAATGAGTTCGATTTTCTTTCCCGTTGCTCCTTCAATAGCTCCAATCATCCCCCCGCAGTCAGGAACATCTCCTCCCTCAATCGGACAAGTTCTATCTGGATTTGTGGCAAGGACAATGGCTCCTTTTTTAATAGCTTGATAGGCAAAATCCAGATGAGAATAGTGGAAGTTGCGATCCCACGAGATGATTACGACTTCCGTTTCTTCAGGTGATACCGCGAAAGTAAAGCCCGCTTGCTTGAATTCTTCTTTGATCACTGCTTCCCCAATCACAAATATGCTACAGCCATTATAGTTTTCTTTTAAAAACCGAATAGTAACAAGTGTTGGACTCAAGATTTGATCAATCCCGATGTTTATGCCCAAATCGTTCAGTTTTGTAACATATTTCTCTCTGGTTTCAATTGTTTTATTCGTTAAAAACAAGATTTTTTTATGTCTAGATTGTAGGGATTCGATGACCTCAATTGCGCCATCAATTAAGCGATTTCCAAGATAGATCGTGCCATCCAAATCAAATATATATCCTGCGAAACTTTTCATTCAGTACCTCCCTTTATCGTACGAAAAAATAAACTTTGGGTGACTTCAACTGGTGGGGTACTCCCTAATCGGTATTGGCCTGAAGCCCCGACGAACTGATCGGCAGCTTGCCTTCATAGATATGCGACACATCGCCGAGACCTAGACAGCGGGGAACTGCCCAACGAACGGTTCGTTCTTCGAATAGGATCGTGGTGACGGAGCTCGGCGCCAGCCAAAAACCAGTCCACACGAGCGAAAGTGGTAATTCAAGTAAATGGGCGAGCCAAGCGAGGCCGAAGCCGTGATGGCAAAATATCGCAATTCGCTCTTGGTTGGACTGAATGATCTCATATTTTCCGTCTTCCCGTCTATAACCGTGCGCAAGCAAGAATCGGTCGGCATTCGTTTTGAGCATCTCGTAGTTTTTATAAAAGTCCGGTTTATCAAACGGATGACGCTG
Organism: Paenibacillus germinis; assembly: GCF_013141785.1. Lineage (NCBI taxonomy): Bacteria > Bacillati > Bacillota > Bacilli > Caryophanales > Paenibacillaceae > Paenibacillus > Paenibacillus germinis. Next base: position 6,257 of record NZ_WHOC01000028.1, read on the forward strand.
ATGCCAGTCTTCACTCGAAGGCAGCGGTCTGTTCGCGCGCACCCATTCACCGTCTACGTTCCAAGCGACTCTATCTGTGCCTTTTGGTTCTGTTATGTACCAACCTTGCAGTTCGGTCATCCAAGGTTCGATAACAGGCTTAATGCCGGTTGCCTCTGCTGTATATTGCATTGTATGAAGTGCTCTGCCGAGCGGTGAGCTGTAGATGCGGTCGACGCCTTCCAGACGCAGGCGTCTTGCCAATGCTTTCGCCTCCAGATGACCCTGTTGGGTAATTGTGTTATTGTCATAATCCGGTTCCGCATGCCGGATGATCATGATGCGCATCGAATAACCCCTCACTTTATGATGATTTATACACCAAAGATTTTCTTTCTGTTCATCGTTATTATGAAACAAATAAAATATAACACTTATTCATGAATTTGGTCAATTGTTACAAGCTGAAATTCATGGGTTAAAAGCAAATGAATACTGTATATTATTAATAAATATTATTGCAAAAATGACATGTTTATGTGAAGATATGTGTTATATATGTATGTTATTAAAATAACGTTTATTATTGATTGTACTCATAGGAAAGGGGGTGAAACAACGACGGCTACATAACCAGAACAGATTGCGGCAAGATTTTCTCGATGGTCAGACATGAGCGTTACTCTTTTCGGCGAATAAGAGATTGTGAGATGGAACTTGCTAATTCGAAACACTGGACAATGAGAGGAGTATTGTTTATGCGGAAATGTTTTTTGCGGATTATACTGGCGTGTGCGTTATTCATCGGTGTTTACAGTCAAATGAATCTTGCCGGGTCGCTTGAAAACATAGCCTCGGCGGCATCAACTTTGCCGGATCTGATGATTACCGAGATCTTGGCCAATTCGAGCGCCAACGGCGGCTCGATATCTGATGAGTACGAATACGTCGAATTGAAGAATAACACATCGGGCAGTATTGATCTTGCCAACTACAAGTTTATTCTATGGCAGACGCCCACCGGGTCGGTTACCTGGAATATGACGACGAGCCAGACGATTGCAGCAGGTCAAGTACGGGTGGTATGGATCAAGAACATGTATGCACAAGGGAGGACGCTTGCCGATTTCAACACGCATTACGGTACCAATTTTTCTGGTTCGACGCTTTACACGCTAGACCTCGGTTCGTCGAACGGCGGACTTGGCAACACGGGGATTAAAAAGCTGATACTTGCAACAGATTCGGGTACTGAAGTATGTATCGCGAAGTATAACGATAGCGTGATTGATAATACGACATTGACGGAAGATACGTCGGTAGAGAACCGTAGTATCGTTTATGAATTTCCTCAGTACTTGGTAGATGGTAACAAAACGATGCGCAAGATAGACGCCAATCAGATACCTACCCCTGGTACAATCCCCTCATCGCCAAATATTTGGATCACCGAACTGATGGTGAATTCTTCTAGCCCTACAGATGCAGCAGAAGCTTTCGAATTTATTGAACTGTATAACAATACGGCGACTCCGATAGATCTTGCAGGCTATACGATTCGGTATTATTGGAATTATGCGAATTTGGCCAATTATTACGACTATAATATGACTGCGAGCAAAAATATACCAGCATTCGGCCGGATGATCGTCTGGACAAGAGGCACCCAAAGTAATGGATACACCTTGGCTCAATTCGCTGACCATTACGATTTGCCAAGCACGTACCTCACTTCGGCCAAAGTATATGAACAGACTGTTACGCAGACACAAGGCATGGGAAACGACGGACAAAAGACGGTGGAGCTCCGGACCGATGGGGGGACTGTCATTGTCTCGGCGACGTATAACGACGGTACCGCTACTCCCGCAAGCACTACGATCGATACGGCGACGGATACGAGTATTGTCTATGGCTACCCTGTGGATGGCAGCACCAAAATGCGCAAACTCGTGAACAATCAGCATCCGACTCCAAGTAATCCGTTCAATTGGTTCGGTGGACAGATGCACGATCACACCAAGTATTCCGACGATGCGTCACAAACGTCCACGAATGTGCCGCAGTCCGCTTATGCGGCGGCCAAAAACCAAAATGCCGATTATTTTGGATTGAGCGACCACTCCAATTATATCGATGGGGGCGACCCACACGTTGCGAATGGCGAGTGGGCTGATACGCGTCTGCAGGCAGACAATGCGACGGAGAAATACAAGTTCTCAGGATTTGCCGGATGGGAAATGACCTTCAACACCACAACTGCCATATGGGGACATGGAAACGGTTTCAATACGGACTGGTTTCTAGGCAGATGGGACACTGTAGGCGGACGGCAAATCCATATGCTGGATGTATGGGACGAATTGGCCAAATACCCGGAAGCCATTTTTCAATTCAATCATCCTGATGCCTATTGGGGCGATTTTGAGGATTTCGGTTATTACAACCAGGCTGCCGATGATCAAACGGCACTTATGGAATTGGTTGATGTGGTGCAAAACGGTGAGAAGTTTGACCGTTATATCCGGGCATTGGACAATGGTTGGCATGTCGCTCCATCTTGGAACGGAGACAAACATAATGAAACCTGGCTGGTGGACGACAACCGTACCGTTGCTCTGGCGGAAGCGAATACCCGAGATTCGATTATGGATGCGATTAGGGCGCGAAGAGTATATACAAGCTACGGTGATAGGGATCTGAAGGTCTTGTTCGAAATCAACGGTAAACCTATGGGTTCCCGATTGTCGAATCCTGGTACCTTGAATGTGTCAGTAATGGCGGCAGATTCAGCGAGTGACACGATTTCCAAAATTACCTTGTACGGACCTGGCGGACAAATTCTGTCCTCGCAAACGTTCAACTCGAGGATGGCTCATTACACGACGGCCATCGATCCAAAGTACAACTATTATTTTGCGAAAGTCGAACAGACCGACGGCGATTGGGCGGTAACTGCTCCGATCTGGATTACAGATGCAGCCGGAACGCAATTAACTATGAGTACACAGGCTACGACAGTCTCCGGAGTACCTGTGCAGGTCAATGCTAATGTTAAGAACACGACGGCCGGGGCGTTGTTGAACGTTTTGGTGGAGTTCTTTAAGGATGATTATAATACGCCGGCTGATAACTTCAGCAGTGCAAACAAAGTAGGCGAAGTGACGATTGGTTCGATTGCAGCAGGAAATACATCTACCGCTTCGACAACTTGGGCTCCAGCAGGCGAATCGGGAACTTACCGGATTTTGGCTAAGGTCACGGCTACGGTCGGAGGTGTGTTGAAAACCATCACTGGCGGTATTCATTTGCCAGAGTTGTATGTAACGGAAATTGTCGGCAACTCCCCCGGAAATACCGGCGTCGATGACGGCACCGGAGACTATTATGATGAGGATTACGATTTCATCGAGATTTACAACAACTCTAAAAACGATATCAACTTGAAAAATTATAAACTGAAAGATACCTATTCAGCTCCTATCGATATCACGACGGATTTTATAATCCCGGCAAAAACGGCCAGGGTGGTTTGGATCAAAAAACTAAACAGTACGAAGACGCTAGCGAATTTCAATACGGCCTACGGGACCAGCTTTACGTCCGATCAGGTGTTGCAGCTTCAATCGGACAACACGACCTATGGGCTCCGCTATAATGGTACCACTTGGATCGATCTGCTCCAGAATTCGGACGGCAAGCGAATATTCAGGGCTAAATATAACAACGGGACTAATGTAAGAGAGGTGCATGGTCCTGTGGGGACTCACGGGGCGGATGCTTCCGTAGACGGAAAGTCCGTCAAGTATAAATATCCAGTAGACGGGTCTGATTATTTGAAGAAAATGGCTGTGGGCCAATCGCCTACTCCGGGGACAGTTTCCAACGACCAGATCGCCCCGTAACGTTTGTTTGTGAAAAGCTGCTATAGATTTAGGATATAGCAGCTTTTCGGCTTCAAGCAATATTCCGCTAATTGGAGGAACGGTTATGCGCAAGCTTTTTATCACCGCAATCTTTCTTTCTCTGTTCGTCTGCCTTACAGCCTCCTCGGTTGACGCCCATGACAATGCCAATATAGGAATGTCGACATGGACATTGGAGAAAAATCAAATTTCGATTACGCTGTGGATAGAAGAGTCCTATTTCAAACAGCTTAAAGAGCTTGGCAGCGGCAAGTACCGGTTGGAATCAGAAACGGATATGAAGCAAGTCATTCATGAAGTGATCCAGCCGTACACGGAAAGCAAGATATCAGTTCGAATCAACGAAACCCAATATCCGGTTAAAGTAGACGGAATTCGTTTGGTCGAGAAGGAAGCGGCTCTCTATTTTGAAGTAAGTGCACACGCAGATGGCATTGTATGGAGTGAAGACGAGAATAAAGTAAAATTCGAGTATCGGTTCCTGATGGACGAGTCGAAAAATTTGCATGCAAATGTGGCTGAGGTGATCATTCCCGGCTCGCACGGCGGAATCCAACATATTTTCACATCGTCTACCCCCGTATGGGAGGGGGCTGTAAAGCGGGCTTTATTTGTCGACAGATCGACGGTATCGCCTGCTGATGTTAGTGCTGACCCGATAACAATTGCAGATCCCGGAGTCCCGGGAATGAAGGACCGTTCTGTGGAGGGAACGCCTCTTTGGAGGAGTGCATTTTCCTTTGTTCTTTTAGGCATCAAACATATTTTAATCGGCTACGACCATATTTTGTTTTTGCTGGCATTGCTTGTGGTCGGTCTTACTTTCAAGGGAGCAGTTCGCATCATTACGTCCTTTACTATCGCGCATAGCATTACTTTATTTCTAGCGGCAACAGGGATCGTTTCACTCCGTACCTACTTTGTCGAATCTGCTATTGCTTTGTCAATTTGCTGGTTGGCCTATGAAAATATCGTTCGGAAGAGAGTGATCGATCGCTGGCGGATCACATTCGTATTCGGACTCATTCACGGATTCGGTTTCGCCAATGTTTTGCAAACGTTCCTTGTGGCTAAATCCACACTCCTAATCTCGGTAGTCTTTTTTAATGTAGGGGTGGAAATCGGGCAGTGCATCATTTTTCTTGTTGTCCTGCCGGTTATGATTTTGGCCCACAAGAAACTTGAGGCGAGGAAATTAACAGTAGCTGTTTCATTTGTCATTATGGCTTTCGGTTTATTTTGGTTATTGGAGCGGTTGGGCGGGTACCAATTGTAGAGGATTTGAAGGTATGTTAAGTGGAGGGAGTTGTAAGATGTTTAGTCGCATCGATTGTTTGCGAGGGATCTACTTTGCTCTTTTTTTTCTACTCTCAAGCATGATTGCTTCATCCGGTAATGCGTATGCGCATCCGCTGCTTCTCAGTAAATCAGAGTGGACACTGACTGAGAATCAGATAGAGGTCGAAATTCTAATAGACAAATACCTCGCCATGCGTCTTGCGTATATTAGTGAGGCGGAAGCGAAGCTCATCGAAGATAAGAAAATTTCGGAATATGTCCCTCCCATTCAGCCTTTTGTAGATAAAGAGATATCGGTGTGGGTTAATGGAACCCGGTTACCGCTGCGCCTAAAGGCAACTGAAGATACGGTTTCCGCCGGCATTCCGTGCTTGTCTATACGATTTACGACAGGGGATATCGGTGCTGTTGCAGGTGAGATGCTTATTAAAGTCGAATTCGGGCTTTTTTTTCAAATAACCGACAACGCACACATGAACATTGCCCATTTTATGTTTCCATCCCATCCGGAGATGGAGGAACGTATGAATTTTACGGCTGAAAAGATGAAATGGGAAGGAAAGATGGCGCCTCGTACAAAGATCGTCTTGGCTGTCGACAGCCCTTACTTATACGTAAATGATCGCAAACAACAGCTGGATCCCCATAGTGAGGATACGACACCGCTGCTGATAAACGAAAGGGTGTTATTGCCTATCCGGTCCATTATCGAGGCGCTTGGCGGCACTGTGGCTTGGAATGAAGATGATCGTAAAGTGAGCATTCGTTTGGAAGCCGCTCAAATCGATCTTTGGATAGACAATTACACCGCATCGATCAATGGGATAGAAACGGATTCTGAGGAGCCGCCACGAATTATTAACGGGAATGCATATTTGCCGATAAGATTTATTGCCGAAACGCTAGGCCTTCAAGTGCAATGGATTAATTCCACGCGCGAAATCATCATTTCCTATGAAGGATAACGAATTTATGATGGACTGATTCTCTCTAAAATAAGATTGGCCATCCAATCTAATATTATCCCCTTTAAGTAGACAGTGTTAAGAATCGACACTAAAGTTTACTAAGGGGGATTTTTCGTGACTGAAATGAACGTTTTAAGTCTAAATTAAACAACCTCAATCCTTTAGAATATCGGACTAAGGTTGTCTAATGATGGTTTAATGTATACTAATTGAAAATCCCAACATGAACAGTACTCTCCTTCTCACTGTCCCAATTGATGCTCTGATAGAGCTTTGTTTCGGCCGCTTCCCTTGCCTTTAAGCAGATCAAGGCACTTAATAGGCCGTCGAGCAAAGTGGATCTAGTGGCTTCGGTCCCGTTGACTACATTTATGAAGTTTTTGGCTAATATGGGATCTCCGCCGAAATGGGGTCCCTTTACTTCCAGGTTATGGGTTTCGACTCTGGAGGTATGGTGCATGTATACTTGTAACTTGTTCTTATAAAAATCGAATTCAAGTGTTCCCTTATAGCCGATAAAACGGCCCCCCCGCGCTTGGGCGTTTCTCCGAACCATGAAATTTTGCGAATAGGAGACATGCATGCCGCTCTGGTATTGAATGATTGCGGTTCCGGCATCTTCGTTGCCCGTACTGCCCGAAAAGCAGCAGTGATCGATCGGGATCTGGAACCTTGTGCTTATTTCAACACGTTCAGGACAATCCGTCTCGTCACAGGCTGAGCATCGTAATCCATCAGGCTTGTTTCCCATAAACAATTGCTTTGATTTTATCGCGCAAACGTTGCTTGGAGTTCCTCTTAGGATGGATTGTATGTAGTCCAGATCGTGGGTTGCCTTTTGCAAAAAAAGACCGCCAGTTTCCTTCTCGTCCCGATACCATTCGTGATAATAAACGCCTCCGTAGGGGACGTTATTGATCGCTTGGACATGCTCCACAGTACCGATTTTACCCGATTCTACGATTTCTTTGGCGAGTTGGACGATGGGTGTAAAGCGAAGCGGAAACGATACCACGACCGGAGTGGGGTTGTTTCTGGCTGCTGTGTGTAGCCTTTCCCAATCTTGTAGGGTGGTCGACACCGGTTTCTCAAGAAACAAAGGTATCTTTCGCTGCAGAACTTTTAGCGCCATTTCTGTGTGGGTAGAGCAGCGGGTTCCGATAAGGATGCCGTCCAACTGCTCGCTATTCAACATGGCATCCGCACTGGTGTAGAAGTGCGGGAGGGGGTGGCCGGCGCTCGCAAGCTTCTCTTTAACTCCCTCTACGTTAAGATCCGCAATGGCCGCGATCTGACAATTTGGATTGATTTTAAGCAATTCTTTGAGAAAGAGACTAATCCGATAACCGTAACCTATTATTCCTAACCTCATAGTTTCACTCCTTGATATGTTTATTAAAACTTAGTAAAAATATAACACCACGTAATTGCGTCGTCAATTAAATTAATGAAATCGAATATCAATAAACCCTTATATTATAAGGAAATAACTAGATTATATCAAAAAAGTATTGCGAAAATTCACATATTATGCGAATATTAGTGTTATAAAAATTATTTTAATAAAATAACGAAATTAAAAAATGACAAATGCAACAAGAAAGGATGGTTGATCTTATTTTGGCGAATTCTTCAGAATTGATCTCGGAACCGCTTCCATTAGTGAAACCGAAGAGGGTATCCGTTTTTGCAAAGTCGCTTCGAAAGAACTGGGATTTGTACTTGCTCATCTCACCTGTCATCGTATATTTTATCGTATTTGAATACATACCGATGTATGGCTTGCAGATCGCGTTCAAAAATTTTGTGGCTGTAAAAGGAATTATGGGCAGTCCATGGGTGGGGTTCGAGCATTTTGATCGTTTCTTTCGCAGCTATTACTTCTGGCGACTTATCAAGAACACGCTCGGCATTAGTTTATACTCCCTTGTCGTCGGATTTCCAGCACCTCTAATACTCGCATTAATGATCAATGAAGTGCGCTCAAAGCGATTTCAAAAGTTTGTACAGACGATCACATACGCTCCACACTTTCTGTCAACGGTAGTGATGGTTGGATTGATCCTTATGTTTTTGTCACCTAATAAGGGAATAATCAATCATCTGATACAGATTTTCGGGGGTCAGCCGATAGCTTTTTTGACGGAACCCGCTTGGTTCAAAAGCGTTTATGTATTTACCGGCGTCTGGCAAGGGATGGGTTGGGGTTCAATCATCTATTTGGCCGCACTTGCCGGTATTGATCCGCAGATGCATGAAGCCGCAATCATGGACGGGGCGAGTAGGATACGCAGAATTTGGCACATCAATCTCCCTTCCATCATGCCCACAATCATGATCTTGCTTATCTTGAATATGGGCCATGTGATGAGTGTAGGATTTGAGAAAGTTTTTCTCATGCAAAACAATTTGAATGTAGAAGCCTCAGACGTAATTTCTACCTATGTGTACCGTAACGGGATATTGGGTGCGCAGTACAGCTTCTCGGCTGCAGTCGGTTTATTTAATTCCGTCGTCAATTTCTTGCTTCTTCTAATAGTTAACTCCATTGCCAGAAGAGTTAAGCAAACCGCTCTCTGGTGAGAAAAGCAAATCAATTGAAAGGAGATGAAAGGAAAGGATGTACAAAGAAACGACAGCCGATCGGCTTTTCGGATTACTCGTTTATGTAGGACTGTTGATCATTGTTATCGTTGTGCTTTATCCGCTTCTATATGTTCTAAGTGCTTCTATTAGCAATCCCGAACTTGTGGTTAATGGGACAATGTGGTTGTGGCCGATGGATATTACATTGGAGGGTTACTCTAAAATATTTCACAATAAAGAAATTCTCACCGGCTACGGAAATACCATTCTGTACACGGTTGTCGGCACCGCGATCAATATCGTCATGACCATTCTCGCTGCTTATCCACTTTCGCGTAAAGATTTTGCTGGACGTGGTGTGATTACCGCCATGATCGTATTCACCATGTTTTTCAGTGGTGGGCTAATTCCCACCTACTTGTTGGTGAAGAACCTGCATATGATGAACACGATTTGGGCGCTTGTCATTCCCGGGGCCGTATCGGTATGGAACATCATTATTATGAGGACATTTTTCCAGAACGGGATACCGAACGAGATCCAGGAATCCGCTTCGATCGACGGGTGCAGCAATATAGGGATATTGTGGAGGATTGTATTGCCCTTATCTATGCCGATCATCGCCGTGTTGATCTTGTTCTACAGCGTTGGGCATTGGAACTCGTACTTTAGTGCACTCATCTACTTGACCCGTCGCAGCGATTATCCACTCCAACTCATTCTGCGGGAAATACTCGTTCAGGAAGATATGAATGAGATGCAGCAATCGGCCTTTACGATGAACATCATTTTACAGAAGGAAATTATTAAATATGCTGTCATTATCGTAGCTAACCTTCCGATCCTGATGCTATATCCATTTCTGCAAAGATATTTCGTCAAAGGCGTTCTTGTCGGTGCTATTAAGGGCTAATCAGCTTTACGGATGAAGTCCTTATTCACAATATATAATTGGAGGTTCGGAAGCATGGAAATGAGAAGGGGATATGTTGTTCTGCTAACGACCGTAATGACTGCCGGAATTCTGGCAGGATGCGGGGGCGGAGCTGACGTTAAGAAAGCCGAGGTTAAGGAAGACAAGACGATTAGCACATCGGGTTTTCCAATCGTGAAAGAGCCGATTACTCTTAAGGTTTTTGCGGGCAAATCGCCATCCGCACCGAATGATTGGAATAACGTAGAAGTATGGAAAGAGTACGCCAAAATGTCAAACATCAACATTGACTGGCAGTTGGTGCCAACAGAAAGCTTGGCCGAGAAACGCAATCTGACGTTGGCTGGCGGGGATTTACCCGACGCCTTTCATACAAGCCGATTTTCTGCTGAGGATTTGCTGAATTATGGCGGTCAGGGGTTATTCATTCCGCTCAACGATCTGATCAAAAAATACGCCCCGAATTTTCAGAAAATGATGGATCAATATCCGGAAATCAAAAAAGCAATCACCATGACAGATGGCAAGATCTACTCGCTGCCTTCGTTCTATGACCCGAGCTTTATGTCCGTCCGAACCGGATCTCAGTTATGGTTAAACAAAAAGTACCTTGACACAATGAACATGAAAGAACCGACGACTACGGAAGAATTTTATCAATATTTGAAAGCAATCAAAACGAAAGATCCGAATGGAAACGGGAAAAACGACGAAATCCCTTATGCGGCAAGCGGTTACGCCGCACTGTTGGATCATTTGAAGGGATCGTGGGGACTTGGTAACCGAGGGCTCGCGCATAGTCGTGTCGATGTGGACCCTACGACGAACAAGCTCCGTTTCATCCCGATGGATGGGCGGTACAAGGAACTGCTTGAATACATGAACAAATTGTATAAGGAAGATTTATTCGTTAAAGATATTCTTACGCTTCCCGGACCCGAATTTCTGGCTAAAGGGAAAGAAGGCAATTATGGTAGTTTCATGTATACGAACGCTAAAGTTGGCTTCAATGTTCAGCAAAACGACTACATTGGGGCGTTGGCTTTCACCGGACCGCATGGCGACCGTTTGTTCTCGCGTGCTAGACCGTCAGTCCAGGATGTGGGCAGCTTCGTCATAACGAAGAACAACAAAAATCCGGAAGCTTCTCTCCGTTGGGTCGATTACTTCTATAGCGAAGAGGGAAGTAAGATGTTCTTCCTTGGCTTTGAAGGCAAAAGCTTTGTCATGAAGAACGGCAAGGCCGAGTACGCCGATGAGATCAAACAAAATCAGGAAAATCTTAAGAAGTATGTAACATTCATGGGCGGTTATTATCCGGCTATGCTCACAGAGAAAACATTTACGGGCGGGGAAAGCGATCCCGACAACATCGCGGCAACCAAGAAGAACGAAGCTTACTGGCCGAAGGACGTATGGGGTCCGTTCAAGTACACGGCTGAGGAGCTGCCGCGGTTTAACGCGCTGAGCGCTGATATTAACAATTACGTGAACGAGATGACGACGAAATTTATCATGGGCGCGGCTCCTTTCTCGGAATGGGATACTTATACAGCTACTCTTAAGAAAATGGGAATTGAAGAATACTTAAAGATCTATACCGCGGCTGCAGATCGCTACAATAAGCCATAAACTGCTGGAGGGGTTGATCGGGTACCAGCACCGGTTAATCCCCTTTTCTGTCTATGCAGCACAAAATTTGTAGAATAATATCGTTATTTTTCTTGAACAGTAATAGTAACACTTATAACTTGCGATTCTCTCTTATAAGATGGTACTCTTAAGTCATCTGAAAGAAGGGGAAATCCGAAAATGAAAATTTCTAAGAAAGAGCTTGCCCTTCGTCTCGGGATCTCACGTACAGCTGTATCACTGGTACTTAACAATTCACCGGTCAGCACCATCTCTAATGAGACAAGACGAATGATTCTAAAAGCTGCCAAAGAAGCGGGATATGATATTCCCGAGGCAAGCCGCAAAATCTGTTATATTCTGTACAACCGGGAAGCACGCGACCCGCGTTATATGGTTGAACTAAAAAGCATCGAAAATGCGGCAAGTCATTTCGATTATTCACTGCTTTTCAAAAATGTGGGAGCGTCACATGAAGAGCACCTGAGATTGGAAGAATTTCTACAAAGTAATGAAGCGCATGGCTATGTTGTGACTGGTGACCTTGATGATGCAATGCTTGATTTATTGGAGAAAACGGGGGTACCTTTTCTGTTGTATGGCGGTACGATACGTGACAACACGAATGTTGTCACGTTCGATCATAAGAAAGTGAATTACCTGGCGACACGTTACTTAATCGATCACGGACATCACCGTATTGCGTTTCTAGTCGGACCACTCGAGTACCCGGTCCACCGTGACAATCTCGAGGGATATAAGGAAGCCCTGCTTGAATCAGGTATCCCTTTCGACAAATCGTTAGTCCAGATTAGTCCGGTTGAGGATGGTTATGAGTTATGCCGTCAGATGAGTGTGCTAGAGATCGACTATACGGCCGTTGTGTGTGCGAATACGATCATCCAATATTCGGCGCTACAATACTTGAGAGAGCATGGAGTGAGGGTTCCGGAACAAGTAAGCCTGATTGGGAACGGTTACACCGAATTAGTGACTATTAGCAAGCCTGTACTTACGACTGTTTATGGGGACCCGGCGGATATAGAAAATGTCGTGTATCGGCTGATGGATATCATTAGAAAAAAGACCAAACAGCCTGAAGTCCTATACATGACCAAAATGATTGTTGTTGAAGGCGGGACTGTAGGAACTTACAAATAATAATCGGGGCAAGGGGAGAAGAACTGGTTATGAACATTACATTTTTGGGCACGGGAGCGGCTGAAGGAATTCCATCGCCTTTTTGTAATTGCGGCACTTGCCAACACGCCAGGGAGCAGGGAGGGCGTAACGTTCGAAGACGTCAGTGCTTTCTGATCAACGACGATCTGCTTCTTGATGTGGGACCGGACTTATTTGCGTCCTGTGCCCAATTCGGCATTTCTCTTGTTGAGTTGCGTTATATGTTGGTGACTCATAATCATTTGGATCATTTTACGCCCTCGAATTTACAGCTTCGGGCTAAACCGTTCCGGCTTTCCACCGAGTTGCCGGATTTGGCGATGGTGGCTGGACCTTCTGTACTCGCGACATGGGATCTTTCGGGCGGAAGAGACAGTGATGCAGGGATCCGAAGAATTCCTTTTTTACCTGGACGTTCTGTAAGTTTGTCGCCTTATAAGGTTCGTTCTATTGAAGCGACGCACAATCTTAGAATAGGGGACGCGATGAATTATATCATCGATGATGGTCGGGTCAAAATCTTGATCGCTTCGGATACCGGTATTTATGACGAGTCGATCTGGGAGCAGTTGGCGAATGAAGCTTTCGACACCGTTATTATGGAAGCGACGTTACTGAACCATACTCCAGGGAAAGAACATTTGAACCTTCAGGATTTCCGTATCATGCTCGATAGAATGCGTCAAACCAAAGTTGTCAGGGAGAATACCGTCATTGTAGCATCCCATTTCTCCCATCAAAGTGTTGGTTCCCATGACGAAACTGACCGTGTACTTGCGGAAATCGGAGTGACCTGTGCGTTTGATGGTATGAAAATAACAGTGGGCTCCCATGAAAATTAATGCTGTATCGAGCCGATTCCTGAAGAGGTTAAAGTTGCTGTGAAACAGCATTCAGGTGAACAGGCTTTCGTAGAAAGTGGTAAAATAAGCGGGCGCTGATGAAGCTGTATCATGAGTTTTATAAGGCGAAACGGTAAGGGATATGAATCGGATACTTCATTTATTTGGACCCTGTGCAAGTAATGGTCCATATCGAGAAAGCCAGTAAATACTATACGATGGGCGAGTAACGATTAAAGCCTTAGATGACGTCTCGTTAGATATTGATCATGGAGAGTCGTGGCTATTATGGGACCGTCAGGCTCCGGCAAATCCACGCTGATGAACATTATAGGGTGTTTGGATATTGTAGATAAAGGTATCTATGACCTGGATGGTCAAGCAATAAACGTGCTCAAGGATTCTGGGCTTGCTGAGATTCGTAATCAGAAGATTGGCTTCGTTTTTCAAAGCTTTAACTTGCTGCCGAGATTAAGTGCCTATGAGAATGTGGAGTTGCCTTTGATTTATCGGGGAATGAGCAAAAAGGAAAGAGCGCCACTCGTTTTGCATGCTCTAAAATCGGTGGACTTGCTGGATCGCAAGAAGCATTTTCCATCAGAGCTATATGGTGGACAGCAGCAGCGTGTTGCTATTGCGCGAACATTGGCAGGAAATCCAGCAATCATTTTGGTGGATGAACCTACGGGAGCGTTAGTTTCGAAGACAGGTGTGGAGATTTTAAATATTTTAAAGAGTTTACATGCACAAGGTCGGACGATTATTTTGATTACGCATGACACATTGATTGCGAAGCAGGCGAAATGGATTGTGCGGTTTCGGGATGGGCGGTTCCAGGGGGAAGTGTAGTGTGATAAGACCGGAACCCCATGAGGAATATGGGATTCCGGCTTAAATGGTAACAGTATTTTTTAAAATCGATAAGTTCTTCGGTAAGCCGAAGGGCTTATTTTTAGTTTAGCGGTGAAAATCCGACTTAGATAAAAGCCGTTTTGGTATCCGCATTGCTCAGCGATATGGTCGATTGTATGGTCTGTGTCGATCAGTAATGACCTTGCTCTCTGGAGTCGAAGTAAGGTTACATATTCAATTGGAGAGTATCTGTATGCAGCTTGAAATCGGCGGGATAGTTGAGAATTACTGATGCCAAGTTTTTCAGCCAAGAGCTGCATGCTTAATTTCGCTCCAAAAGCGTGCTGATTTAGATAAGCCATGGCATGAACGGTGAGAGGGTCTTGTTTATCTTGGGACTGTTGTTGAGCTAATTTCTGTTCTCTGGCACTCACAAGCAGTAAATCATTAATTAAATGGTTTGCAAATTCATGGTGGTCTTCTAAGGGTTCCTCGGCGATTTGTCTGAAGTAGCTGAAAGTTGAAGAAAGGCGTTGAAAGTTTCTGATTAAAACTTTGCCTTTTGCGTATTCTCCATCCATTGTAAATTCAATGAAATAAAAAGAGACAGGCTCCAAAACCTTTCTTTTTAAGACGACATGAGGTGGGCAAATAACGAGATCACCAAATCCAGCTTCGTTATACACAGGCTCTTTAAGTACCGCTGTTTCTTCTTCGAGAGAGAATTGAAATCGACCGGACTCCACGGCAAGAATGACCCATCCTTCATAAACATCTTCCTCCAGTAAAAATTCTTTTCTATGCGCCGTATAATAACACCTTGTGAGGCTGATTTTGTTCATATCTGCTCACTACTTTCTATTATGAAATGCAAAAAAGTATATAAAATATAAAAAAGTAATGTATGTTAAACATAAATCATCAGGAGTATCATAAGAAACGAGAGATCATTTAAGTGAAATAATTATATGATTTCCAAAAAAAAATGTAAAGGGGATTAGGGGATGAAAAGGATAAACATTCTTTCTAATGAGCAAATTCAGAGCTACAAGGACAAGGGGTATCTCGTACTGCGTAATGTATTTAGCGAACAGGAGGCTAAGGTGCTGCAAGCAGAATGTGATAAGCTGCTCACATTGAGTCAATATACGGATATCCATAATATCCGAGCAGGGCATAAGCGTTATGCGAACGGAGAAGTTAAGATCGAGCGTTTAGATCCCGTCCATGACATTTCCGCGGTATTTGATGATTTGGTTCGAGATGACCGTATTTTGGCACCCTTGCGTGATATTTATTTGGATGAACCGCTATTGTTTAAAGATAAATTGATTTTTAAGCTGCCTGGAGCAACCGGTTATGCGATGCATCAGGATGCTGCTTGGTGGCAGGGCTTTCCAATAGAAGGACTTATCAGTGTGATGGTGGCAATAGACGGAGCGACAGTGGTTAATGGTGGGCTTGAACTATTCCCGGGTTACCATCATCACCTTCGTTCCGATAAAGGAGAATTACGAGGCATGAATGCCAAGGAGATGGCTGAAATTGATCTCAAAACTGGGGAGATTGTGGAAACCAATCCTGGTGATATGATTCTGTTTCACTCTTTTACACCGCATCAAAGTAGTGTAAATACATCAGAACACAGCCGTAAACAGCTGTATTTGACCTACTCGCCCGCTAAGAATGGGCAGTTGTACAACGCGCATTATCAGCATTTTCAACGGTATTCCTTGCTGGACAAGGATAAGAGTCATTACTATTTCCTATAGTGCCATCGCAATCGTATATTATGAAATCCATATCATAACTCCGCATTATTGTCATAGATTTCGCGTTCTTGTCTGGTTGCGAGGGCTTGCGGTATATCCATATAATTAAGATATACCAGAGGAGAATTGAGGTGCACCTTGGCAAGGATAACTGAACAGCACATGCTAGGAGCTATTGATATGGGATTGGCACCTAGTAGAAAGAATAACCTGTCGAAAAGAATCATTCAACATTGGGATCTCTATATGCTCATAGCAATTCCTTTGCTGGTTTTGCTAGTTTACAGCTACGTCCCTATGGTTGGAGTAGCACTCGCTTTTAAAAATTATAAAGTTTTCGATGGCTTTATGGCTAGCAAATGGGTGGGATTGGATAATTTTAGGGTACTTTTCTCAGACCCGAAATTTTTGAGTGTTCTGGGTAACACGCTTCTAATCAATTTGTACAAATTGATTTTTCAATTTCCGCTGCCCATTATATTGGCATTGCTGCTCAATGAGGTGAGGAAAGGGTTTGTGAAGCGAATAACACAGACACTGACCTATCTTCCTCACTTTCTTTCATGGGTTGTGATCGCTGGGGTTTTCGTCGATATATTGTCGCCAAGCACGGGGATTGTCAACTCGCTGCTTCGCTCTCTCGGCATATCGCCGATTCAGTTTCTCGGAGATGAGGGGTTTTTCCGCAGTGTGCTGGTAACCTCAACCGCATGGAAGGAAACAGGGTGGAGTGCTATCATTTATCTAGCGGCTCTTACCTCGATTGATCCGGAACTTTATGCAGCAGCTGAAGTAGATGGAGCCGGAAAACTGAAGCAAATCTGGCATATTACACTTCCCGGAATCGCAAGTACAATCGTATTCATTATCATACTTCGCATATCTCAAATGTTGGGTAGCGATACAGAGCAAGTATTGTTATTCTATAATCCACTTGTCTATAAAGTGGGCGATGTTATTGGTACCTTTGTGTACAGAGAAGGCATACTTAATGCCAGCTACAGCTATACAACTGCTGTCGGGCTATTTACTTCCGTTATTGGCTTCACGTTGTTGATCATTGCGAACAAGGTCAGCAGCAAATACTCCAACCGTGGAATCTGGTAGCTGAAAAGAGGGATTCAACGCATGTTTGACAAAAGAATGTCTAATGGAGAAAAGGTATTTACCGTCTTTAATTACTGCTTATTAATCGCAATAAGTTTAATATGTTTACTGCCCTATGTCACTTTATTTGCGAAGTCGGTTAGTGACGAGACCTATGTGATTAGCGGACAGGTTAGCTTGTGGCCGAAGGGTTTTCAATTCGATGCTTATAAAGCTTTAATTTCAGCAATTGACTTTCGCACTGCTTTCCGAAACAGCATAATCGTCACAATTGTAGGCACGTTGGTGCAAGTGTTTTTTACCGCGTGTGTTGGGTATGCCATTTCCAGAAAGCAATTACCTGGACACAAGTTGATCAATATCATGTATGTGTTTACGATGATGTTTAATGGCGGCTTGGTTCCAACCTATTTGATCATTAAGGAAACTGGCTTAATGAATAATTTACTCGTACTCATTATTCCAGGTATGGTAAGTGTGTTTAACCTAATTCTGATTCGCAACTATTTTGAATCGCTACCGTCTAGCCTTGAAGAATCGGCAAGAATAGACGGAGCTGGAAATCTAACCGTGCTGTTCCGTATCATTCTCCCGTTATCTAAACCATTACTTGCAACTATCGCGATTTTTTCGGCCGTTAGTATTTGGAACAGTTACATGGACCCGCTCATGTATCTAACAAAAAAGAATGTCTTGGTGTTACCCTTATTTTTGCAAAATGTCATTTCTGCCGCCACCCAGAATGGTACAGATAATTCGGAGGTACTTGCCCATATTGCCTCAGAAACGTTCAGAGCTACTGCGATCTTTATTTCCTCGTTGCCCATCTTGCTTGTATATCCTTTCTTGCAAAAATATTTTGTAACTGGATTGACGCTAGGCGCTGTTAAACAATAATAGTTAATTGGGGGAATGAAAAATGAAAAGGGGTTTCACTTACACAAAGGTTTTGTCTGTTCTGTTAGCGCTTACACTGGTGTTGCTTACCGCTTGCAGCCAAACAAAAGAGACAACAGGAGAGAAAGGTACTACAGCTACAGCTGCAGCTACAGATAAAGAGACGAACGCTGTTGCAACGCCCAAGCTCGATAAAAACGCCAAAATTCGCATTGCAGTTCCAAGCAATAGTGGAGTCAAAGGCTTCGAACAAGGCGCAAGTGAAAGTGATAACCAGTTTTTAAACGCAATTAAAGAGAAAACAGGCTATAAAAATGTAGAGTGGACAATTATTCCAGCGGCAAGCCAGCTTGATAAATACAATTTGATGTTTGCATCAGGTGATGTATTCGATCTTATTTATACGAATGATTTGACGATCTTCAAGAGATTCAGTGCACAAGGTGCGCTCACCCCCGTCGAACCTCTGGTCAAACAGTTTGGCAATGAGATAGAAAAGCATGTAACTGATAACGCATGGGCTGCTGTAACCCTAGACGGGGCAAAGCTTGCCATACCGGCTTCACCCTTTCAAAAATATAAAGACCAGGATTTAGGAAGCGGTTTCTTGGTCAGACAGGATTGGGTGGATAAGCTAGGCTTGTCGGCTCCGAAAAATCTCGATGACTTGTATACGTTTCTAAAAACAATCAAGGATAAGGATCCTAGTGGCAAAGGTACAATTCCATATGTAGCTTCTGGTGGAAACAATGGGAATCCATTGGACGGTTTAGATGTAATTACAGGTGCATTTGGTTTATCCGGCTTAAACAACCTTGCTGTGCCGTTCATTGTCAAGGACGGGAAGTTGATTGATGCACAAGATGCCTATTTAAAAGATATGCTCACGTACTTGGCTAAGCTGTACAAAGAAGGGCTTATAGACAACGAATATTTGTTCAACAAATCGCAGCAGGTTGCGGAGAAAATATCATCAGGTAAAGCAGCTTCCGGATACTTTGGCTATTATGAGCCTAATGGGTTCCGTCCTGCGTTGGTCAAATCAGACCCGAATGCCAAGCTCATGTATATGCCGCCAGTTGAGGGTAAAGACGGACAAAAGGGCTATATCATTCCTGCACCAGTATCCAACTATTATATGGTTCCGAAGAATGCAAAAAATAAAAATGAAGCGATAGATTTACTGAATACATATCTGAAGGACAAAGATTTACAATTATTCATCAACTATGGTAAAGAAGGAGTTCATTACAATAAGGATGCGAGCGGTAATTTAGTGCCTATCAAACCTATTTATGATCAAATTATTTATAAATTATATTATAGAATGTGGACGACTCCAGAAATCTGGCTGCCCAATGCGATACTCGCAGGCCTCAATCCAGACATGAATTCCTATGTGACAGCTGGACCACATGATACTGTGTTCAATATTAATTACTATAGACCGCAGACGGATGCGGAGCTATCCAAAGGCAGAGCGCTGATGGATCTACGTAATGAGTATGTATCCAAAATCATTAATGGGGCGCTCCCCATCAGTGCAGTAGATGAATATTTCAAAAAAGCGGATGCAAACGGCAGACAGGAAGTCATCAATGCCTCCCAGGATTGGTTTACTAAAACTGGCAAAGCACTCTATAGCAATCTTACTAAAAAATAAGCGGTCGTAAATTTTAAGTATAGGGAGGGCATAGGCTCCCCTATACTTTTTTGTGAGTAGATAAGAAAGTATAAGTTTTATACTTTTGCTTCGCATCTACCTTGACAAACGCGCTCGTCCCAGGAGGACGACGGAGTCGTTTGTCCTTGTATGAACGAGAAATCTTATGATCAAAATAACTGTATATGAAATGGTCAATCTAATGTATTGTTTTATGAAAAGTCGAGAACACTCGTTACTTTTGTGATGGGATGAATTGGCGGTTTTTATCTTTTAAAAAACGAACATATGTGCCATAATGATTCAAGGAGGCGAATGCTGATGATCCAAAAAGCGTTTCAGTTTCGAATCTACCCAAGCCCAGAGCAAATGTCATTGATCCAAAAAACGTTGGGCTGTGTTCGCTTTGTCTTTAATTTTTTTTAGCCAAACAACAGCAGAAAGATGCGTATTGGCATCTTGCCCAAGACATGAAACAAAGCGGTCAGCTTTCATCCAACGAATGGAAAAGTTCCTGTTTCAATAAGTTCGAATCCATCAAAGCCGTCCGTATGATGAAGCAACACTATCCTTTTCTCAAGGAAGTGGATAGCATCTCTCTACAAAAATCCGTAGAAAACCTAAATGATGCGTACACTCGTTACTACAAAAAGCAGAATAATGGACCTCATTACAAAAGTAAACGAAATCCTGTACAGTCCTACACGACCAAGCAAACGAACGGAAACATTGAGGTGCTGGACAATTGCATTAAACTGCCTAAATTAAGTTGGGTTCGTTTTGCCAAGAGTCGTGAAGTGGAAGGTCGAATTATCAACGCAACGATTCGGCGAAATGCCGCAGGCAAATATTTTGTTTCGATTCTTTGTGAAACGGACGTACAGCCGTTGCCGAAGAACGATAATGCCATAGGCATTGATCTTGGTATCAAAACCTTTGCAGTTTGCTCCGATGGTCAGACGCAAAAGGCGAAACTTCATATTGCTCGTATTCATGAGCGAATTGCAAACTCCCGCAAAGATTTCTTGCATAAACTGTCAACGAAGCTGAATCGTGAAAACCAAACGATCTGCTTAGAAGACTTGCAAGTAAAAAACTTAATGAAAAATCATAAAATGGCAAAATCCATTGCCGAAGTGTCATGGGCGATGTTTCGCACCATTTTGACGTATAAATCGGAATGGTACGGGCGCAACCTTTCTTTTGTTGCGAAAAACTTCCCATCCAGTCAGCTTTGTCATGTCTGCAGAACCCGCAATCCAAACGTGAAGCATTTGGCATTGCGAGCATGGACATGTTCGAAGTGCGGGACGCAACATGATCGTGATGATAATGCAAGTCAGAACATTAAACAAGAAGGCATTCGCTTGCTAATAGGATAATGTAATAGCCGTAGGAAATACGGATTACGCTTGGTACTCTTCTCCGCGGTAGCAGAGACAATCCAAGAATCATGCGAATTTATTCGTGTGAGTTTTCAATAGCACCTCAAACTATTGGAGGTTGATTTATGCACAAATTACTGCTTGTCGATGATGATTATATTACCAGAGAAGGTTTAAGGGATTTAATAGACTGGAAAAGTTTGGGGATTATAATTGCCGGTGAAGCCGAGGATGGTGCAGAAGCCTTGAGGATCGCTCAGACGATCGTTCCGGATTTAGTCATAACCGATGTTGTCATGCCAGGCATGGATGGTATTAAGCTTGTAGAGGCGCTGAAAATCGAACACCCTGATCTAATGGTCATTATGATTAGTGCACATCAAGATATCCAATATGTGAAAGCCTCGATAAAATTGGATGCAATTGATTATTTGTTAAAGCCTTTCAATCGTGAAGAGATGATGCAGGTTGTTGGCAAAGTAATCGGTAGACTGGAAAAGGAACGCGAGTATAAACGGCTTAAGGACGATATCAGCCATTATTATGTGGACAGTACTGCACCTACAGAGCTTACGATAATTATTGATTTAAGAGAGCGTATCGTTAAGCTGACCGGCAGCGGAATGACTGAAACACTAATCGACGAGTTAAAGCAGTTTTTTGCATCCATTAGGCTCTACAAAATGGACAGTATACTGATTCTGACCATCCTTTGCAGTGAGCTTCTTGTCAAAGCTTTTCGTTCTGCAGCTGCCATCATCGGACATGAAGCGGCCAAAGAGATGCAGGATTCACTGCGGCAATTTAGAATGATGCAGAGCGGCACCCAGATAGAAACATTTGTATTCGATAAGCTTCTTCTCATCGAACAAATCGTCAATGAATCGCGCAACAATAAATCGCGTAAGGTAATTCGCAGTGTTGAGGCGATTATACGGAAGAGCTACAATCAAAACCTAACGATTCAACAACTTGCGGAAGAGGTATATATGTCTGCTGGCCATCTTCAGGGGTTATTTAAAAAAGAAACGGGTCAAACGATTAATGAATATATCACGATGGTGAGACTTGAGAAGGCTCAGGAGTTACTACGTGATCCCGCAATTAAAATATACGAAGTAGCTAATCTAGTCGGATATCAGGATACTTATTATTTTACGAAAATATTTAAAAAGCTGGTGGGTGTTATTCCTGTACAATTTCGGGAGCGTGGCTGATGAGAAAATTAGCGGATGTACTGAGCGGATTCTATTACAATCTCAATTTGCGCACGAAACTAGTCTTCTCCTATTTAATTCTGATTATTGTTCCGGTTTTCTTGCTGGTTTATTTCACCTATACAACGATCCACAAGTCGGTTGTGGAGCAAACTGGAAACGCGTATCTAGAAGCGCTGAAGCAAGCGGAGAAGAATGTAGCATTTGGACTTGACGTGGGTTATGTTATCGCAGATTTGGCACAAAGTAATTATGATATTCAAAAAGTATTGCAAACTGTAGCCGAACGTCAACTGACTTCGGCCGAAGTCATCGATTTCTTCAATGTGCTCAACAAAAACGTTACCAATTATGAAGGGAAAAGAAATGTACTCAAGGTGAGCTTTTTTATGAAGGGCAATCCGGCATTCCTATCAGCAAATCCGAATTTTTTCAGTGTAGGGGAGCTTGAAAAGGATTCTGCATTAAAGCCATTGCTGAATGAGAGCAAGAAGCAAGCTTGGTTTCATGCTGATGTGATTCAGCACTTACAATTAGCTCAAGCAGACGAGGTGCTCTTTATTAAAGAAATTCACGATATCAACCATTTCCAACAAATCCTTGGTTATGTGATGATTGAGTTTGATTCGAAGTTCATTTGGGATATTCTTAACGATCTAAGGCTTCCTGATGGAGCAGAAACGTTAGTGCACACAGGTGGTGTAAGGATCGGAGTAAAGCATCTCCCCTTGGGTGATGTCAAGTTGGAACAGCAGTTTTTGTCCTCGTTGCCCATCCGTCAGGAAGGGATCACCCATTTCGGTCCAGGTATAGGTACTTATTATGCAGTGAATAGCAAGTTGAGCGGGTTGGACTGGAATATATCTCTACTGATGACCGAGCGGCATTTAGGAATGAATAGTAGATCCATTCAAAATTTCATGTTCGCCTTGGCTGCATTCGTTTCTATTCTTGCCATAATTACTGCTTTTTTCATTTCAGGCTCTATTACTAAGCGCCTAAAGAAGCTTATTCGTTTAATAAGACTTGCCGATGGAGGACAATTTGAAACGGAAACAAATATTCGTGGTAATGATGAGTATTCTCGATTGCAGCGTTCTTTTAACCAGATGAGTATGACTACCAAAGCATTAATAGAAGAAGTGTATCAGGTGAAAATTAGCAAGCAGGAGACAGAAATGAAGCTGCTGTATGCGCAGATCAATCCACATTTTCTATACAACACGCTTGATATCATCCAATGGAGTGCCCTACGCATTGATGCGAAGGAAATTGCAGAAATTACTGAATCTCTGGCCAAGTTCCTTCGGCTCAGTCTAAACGAGGGCAAAGAGCATATAAGACTGTCCGAGGAAGTAGAAGAGGTCAACCGTTATATGCACATTATCAATTATCGTTATCGCGGAGCAATCCGGTTTGAGACCGATATCGAAGAGGGGATTGCGGACGTTGTGATTATCAAGATGATTCTGCAGCCTTTAGTTGAGAACGCTGTCATTCATGGTATTAGACCTAAACCAGGTAAGGCGGGTACCATCACGGTTAGGGCATCTCAGCAGGGGGAATTTGTATATTTGGAGGTAAGTGATGATGGTATCGGAATGACAGAAGAGCAATTGAAGGGGGTTTTAGAAATAGAAACTCGCGGTTATGGCGTGAAAAGTGTAAATCAACGAATCCAGGTCCATTATGGGGAGGAATGTGGTCTGCAGTTTTTCAGCCAGCCAGGATCAGGTTGTCGAGCGGTAGCGAAACTTAAGCCTCAGTTGCTAGCTATCCCACCATCACAATCACCATCATACTCGTAATCGTAAATACAGATGCACCGTCATAGTAAGAGCCATGGGATAACTCCGTATTTTTGTCGTACATATCGCGTTTCTGTCCTGTTGTGCGAGCTTCGTGCATTTCCTTATAATGAGTACCATACCACTTGAGAATGGAGGTGTATCTCGGGTTAAATGAATGGCATTTAGGTTTTCTAAATAGATTTAGCAGCACTTGCATCTCGGTAAAACTTAAAATGTAAGCGCTAACAAATGAGGTGATTTATCGAATTCTTGTGGGATTGAAGAACCGCAGCAGAAAGAAAAAGCTTGAGAGTGGGTGTTTTATGCTGGATTCAGTAGAAACAACAATTTATTGGAGGTGTAGGTATGGCGAATAGAATATTTCCGGATTTAGTTGGAAGATACCGCTTGCTCAAAATATCGATATGTTTGATGCTTCTAATGTCTGCTACCTTACTTGCTGCGTGCTTTATGGTCGTACCGTCAGCATATGCGGACAATGAGACGGATAATTTCACAAATACGGCAACATGGTACCGTGATTTCGCTCCGGGCATTATCAACTCGAGTGAAGGAACAATTGAACTGACGGCACGCATTGATAAGCCCTATTCGGAGTTTGGTAACGATTACGACTTCTTATTTCGTCTTATTCCCGAGCAGAGTGGACCAGGGTTCACATTAATCAACGCCCATATTCCTCCACCGATCTCGAAGCCGACGGGTTCGACATATGATCAGCCGCTTACCTTTTTCGTCAAAAACGGGGAAGCAACCAATGGCGCGTTCGCCTATGCGCAGCCGAATCAGTTGAACTATGTCGTCGGCCAGCCATTTAATCTTGCCTTCACATGGAAAATGGGAGCTGGCGGTTACGCAGCCATCTACAAGGACGGTGTCTTGCTAACCAGCTCGCCGACCACGGTTAATGCTGTGTTGGAGAAATTCATGCCTTATGAATTTATGATAGAGAGGGGAGCCCCTTATAACATTACCAATGTGAAAATTTCCACTCGGGCGCTAGCGGCTAATGAATTGGAGCATAGCACTAGCACCTTTACCCATGGTGTGGACACGGCCCTGCTGGCGGATGCCACACTGGGGCAGCCCATTCAATCGCAGAAATTTATTACCCCGTGGCATACTTCCTCCCAGTACAGCGTCGTCAAACCTGCATTCCGAAATGAGAAAGAAGTATTCTACCAAAATGAAGCGGCCGTTTATCCAGTTATGACAGTGAATTATGGAAGTACGGCGAAGACATATACGGTCAGTATCAAAGCGACGGATCCATCTGGCAATGTGGTGTTCACCGAACCGAAGATCATTACTGTACCAGCGGACGGCACCTATCGTATGGAGGAGTTGACTCTGCCGCAGTTAAACAGCCAAGTGGGCTTCTGGTATTTGGAAACGACGGTAAGCTCAACTTTCGCTGATCCCATCGTTTATAAAAGTGGTATTTCCAAAGTACCAACGAACGACACTACCGTCGCTGATGGCAATTATGCGACTTATTATGGGACGCACTCTAGTTACAGCTACGACATTTCCCCATGGAAGAAAATCAATACGAACGCTACCCGTACTTGGGATGACGCCAGGGTTTTCCTATGGAATAAAATCGAGCCAACGAAGGGACATTTTACATGGGAGCATGCGGATCAATATGTGAAAGCGACCACGGATGCCGGCATGGATGTATTGGCTGTTATGGGCTATCCTTCCAACTGGGCATCGACAAGGCCCCCAGTTAGTGAGATACCTACTGACGGTTATCCCTCCTCCCTCCAATACCCAGCAGATCGTTGGGTTTCCAAAGATATTCAAGATCAGAATGGAGTCCCGGGCAATGGTGCAGATTGGACTAATTACGTCTACCAGACGATGAAACGTTATGCGGGCAAAGTGAAATATTACGAAATCGTAAATGAGGTAAACTTTCATCCACCTTACCTCGCTGCTGGTTTCTCAGGGACAAAGGAACAATATTTCTTGATGCTAAAGATCGCTCATGAACAGGCTCAGAAGGTGAAAACAGAGTATTTGGCAGAAACGGGAAACAATCTGGAACTGTATGTCACGACGAGCGGGTTCACCTCGGTTTCTGGTACTGCCGCCGACCGCCAAATGACGATTGATGCGTTGCAAGAACCTTATGTCGGTTACTACGACTTCTATAATGTACATGGGTATCAAGGTACCAATTATATCCCGGATATACTCACCGCTTACGCTCAGGCGAAGATCACTCACCCGAATTTGAAGCTGTGGCAAGGCGAGTTCTTTCCTCTTGGCGAGATTTATCCAACCATGACATCGAAATTATATGGTACGGTTCAGAAATATATGGAATTTCTGTCGGCGGGCTTCTCGAAATTTTTCACTATGGGTGTTCCCAATGCGGATACGTTCGTCACAAGGTTTTCGCAGTCTCCAACGGAAATTTTTCAGACGACGGCCGTCATGCAAAATCAGATCAGGAAGGCGGATCAGTATTTAGGATCGTATTCTGGTTTCCCTGGAGAGAATTTTCTGACGGTTAATCATTATTTGCACCGCACGGACGGGAACTACCTCAGCATCCTGTCTGCGGACAGCCAGTTGCTCAACATTAACGTAACGAACAGTAATAAAATCATCCGTGTAATAGACAACTATGGGAATCCGGTATCAGTGGATTCCAACGGTAAAATCGTGAAGAAGAACACGGTCTTTGTCGTCAGCAGCGAGCCGCTTGCTATCGGCAGTGTTACCGGGGATGTGCCGCTTACGATTATCCGTAACGGAGATATCGAGAAGCTGTCGGGTGATCCGATCGGAGGGCCAGCTGCCGTTACCAT
Source organism: Paenibacillus germinis (assembly GCF_013141785.1). Classification (NCBI taxonomy): domain Bacteria; kingdom Bacillati; phylum Bacillota; class Bacilli; order Caryophanales; family Paenibacillaceae; genus Paenibacillus; species Paenibacillus germinis. Next base: position 33,131 of record NZ_WHOC01000028.1, read on the forward strand.
CGATAATTGGGGCATGGGCGCAGGCGTTTACGGGACAAATGCCTATGTGAACAAAACCAGCCCGTATCAGGGTGTGAATGCTGTGGAATTTAATTCGACGGGAGCAGCGGGAAATCGTACTTATATGTACCAGACGTTCACCGTCACGAATCCGGGTACCTATGCACTCTCCGCATTTATCAAGAAGGTGGAGGGCGGAGCGGACGTTCAACCCGAACTTAACATTTGGGCCGGGAATAGCGATCATCAGTTGGCTCCAGTAACCCTTAGCAGCCAGTATGCTTATTATGCAAAGACGTATACCGTGACTCAACCGTTGGATATTACCGTCAATATAGGTATTCTGTCAGGTGCTGGGAAAGTGGTATTCGACAATGTTTCTTTCGATCCTGTACCGGATAATGTCGAGATCGTAATGGATAATTCAGATGCGACGGGAGTGACGTTTACCGGCACCACCAACGTCTGGGACAATACGAGAACGAATAGCGGGGCAAACAAAGGAAATTTCGCACTCAATACGAGCAAGGAAGGCAAATCAAGCGTCATCTACACGCCGTTCATTCCTCTAGCCGGGATGTACGATGTATACGAATGGCATCATTCAACGACCGGCACGACGGACGCGCCGTTTACGATCAATCACGGAGCGGGTTCTACGATCGTGAAGGTGAATCAATCGACGAACGGAAATAAGTGGAACAAGATCGGCAGCTTTCCTTTCAATATGGGCTCAACGGGCAGCGTTGTCCTGACCAACGGCTTTACCTCCGGCAACTTTATGCTGGCGGATGGGATTAAGTTTGTTCGGACTGGCAGCCTGCCACCTGTTTTCGCAAATGGCAATTTTGAGTCAAAATCGGGCGACTCACTTGGCGGACCGTCGTCCGTTACATTTGACAACTGGAGCATGGGCTCAGGTGTATATGGGACGAATGCCTATGTGAACACAAACAATCCGTATCAGGGTGGGGCTGCGGCAGAGTTTAATTCAGCAGGGGTACCCGGCGGTCGAACCGATCTCATTCAGAAATTTACGGTACTTCAGCCAGGAACGTATTCGCTGTCCGCTTACATTAAGAAGCTGTCCGGCGGGTCGGACGTTCAGGCGGAGCTTAATGTGTGGGACGGGGTGAGCGATCATCAGATGGTGCCGATCGCGCTGACCGATCAATATGCTTATTATGCCAATACGTTCGTCGTAACGCAGCCGATGGAGATCACCATCAAGACCGGTATCCTTTCGGGCTTGGGGAAAGTCTTATTCGACAACGTGTCGTTCGACCTCATACCGGACAATGTTGAGATCGCGATGGACAATTCAGATGCGACAGGCGTCAAATTTACGGGATCAACTTGGGATAATACGAGAATCAATACCGGTGCTAATAAAGGGGATTTCGCGTTAAATGCGAGCAAGAACGGCAATGCAAGCGCAATTTACACCCCACTCATTCCGATCAGCGGTATATATGATGTGTATGAGTGGCATCATTCGACGGCCGGAACGACGGATGCACCATTCACCATTAATGGGGCTGCAGGTTCCACCGTTGTGAAGGTGAATCAATCGATAAATGGCGGTAAATGGAACAAGATCGGCAGCTCCCCTTTTCTTGCGGGTTCATCGGGAAGCGTCGTCATCACAAACGGGTTTACCACTAGTAACTTTATACTAGCAGATGGAATCAAATTTGTTCGAATAGGGGCAAACGTGCCGGTACAAAGCATAATGGTCACGGGAAATCCTTCGGCTGTCGTACTGAAAGGCGCTGCCCTACCTATGATCGCGGCGATACTGCCGGTTAACGCTACCAATAAGGCGGTCGTTTGGAGCGTCGTTGACGGAACAGGCAAGGCGGTGATCGATTCCGCGACCGGTATCTTGACAGGCGTGGAGACCGGTATGGTTACGGTTAATGCTGCAGCGGCCGACGGTTCAGGTGTAAAAGGCCAACTGCAGGTGAATGTAATCACGCTGGATCATGTGACACTGACAGCTAGTAAACCCATCATGAAGAGCGGGGATCAGTCGACCTTGACTGTCATCGGCATTATGAGCAATGGATCGCAGGCTGACCTCAGTACAGCAAGCCTTAACTTCTCTAGTGATCGTGCGATAGCTACGGTGGACGCACAAGGGATCGTAACAGCGACTGCTTCAGGTGAGGGGACCGTTCATGTTAAAGCGACCGCAACGCTCGGCGGAACAAGCGCGGAGGCTAGCGTGGCAATCCTAGTAGACAATACCAAGCCAACAACTGTTGCCACAGTAAGTCCTTCTGCTCCGAATGGCAGTAATGGATGGTACACGAGGGATGTTATCATTACGTTAAATGCGGAAGACAACCTTTCCGGTATTAATAAGACGGAATACAGGATTGGAGAAAGCGGCGACTGGATCGCCTATACGGCTCCGTTCACGTTAGGAAATGAAGGAGTAAATGAGGTGCAGTACCGTTCAATTGACCAAGCGGGAAACGTTGAAGAGCAACACACAATCAACGTACAAATTGACAAGACTCCTCCAGCGGATGCAATATTGACGCCCGATATTACAACTCCAACCAATACCAATGTAACCCTAACGATTACTTACCCGGCTGACGCAGTGGTGAAGGAATACAAAATGGGCGAAAGCGGCACATGGACGGCTTATATGAATCCCGTAGTTGTTTCTGTGAATGCGTCGGTATATGCAAGAGGAAAGGATGCTGCAGGCAACCTATCCAAGATAATCGGCTATGCAGTAGGAAATATCGATAACGTTATTCCAACAGCTACGGTGGTTTATAGCAGCACAACGCCTACTACGCAAAATGTTGTCGCAACCCTGATACCAAGCAAACCGATCACGATCACGAATAACGTTTATTCAAGCAATTATACGTTCTACTTTAATGGCAACTTTACCTTCGAGTTTGTGGATGCAGTTGGCAACAAAGGGACATTAACAGCTGTTGTGAACAACATTGTATCGAAGAGTAAGGCAAAACCAGGAAAACCTGTTCTTACCAATAACAATGGGTACGATACAGGGATTAACGATGGAACGTACAATGTAATGATGAACTTGTGGTATGGAGAAAATGGGAGGCTTTATAAGCTTTATGAGAACGATGTGTTGATCGATACACAAATCCTATCGGACAACACACCTAATGCACAAACGGCGGTAACCGCTATAAGCGGTAAGGCAAATGGCACCTATCATTACTATGTTGAGCTTACTAATGCCTACGGTACAACGAGAAGTGATGTTTTGACCGTAACCGTTACACAAGCGGCACCGGCTGTACCCGTTTTGTCCAACGATAACTGGGATGGCGACGGCAATTATAAAGTCACGATGAACTTGTGGTGGGGTACGAATGGAAGAACCTATCGTTTGTATGAAAACAATGTTCTTATCGATACACAAACCATTGCAGATCATTCGCCATCCGCTCAATCTACAGTGACGAATATCACAAATAAAGGGGCAGGTGTTTACGTGTATTACGCTGAACTGGTTAATTATGCTGGAATCACATCGAGCGAAAAAATGATGGTAAACGTAACTGCTAGACAGTAACCATTCGAGACGAAGTAGCTGAACCGCCCGCATGCTGTTAAAAATCATAAAACCCGCACAGTTGCCTCCAAAGGTAACTGTGCGGGTTTTACGGCAAAGAGCCCGAATCCGATAAGAAATAAAAGGCGAAACGAAAGCTATATTCGTTTCGCCTTTATTGAAAAACATTACACTGTATTATTCGACGACAATAACTTCATATTCCTCTAATTGCGGTAATACAAAACGGATTGAATCCCCATCTTGTTGAAAAGGGAGTAGATTAGACGTCCGTAAACTTCGGATTGTCGTTACCGGCTGGAGCATTTCATTCAAACGGATCGAGATGTTGTGCAAAGGTATCACTTTTTCGATGGGGCGTGTCATCGATCCTGTATAGTTGATCAGGTGCAGCATTAACCTCTGCGGCTGGCTCCGAAGCGATAGGTGAAGCGATTCAATTCCTTGATGCGACTCCAAAACGACGCGTTCTGGATGAAAAGACAGAAGAGCATTACGCATTAATTTACGGTACTCTGGAAGAGCGAAATTTTCATAGCCTTTGTCCACATTGCCTGTGAAATAAAGGGTTGAACCTTTTTCAAATCGATTCATGACCATAAAAGGATGTGACGTTATTGGCGGCAGATCACAGTATCGGGCTGGTTGTTTAGACCGATAGTGCATAATCGTCTGCGATCCAGGTTGAGGCTTTATTTTTACTGCCAGCATAGGGGCAGGAATTAGCGATTGATCTATGCCATTGAGATAAGATTCTTTATTTTCTTCGGTTTGTATATGATCATAAGGCAACTCTGTAATTTCATCGACTGTGGCAATCCCTAGTAGGTCTGCTAGTAGAGGATATTCCCGAACTTGGCCATATTCATCGTAGAAGGATGTATCAAAGGTGGCGATGAGGTTGCCTCCATTACGTACAAATCGCTTGATTTGCTCCGCCTGTTTTTCCGACATACAACTAATGCCGGGCAGAATGAGAGTGCGGTAACGGAAGATTGAATTGTCCGTAATGGAAGTCTCATCAACAATATCTATAAGAACTTGGCTGCGTGATAAAGCATCGAACCAGCCCATAAAGGAGCCACGTGCGTCCCCCTTTAGTTTTTCCCCTAAATGGTCCTGCAAAGAGGTGAAATCGGTTTCTTCAGCCGATGATTGATAGTAATTTGCTGTTTCATAGGACCAAAGCAAGGCGGTTTGCGCTTCGGAACGTGTGTCTGTGTAATATTCGACATTCTGTTCAAGAAACGAATTGATTTGCTTAACTGTTTGCATCTGAGTATCTCGATTATTGTCATTATAGACGCCATACCAAGTACTGGCTCCGTGCGCCACTGCCATAGCATGTACGATCCATGTTTCAGACGCTGATAAAAGATATCTTGACCAAGGTGCCAAACGACCGGCGATGGCAACACAGTAAGGCTTGCCTTGTGCCTGAGATTCCAGCAGCATGGCAGTTGCTGCGGGTTTCCAAATGGGCGTTTCACGCAGATTACCATGGAGGAAGCCACCTTCAGCGATCAGCAAGTCCTGATAAGGAATTGTCATACGGTTATCACGGCCGCAATATATGGTTGGTGTCAACTGAGGGCTGTTCATATAGATGATGGCATTAGGGTTGACTGAGGATAACGCTTCTTTCGAGTCTTTCATGAAGCGGGCAATGGAGGAACGCTTGAAGTCGAAAAAATCGCGGTGTTCAGCAGCACTCCTAATGGAAGAAAGGGAATAGTCGTATTGTTCTTGAAACAAAGCAGCACAGTACTCACAGAAGCAACCTTCCACCCGATAAACAGGACCGTCGAGAAAAATCCCTTTAATGTTATATTCGGCGATGGTCCGAATTGTACCGAACAGACTTTCTCGGTAGGGAGAATTAACGCAGTGATAGTTACCGGCTCCATAATAACTGGAGATAACGGATCCATCTCTTGATACTTGGATCCACTCGGGGTGTATCTCAGCTAGTGAAGGAGAAATCCAATGAACATTGACATATACAATAGGGTGTATTCCAATTGAATCATAGTTCTCGCCTATTTCCTTTAGAATGTTCCGGCCGGTTCGTACAGCAAATTCAGACGGATAGAAACAAATCCCAGCATCACCGAGGGTGACATCATGAACTTCAACGTGCTCTGCATTGAATCCTAACTCCTTACGGATTAGAAATTCTTCCTGATAATCAAGGGTTTCCATTAATTCTGGATTGGGTGGAATGAAATCGACAATTTTAAATGGTTTTTTAAACCAAGGTATGGCATTCATTAAACATTCTCCTTCGTTTCATTTTAATGATTTCTTGTTTTTTATATTACTCTCGGAACTTCATGTTTAACATGCATTACTTTCATGTATTTATATACTTTTTTGCATGCTAATTTAATAGGAGCTATAGGAATTTACGATTTAAATTCCCAAACGAAAAAAGCTCTTCGGCATACCGAAGAACCCATTGATTTTAATTCAACATCTTTCATTCGAGCATTTAAGGTGCTTCTAGAGAATTTTTCTGATGATTTCGATAATCGCTTGGCGTTTGACCACGAAGCTCACGAAAAACACGGGAAAAGCTGCGATAGGATTCGAAACCGGCCTCAGCTGCAATATCAGCAAGAGACATATTGGTGGAAACGAGCATACTAACCGCACTCTCCACGCGTAGCCCATGCAAATATTCGAGAAAGCTGCGTCCTAAGTGTTTTTTAAATGAACGACTCATATATGGCGTACTAACACGAAAATGGTGAGACAACCACTCCAACGTTAGTTTTTTTGAGTAATGGACATGCATATATTGCAAAACCTTCCAAAAATTCATTTTCTCGTCGGACTCATCTACTTGGAGCACATTTGGATAATTGGTATGTGAGGCGCGGACGAATAATAACATAGCTTCCGTCAATTTTGCTCGAATAAAGCTGTTTCTTCCAATACCAACGGTATTTAGATAATCATCGTGCAAAAGCTCAAATATATTGTGCATACGATCAGCCATAGGAGAAGAGAAATCGACGAAGGAAGGAATACTAGATCCGACGCGGAAAAGCAGGCTGGATAACTCCGATTCATAAGATGAGCCTAGCAGCATATTGATATCGAACATACAGCAGTATTTGATGATGGGCTTGTCTGAATCACTTTGAATCTCGTGAATGTGGTGTGGAAGTAGAAAGGAGCAAGTACCAGGCTGCAGGTGATGACGAATGCCATTGATGATTTCTGTACCGCTGCCTTCAATCACATAAGACAGTTCTACAAAATCATGATGATGGAGTGAGGTCTTCTTTAAGGTATGAATGGAAATGTGAAGGGGAAGCTCGCCCTTCTTCAATTTAATAATGGCCATCAAATCTTCATATTCTGGAAAAACGATCATACATTTGTTTCCTCCGGTTATAAAATGGCTAGTTTCATTCTTGTTTTGGCATGCTCGTTTTTAGGTCTCATTATATCATAAGTTCCAAAGAGCGCTAAAAACAACTCGAGAGGATGAAAAATATGAGTGGAAGCCAATTAGCCGTATTAGGTGGAACTAAGGCGGTTATAGCAGAATTAGGAAATATGTTTACTTGGCCAATAATTACACAGGAGGACGAGGAAGTTGCATTAGATGTGTTGCGCAAAGGAGCGATGTCAGGAACGGAAGTGACGCAGCAGTTCGAAGATGACTTTCGCCAATGGCTGGGCGTGGACTACGCGTTGGGCTTTAATAATGGAACGAGCGCTTTACTTGCAGCAATGTTTGGATGTGGAGTTGGCGTTGGGGATGAAGTGATTTGTCCGAGCGTTACCTTTTGGGCTTCATGTACTTCTGCCTATACGCTTGGAGCGACGGTTGTATTCGCGGATATTGACCCGATAACGTTGTGCATTGATCCTAAGGCCATTGAACGTTGTATTAGCGAACGAACTAAAGCGATCATTGTAGTCCATTATTTTGGTTATCCTGCGGATATGGATGAGATTATGGCTATTGCTCAGAAACATAATTTGAAGGTTATTGAAGATGTGTCTCATGCACATGGAGGGAAATATAAAGGACGGAATCTAGGTGCGATTGGACATGTTGGCGGAATGTCCCTGATGTCTGGGAAAGCTTTGGCTGTCGGTGAAGCAGGGATGCTTGTGAGCAATGATCGTGAAATCTATGAGCGTGCTATTGCTTTTGGTCATTATGAGCGTAATGACAACGAAATCCAAACGGCAAACCTGAAGCCATATATTGGACTCCCGTCAGGTGGATATAAATTCCGTATGCACCAGCTTAGCTCTGCAGTGGGTCGGGTTCAGCTGCGGCATTATGATGCGAGGCATGAGCAAATTAGCCTTGCGATGAATTATTTCTGGGATTTGCTTGAAGGTGTGCAGGGAATACGAGCGCACCGCCCAGACAAAGGTTCCGGCAGTTATATGGGTGGGTGGTATGCGGCACGCGGCCATTATAGGCCAGAGGAACTTGGCGGACTTTCAGTTACACGTTTTACTGAGGCCGTTCGTGCTGAGGGAGTTGGGGATTGTTATCCTGGTTGCAATATCCCTTTGCACAAACATCCATTGTTTACGGAAGCGGATGTGTACAACCACGGAAAACCTACACGAATTGCTAACAGCTCGCGAGATGTAAGGCAGCTGGATAGTGGCCTAACGGTGACGGATGCAATTTCCGAACGACTGTTTTCAGTACCTTGGTTCAAACATTATCGGAAGGATGAGATTGAGCAATATGCCAATGCCTTGCGTAAAGTGGCTTCAAACTATCAGGAACTACTAGTGTCTGATCAAGGAAATCCTCCTATTCTTGGTGGATGGAGCATGTTTGCCAAAAAGTAATTAAAAGGGGGGAGAGCTTGTAGTGGTTTCTACTAAATTAGGTAAAGCCAAAGTGGATATTACACCGCCATTTGCCATACCCTTAGCGGGATATGCCAGTCGAAAGATGGCATGTACAGGAACGTCCAGTCGGTTATCTCTGCGAGTGTGGTTATTCGTTCAAGAGGATGACTCCGGCAGACTATGCCAAAAACTTCTTGTGCAGGGAGACATCATTTGGTGGGGCTCCGAACGTATGGAAGAACTTTGCAAAAAGCTGAAAGCAAGATGGGGAATCGAACGGTCAGACATGTTATTTCACGCATCACATACCCATGGTGGACCACAGACCTCTAATCAATTTAGCCCCTTACTGGGGCAGTTTCGAAGTGAGTATGTGGATTTTCTCGAGATTAAAGTCGAAGAAGCAGTAGCGAAAGCACAAATGAATTTAGAGCCTGTAACCATCGAGCTAGGAATTGGCACCTGTGAGGGAATAAGCATCAATCGTCGATTACAATCAAACGGAGTTACTGTGATGGCACCAAATCCGGATGGAGTCAATGATCCTACAGTGACAGTTATTCGTTTTATGTCAGCTGATCTTCGAATCATAGGCATTTTATTTCACTTTACCTGTCATCCCACTACAACGGACGCAAATTTAATTACCTCAGATTATTGTGGGATGGCGATGGAAGCTTTGGATAAGGTATTGGGCGACGGGGTAAGTTGTTTTTTACAGGGCTTTTGCGGGGATATTCGTCCTGCTCTATATAAGGATAATAAATTTTATAGTGGAGACCATTACGACGTGGTAAGAAATGGAGAGGTTTTAGCAGAAACTGTATTAAACATTCTGGAGCAGCCGATGGAAACGTTAAAGCCAGCTAAGCTTGTAAGTTGGACGAAACAGGTTGAACTTCACTTTAAACATATTCTAAAGGATGACGAATTGATGCCGCACGAGGATGATGATGAGCTGACGGCTGGCTGGAAGCAGCAAATATTGGCCAAGCCGGCACAGCTTCGACAGAGTGTACCTCTGCATATGCAGCTTGTACAAATTGCCGAGAAGCTGGCCTTTCTAGCGATAGATGGCGAGATCGTGGTCGAGTATGGATTATGGGCAAAGTCGCTTTCTAATGGTACTGTGCTTCCAGTTGGCTACAGTAATGGAATGCTTGGCTATATTCCGACAGCTCAGCAAATTCTAGAAGGCGGGTATGAAAGCAAAGACTCGACAATGGTATTTGGCTATTCCTCTTCTTTTGCTTTGGAGGTTGAGTCCGTTATCCGTCGAGGCATCGAAGAGCTTATTGATCAAATGCAGCATAATGAAAGGAGTGAACAGTTAGGGTAAGGAATATAGATTCACTGACAAAAAAAGTACGTATTGAAAAGGAAACCAAAACATGCAGAGAACATTGAAGCTTGGAATGATCAGATTAGATAATAAATATACGAAAGGGAAGTGATGAATTGGCTTTTATTGATTGTCATTTTTACTCGGAGTCGTTGAAAATTTCTACATCTATGTATGTAATCCTTCCCCAATCTACCCATTCGCAAATTGGTTTGGTCAATCGTGCTGGGGGAACGAAGCATCCGACGCTGTATTTGCTGCATGGGCTTTCAGACGACCATACCATTTGGATGCGCCGCACCTCTATTGAAAGATATGCAGCGCTATTAGGAATAGCTGTCGTCATGCCCGCTGTAAATCGCAGTTACTACGCGAATATGGCTAACGGATATAATTATTGGAGTTTCATCAGTGAGGAGTTGTCCGCATTAGCTCGCTCGTTTTTTCCATTGTCAGATCAAAAGGAAGATAATTTTGTCGCGGGCTTGTCCATGGGAGGATATGGGGCATTTAAATTAGCATTGAATTTTCCTAATAAATTCGCTGCTGCTGCCAGTTTGTCTGGTCCTATGGATGTCAGCGACAATCAGATTAACGGTCTAGGCGAGGAATTCCAACAAGTGTTTGGCGATCGCTCGACTATTCATGGCAGCACCAATGATTTGTTCCATCTTGCAGATAAAGTGAGTCAAACGAATATAGCTGCCCCGCTGCTCTATCAATACTGTGGCACGGAGGACTATACCTATGAATCCAATAAACGTTTTCGGGATCATTGCAGCAAGCTTGGATTGGATTTGACTTATGAAGAAGAGCCCGGCACACATGAATGGGGTTATTGGGATCGTAAAATCCAAACAGTATTGGAATGGTTGCCGTTGCGTCAGGAGAAATTAAGAAACTGAATCTCGAGCTCCTTTTTTCATTATGATATGTTGTTGAAAGATAGTCGCGCAGAAATATCTCCTGCCCGACTATTTTTTTTGTTTTACTTGCTTAGTCAATCTAGGTCCAATAAATGGATGATTAACAATATCTTAACAACGGCTTTATATACTATTTGATACAATAACTCTGTTGCAACGGGCACAAATTTATATACCAATAGGAGTTGTCGAAACATTGTTTATTAAAAAAGCTAGCAAGTTATTTTCTATTGTTTCACTAGTTATTGTATTACTCAGTCAGAGCATTCCTCTCCCCACTGCTTTTGCAGCCGCGGATGACAAGGTTTTTGACATTGTTCAGATTCCAGATTTTCATGGAACGTTGGTTAACGGAGAGAATCAGCCTGTTGCAGCGGTATTGGCTCGTAATATTGAAGAAATAAGAAGTCAGAACCCGGATCGCACGCTAGTTCTTGGAGGCGGAGATAATTATCAGGATAAGAATCTCTACGATTTGATACATGGATTGACTGTCATGAAGGTTTTCAATGCCATGGGCATGGAAGCATCGACGGTGGGCAATCATGAGTTTGACTGGGGACTTGATTCGGTCACCAAAGATGTGTACAGCAGCAACAAGTTCCCTTTACTTGCGGCTAATCTCTTTTATAAAAATAACGATCAACGAGTGCTTGATGCCTATAAAATATTTGAAAAAGACGGTGTCAAAATTGCGGTTATTGGCTCTGTGACGCGAGATACACAATATGCCCTGCCTGGGACGGTTGATGCTTATGTTTTCAAGGATATTGCAGTTGAAGTAAACAAAGCAGCAGTTGCAGCGAGAGCTCAGGGCGCTCAAATTGTTGTGGCAAATATTCACGAGGAGAATGATGATGACACAAAAGGTCCGATATTTGACATTACCAAGCAGCTGGAAGGTGTAGATGCTGTATTGGGGGCTCATGGTCACAGAGATCTAAAAACGGTAGTTAACGGTATTCCATTGATTATCGGCAGAGCACGTGGCGAAGATTTCGTACATATGAAGATTTCTTTGTCATCAGATAATAAGCTTTCTTTTGATTATAATCAAATCGCAATAGATACGGACAGTGTGGTTTTTCCATTTGGTTTTAGGGCGGATCATCCCGTTGTTAACCAGGCCGTACAGGATATAGTTGAGGAATCAATCGTACAATATCCGGTATTGAAAGATAAAAGCTTGCTTAATCTTGGTAATATAGAGATGAACGAAGTAACAGGAAATCTGGTACTTCCAGTTACAGGAGCAAATGGGACTACGATCAGCTGGGAATCTAGCAACCCTGCAGTTATTGTAACGAACGGTACCGTACATCGCCCTGCGGCCGGCTTAGGGAATGCAGTAGTTACGTTGACAGCCACCATTACAAAGGATGGTAAAAAGGATACAAAACAATTTACGGTTACTGTATTAGACTATTCTACTCCGAGGAAAGTGAATGTGGCTAAGAAAGCAATCGTGACCGCATCTTCTGAATACAACTCGGATTATCCAGTTAAAAACGTGAAAGATGGCAAGCCCATTGTAATGGATCAATATGAATGGGCTTCCAAAGGTGAAACGAAACCATGGATAAAATTAGAATGGCCGGAAGCGGTTAAGATCACTAAAATTAATGTGTATGATAGACCCAACATAAATGATAATGCGAATGGCGGCTTAATTACTTTCAGCGACGGCAGTACTATGGAAGTGTCTAATATCGATCCAGGAGGCAAGCCAACGACGTTTACCTTTCCCGCGAAAACGATAACCTCCCTGAAGTTTGAAATTAGTGGTGGTACAGGGAGTAACGTGGGGCTCGCAGAATTGGAGGTTTTCGGTAACGAGGCTGCTGTTAGCGGCAAACCGCAAACGGATGGTGCAAGATGGGTAAGCGGAGAATTTCATGCGCACACTTACTTATCAGATGATGCACAGGAAAGTCTCGCAAGTGTATTGGAAAATGCTTTTGATATCTACGATCTGGATTGGCTTGCAACCGCCGATCACATGAGATCATCTCACCGAGATGATGAGGGGAAAGAATTAAATAAAACGATCCCGCGTTCACAGTCCATCAATGATTATGCAATTCCAAAGATGAACCAATCGAAAGAATTGTATAAGGATAAGATCATGTTCCCAGGATTTGAATGGGATATTCCGGGCCACGAGCACGGATCTGTGGGGATTGTAACAGAAGACAAAGATGTAGTGGGTAAATTTGAACAAATGTTTGGTGATCAGGTCGTTGAGAAATATAAAGAGTTGGCCAAAACAAACCAAACGCACGAGGATGCAATAAACGGGATCAAATGGCTTAAAAATAACTATCCTGATACCAGTTATTTTCTTGTTAATCATCCTTCAAGAAAGCTGAAATATACCATAAAGGATTTCCGCGATTTTAACAATGCGGCTCCAGAAGTTAGTTTTGGTTTTGAAGGCATGTTGGGGAACCAGATGGAGGGCACCCGAGGTGGTTATGATCATAATGGAGATGTTCAAGGTAGATCCTATGGCGGCGTAGACTACAAGCTAGCGAAGGTTGGCGGATTTTGGGATGCTATGTTAGGAGAAGGCCGGAAATTCTGGGTTTTTGGGAATTCTGATTTCCATTTTCCTAATGGCAGTGGATACTGGCCTGGCGAATACGCTAAGAACCACACATGGGTAAAAGGTCGCGATATGAAGGACATCGTGAATGGCATGCGTTCAGGAAAATCATTTTCTGTGTTTGGAGACTTGATGAACGAGCTCGACTTTACTATTACAAACGGTGCTAGTAAGGAAGAAATGGGTGGAGAACTTCTTGTGAAAAATGGGGATAGCCCTAAGCTCACCATTCGTTTCAAAAGCCCTGACAAGAACAACAATGGAGATCCTGTAAAGGTTGATCATATTGACCTTATAGCGGGCGGTGTCACCGGCAAGCTTGTACCCGGGACAGCGGACTACGAAAATAAAGATACCAATGATACAACAAAAGTGATTCATACTTTCACGAGCAAAGACTGGAAGGTCGAAGACGGATGGAACGTAATGACCTATGATCTTGGTCAGGTAAATGCAAATCAATATTTCAGGTTGCGGGCGACGAATCTTGCTCCGAACGTGGAGAATGAAACAGATAAAGACGGAAATCCGCTATTTGATATTGCTCTTGCAGAAGATACACCTGCTGCAAAAAGTGCGCGGAATTATAAAGATTTATGGATGTATTCGAATCCGATCTTTGTAAGTGTTGCGAAGGATATACCTAGATGGATGGTAGGAGAGTTCCACAACCATTCGTCATTATCGGATGACGCAAATAATTCGCTCACAGATTTAATACATAATGCGTTTGATAAGTATAACCTTGATTGGGTTGCAACTGCTGATCATATGAGACTATCTCATCGAGATGATGAGGCTAAAGAAATAGGAAAACAAATTCCGCGTTCTCAGTCAATCAACGATTACGCCATACCTAAATTAAATAAATTAAGTACACAGTATAAAGATAAAATCATGTTTCCGGGATTCGAGTGGGATGTCCCATCACACGAGCATGCATCGGTGGGAATTATTACAGATGATACAGAAGCCGTAAGCAAATTCGAACATATGTTTACCCTGCAAGACATTGAGAAGTGGACGAATGCAGGTCTGCCTAAGGTAAATAAAACACATGAGGATGCAGTAAAAGGGATCGAATGGCTTAAGGAAAATTATGCGGATACCAGTTATTTTCTGATCAATCACCCCTCAAGGAAGCTGAAGTATTCCATATCAGATTTCCGCGATTTTAACAATGCGGCGCCGAATATAAGCTTTGGATTTGAAGGCATGCTGGGTAACCAGATGGAGGGCGGCAGAGGTGGTTATAGTTCTACAGCGGATCCTCAAGCTAGATCATATGGCGGTGTAGATTATAAGCTTGCGCAGGTTGGCGGATTTTGGGATGCTTTGTTAGGAGAGGGCAGGAAATTTTGGGTTTTCGGAAACTCTGATTTTCATGCTCCTGATTACTGGCCAGGCGAATACTTAAAGAACTATACATGGGTAAAGGGTAGCGATATGAAAGCCGTCGTGGATGGCATGCGGTCAGGTAAATCGTTTTCCGTATTTGGAGATCTAATGAACGCGCTCGACTTTCATATAACAAATGGGGATAACAAGAAAGAAATGGGTGAAGAGCTTCAGGTTAAACAAGGGGACAATGCTAAAATCACAATCCGCTTCAAAAGCCCTGAAAAGAATAATAATGGAGATGTTGTAAAAGTCCATCATATTGATCTTATCGCCGGAGAAGTGACCGGTAAGATTGAATCTGGAACAGCAGATTATAACAAAGACACCAATGGTACAACAAAAGTAATCCACACCTTCAATAGTAATGACTGGAAGGTCGAAGACGGATGGAACGTCATGACCTATGATCTTGGTAAGGTAAGTAAAAACCAATATTTCAGGCTGCGGGCGACTAATCTTGCTCCGAGCGTGGAGAATGAAACAGATGAATACGGAAATCCAATCTTTGACGTTGCTCTTGTAGATAATTCATATGAATCTAAGAGTGCGCGGAATTATAAAGATTTATGGATGTATTCGAATCCGATATTTGTAAATGTAGCGGAGGATGTTAATGTCACGGGCGTTACGCTCGATCAGAATAAAGTGACAATGAGTGTCTCAGGTTCCGTGTACGCTCTAGTTGCAACCGTTAACCCGGACAATGCTACGAATAAGGCAGTAACATGGAATTCGAGTAATCCAGCGGTAGCGACAGTGGACAGCAATGGTGTAGTGACGCCTGTAGGAGCAGGAACGGCCATGATTACCGTGATTACAGCGGAAGGCGGCTTTAAGGCAACATGCGAAGTGACTGTGAATACATTGAATGTTGCAGTAACCGGCGTTAAGCTGAATGTCAATGAACTGACGATGAGTGTGTCGGGTTCCGTGTATGGTCTAGTAGCAACTGTTAATCCTACTGATGCGACGAACAAAACGGTAACATGGCGTTCGAGCGATACAGCGGTAGCAAAAGTGGACAGCAATGGCGTTGTGACACCAGTAGGAGCAGGAACGGCCACGATTACCGTGAAAACAGCAGATGGCGGTTTTACAGCAATTTGTACGGTAACAGTGAATAGTAGTAACCCTGATGATGGCCAAAGCACGGCTCCAAATGACAACACACCTAAAAAAGAAGTCAACCCAATAAGCGAAAAACCTGAAGTGCTAGTCGTAAAAGCGAGCGATATTTCGGGACATATCGGGAATGGGGTCGCCACAGTCACCGTTAGCGGTGATGTCAAGGAAATTGAGCTTCCTTCTAACACAGCGGAACTGCTTGCTCACAATCAACTTAAGCTTGAGATGGGCAAAGTTACATTAAATATACCGTCTGAATTAATTCAGCAGTTGGCAATTAAGGTATCTGCTGATGAATTGAAGGAAAGTAAAATTGTACTGAAGAAAGAGGCGTTATCCAATTTAGAAGGGCGCGAAATTATCGCAAAAGGTTTGGCTCCCAATCAAGTACAGATTAGAATATCGGGTGAAGTGTACGAACTTAGCTTGCATATTGTTACAAAGGAAGGGAAAATTTTTGAATTGTCGAAGTTTGACAAAGCCATTACGATTCATTTGAAATCCGATCCTTCTATGAACCAGTCATTATCCGCAATCTACTATATTGCCGATGATGGAAAGCTTGAATTTATCGGTGGAAAAAATAGGAATGGGGAAATGGTTGCAGAGGTATATCACTTCAGTAAATATGCAATCCTCGAACTCAAGAGAACGTTTACCGACGTTCTATCAACTCATTGGGCTGCGGACACGATTCAAATATTAACGTCCCAGCATATTGTTGAGGGGATTAGCGAAATGAATTTCGAGCCTGAACGGTCCGTTACTCGTGCTGAATTCGTAGCGATGATTGTCAGATCCCTTAACCTCAAAACGAAGGGTGAGCAAAAGTTTTCAGATGTTGCTTCCAATGCATGGTATGCAGATTCGGTTGCTTTGGCTGTAAAATCGGGGATTGTCGCAGGAAAGAGCGACACGATTTTCGAACCAAACGCCCGCATCACACGTCAAGAGATGGTAGCAATGATGATGCGCGCTTATGCAAGCATCAATGGAACGAAACCAGTAGGGAATACAAGCTCTTCATTTAATGACGAATCTACAGTAGCTCCTTGGGCATTGGAATTTGTCAGAGCGGCGGCGAAACTTGGTTTAATCCAAGGACGCGCATCGGGTCAATTTATTCCTGACGGAATGACGACACGAGCAGAAGCAGCCCAAGTCATTCGCAATTTGTTGCAAAAATAAAAGTATATCGCCGCTCATGTGAATTAGATCGTTCACACGAGCGGCTTTTGTATGTTTACTTATTCTGGAAAATGGTGCCTATGGACGACTGAAATGCACATGCTTCCTCTTTACACCGCAGTGTGGAAGAAAAATGAAACATAGGCGGAGAAATGGAACATACCCTGGAGGCGCTAAAATGGTTCATGATATGGCAATTTGGTGATGTTCATCACTTTCGCGAGGCGCTTATACTGAGGTTGCGCCGTCGAAGCAATCCCTGAACAGTGAGGCGTACTAATATGTATCACTAAGGGGGCATGACCGCATGTTCCGTGCTTGTGCTAAGAAGAAAGCGGTATATTTCACGAGCTGACGTCTTATTTGGATAACATCCGGAATAATCAAGAAAAATCAAATTGATAGTAAATTGTGTGCTTTCCGCTTGCACAAAAATTTGCCATTCATAGTTAAAACCTATGTATACGGCTCCTATTATGGTCAAGTTAATAGCTTATGAAGCCGCATCCTGATGAGTACGAAAATGCATTTCGAACTAGTAATGGAGAAGGGTGAATGCATCATGCAGTAATTCGAACGGATGTAAGAACATCGTGAAAGCAAGGAGTGAGGCAACTGTGGATCCGTTAACAATGCGCGGCATTATTACGGTTTTGAACACCCCGTTCACCATACAGAATGAGCTTGACGAGGCTTCACTACGGCGGAATGTCCGGTTGGCGATGGACGCGGGAGTAGTGGGCTTTCTCGTGCCCGGTCTGGCTGCGGAACTGTATCACCTGACGCCAGAGGAAAGGCTGCGCATGACCCGGGTTGTGGTGGAGGAAGCATGCGGACGTGTTCCTGTCATCGGAGGAGCAACAGCCTATTCTCCTGTTGAAAGGTTGAAGTATGCAGAACAATTCATCGGACTTGGGTGTGCTGGAATTCTGGTGAATATTCCGTATCAGGATGACCGGCAATTCGAGCGGGATGTGCGGGAGATTGCCGGTGTTAATCCTGGCTTTTTGATGCTGCAAGACTGGGATCCTTCCGGTTTTGGTGTGCCTGTTCCGCTAATCGCCAAGCTGTTCCGCGAGATTGAGGCGTTCCGCAGCTATAAAATCGAGGTGGTTCCAGCAGGTGTAAAGTACAGTCAGGTCCTGGAAGCGACGGGCGGCGGCCTGCATGTTGCCGGAGGATGGGCCGTGACACAGTTTATTGAGGGCTTGGACCGTGGGATTCATGCCTTTATGCCTACTGGTATGCATGAAGTGTATACCGCGATATACAGAATGTACGCGGAAGGGAAGAGAGCGGAGGCTGTTAATTTATTTTATCGGCTCCTTCCCGTTTTGGCGTTCGCGAACCAGCATCTGGACGTGTCGATCCACTTTTTCAAACGACTCCTATACAGGCAAGGGACATACGATACCTCACGCGTGAGAGAGCCGATCTTACCGTTTGACCAATGCCATGAGCGGATTGCAGATGAATTAATTGCCTATGTCTCTCAGTTGACAGATGAACTTGAAGAAAAGAGGCGCTGAGTTGGGAAGCTCTATGTATCGGAAAATCAGGAATTTCAAATGCCGGATTCAGGACGACCTCAGGGTTAATGGTCATCGTGCGATTTCGCTCGAGAATGAAGTGTTACACATTACCTTACTTTTAGATAGGGGGGCAGAGCCAGCCCGATAGTTGCATAAGCGAACCGACAGCGATCTCATTTGGTTTGCGAGCAGAAACCTATTGCTGCCCCAGCCCCTATTTTCGGACTATCAAATGACCTATTTTGGCGGTTGGCAGGAAATGTTTCCAGAGGTCAGTGAAACTCATGTTTATCGAGGTGCGACGTTGCACCGTGGAGAGTCAGCTCTTGTGCCGTGGGATTATGAAATTGTGAAAGACGACCCGGATGAGGTCATCATTTTATTGACGGCGCGAATGCAATCCATGCCGTTTCAGATTGAGAAAACCATTTGTCTGAAGTCTTTAAGTTCGAAGGTTCGGATAGACATTGCGTTTTACGACTTTAGCATCGAGGAAGAATCGGTGATTTATTTAAAACCCGGCATGTTTGTCGTTATCTTCCCTACGGATGTTCATCGTCCTTGTTGCTGCGCAGCAGAAAGCACCCGCATAAAGAAAATCGTGATAAAGATACATAAAAAATATTGGAATGATTTAATGTGATGTCCGATAAATGCACTGACCCAGCCATTCCTAGGAATGGCTTTTTTTATAACGTGGCGGATATCGTGTAATATGACTTTTTGCATCATAGGGGAGAAATGAATCAAGGTCCGAAAAGCGGAAAAACGGTGCTATAAAACGCCAATTTGGATATTCAAATGCTCGAAAATGGTGTGCTAATATCCTCATGTAAGGCAAAGCAAGTACATGAGAGGATTTATTAGATGAAATGCGGTTGTGGAAGCAGTTCAATGACTTCAACGAATTATTCGACGAAATATCATGTAAACGTATACACTCGCAAGTTGAATTAATAGAATTTTTGATACAGACCGATTCGGTGATGCGTCAAATTTCTTTTAAGATAAAGAATTAGTTGTTATTAACAATATGAAAGGAAGTGACCCAGTTTGAAGAAGATGAAACGTGTAAGTCTCTTTTTGTCTCTAATGTTAATTTTTAGTATGTTTAGTTCTGTAGTTGCGGATGCAGCAGCGCCGCAGGGCATTAGTCATTCTATCATGATGCCCGTCGACAACATTGCCAATCACGGTTCCACGATGGTAGAACTGCCAGATGGCACGCTCTTCTCTGTATGGTTTAACGGAAATGGAGAAAGAGATGGGAATTTAACGAAACTGATCGGTTCTCGCTCGAAGGATGGTGGGAAAACTTGGACAGAACCATTTGTTGTTTATGATACATGGGATTTCCCAGATAATAACCCGGTTCTTTTCGTAGATAGCCAACAAAGACTATGGTTGTTCTACGGCGTTATTTACAATGGCCAATGGGTATCTACTCAAACTAAATTTATGTATGCGGATATTGGCAACTACGAGTATGCCGCTCGCAATGGCGGAAATGCGAAGTGGCACTATCCACAGCCAATTTACACCAATGTTGGGGATGGCATGTTTGGCGAAGGTACGTACTCAAATGGAAATTGGAATTATCGCATCAAAGGTGCGGAGATTAAGTTTGTAAATCCAAGTAAAGTGACGCCAACGAGTCCTCTGGACCCGTCAAAGTATGTATCCGTAACTTCAAAGTTTGGCGGCACGCGTTTTATTACAGACAGCTTTGTTGTCTCGATGAGAAATAAATATGATCAGTACATGTCATATTTGAATTCCGCAAAGCCTTACGACGATGTATATGCGGGTAGAACAGATGAAGTCATCACGATGCTTACACAGGGAGTCTATACAGTTACTGGTTCTACTTATTCCAAATATGAGCCGCCAATTGTTCAAAATTCAATTGAGCGTGCTTCTGGTGCAGACAATAACGTTAATACATGGGGACCCATTTACCGCAGACTTGGCTGGCAAACAAAAAATAAACCGATTGAAGTAACACTTGCTGATGGCGTAACCAAAAGATTGATTTTGCCATTATATTCGGATTCGTTGGCAAATTCAGTTTGCGCGTATACCGATGATCATGGTATCACTTGGAAATTTAGTGACCCCATTGTTGGATCTGGTACGATTCAAGGCTCGTTGATTCAAAAGGATGATGGTACGATTCGCGGTTATTTTAGAAGCGGTAAGTTAGATGGCAGAAACGGACGCATGGCATGGCACACGACATACTCGGATTCAACCGACTACGGAGTTACGTGGAGTGTTCCGAAAGTTGATCCTTATTTGAAAAACGATGGCGGCTTTGAACTTTCCAAGCTTCCAAATGGCAACTGGTTGATAGCTACAAATCAAGAAACCGCACGCAGCGAAATTAAGACGACGCAAGACGGAAATAGAAATTCTTTCAGTTTATTGCTTTCATCCGATGAAGGATTGACCTGGAAGCCGATCATGATTAAGGATGGCATGAACAACAAAGAGAGCTATGAATATCCATCGGTTCTCGTTGACAGTGCTGGGAACGCTTTGATGAACTATACGTATAAAATTCCTAAAGTTGGTGGTGGCGAAGACAGAACGATTGGCTTCTCTAAGATCGCAAGCAGCGAAATTGGGACGTTGTTTGATTCTGTTGTGACAGCAACTTACGGCGCAGGAAGTTCACCGACTTTTGACAGTGTTACAATGTTGCCGACAATTGAACTGCAAGTAGGACAAACTACACAACTGACCTACAACCTAACGATAAGCGGACAATCGTCCGATGCAGCCATCGATACACTTACTTTGACTTCAGATTTGCCTGCTGTAGCTACAACTAACACTACGACCGGGAACGTGACTGCAATTAAAACAGGAACTGCAATGATAACTGCTGTAAGCAACAATTACGGAACCATTTTTAAATTCATCATTAAGGTTACCCAATGAAAGGAGTCATGTAGATGAAAAGGAAATTCAAGTTACTCACTTCACTGATTGTTTGTATGGCAATCTCTGCAACAAGTATTGTTCCTGCCTTTGCTGCTCCTACGGGAACACTCAACATTTCCGATAAAGCTGTAAATATTTTTAATCCAATCAAGGATAATGGTGATATAGGCGACCACATACACGGGTCAAGTATTGTAGAATTGCCAAGCGGAGAGTTGTTATGTGTATGGTTTCAGGGAAATGGCGAACGAGATGCGACTACGACACGAATTATGGGAGCGCGATCAGTGGATGGTGGGAAAACGTGGAAGACACCGTTTGTAATGACCGATTCTCAAGATATTGCTGATATTAATCCTGTCGTATACGTTGATTCCGGCGACCGTCTCTGGTTTTTCTGGTATCCCGTATTGGCGGGCAGATGGCAAACTTCCCAACCGAGATATGCTTATGCCGAAAAAGGTAGCTATGAGATTGAAGAGGTTGGCAATAAAGTGCCTAAATGGACATTTTCTGAAACTGTTGGGATTAAACTCGGTAAAAACATCGGCGGTACAGTCGATCCGAACAGCCCAGACGATCATATAAGTCTGTCGCTCGATGATAGACCTGGGGCAACATCAAGACCTTCTTGGGCTACACCACCTGTTGTTGCGCGCCCAGAGTTGGCAAAAGGTTTCGTGAATACAGTAAAAGCCAAGCTTGCTGACCAAAAAGAGTATCTGTTCAAACCAGTTGCAGATGGCGGAGCAGGTATGAGCCGTAAAGTGAATGAAGCTGAATTTGATGGTTTAGTCACGCAGATTATGCAGCTCAGTGGCGGCGACCCGACTAAATATCTGTACGCTCCGACAGTTGCGGACAAAATTTATGAGCCTCGTTCAGGTTATCCGCTCGCCCGTCGGATCGGCTGGCAAACCAAAGACAAGCCGTTTGCAGTAGATCTTGGCAACGGCAAAGTTCGTTTGCTTCTGCCCCTGTATTCGGATGTCTTGGAAATGAGCATTATGGCATTTACAGAGTATGATCCTTCCAAACCTCTTGAGGATAACTCGGTTCGTTGGGAGATGAGTGAGCCAATTGTGGGTGTCGCCAACATTCAGGCCACGATGGCTCAAAGACAAGACGGCACGATTGTAGCTTATATGCGTGACAATGGTCCAAGACCTTATCGTGTGGTGGCTTCCGAGTCTAAAGACAAGGGATTGACGTGGTCAACGGTCAAGGACGTTCCTGAACTGCAGGATCCGGGTGTAGGTCACGACCTTCTACAGCTGAAGAGCGGCAATTGGGCATTTGTTCACGTAGATACGGAATCGAACCGGAACACGTTGGCTGTCGCCTTATCAGACGATGAAGGAAGAACGTGGAAATACAGAAGGCATCTTGCCCTAGATACAAGAAGCAGTACGGGAAGCTACCATTACCCTGCCATAACGCAAGGAGATAATGGGGATATCCTGATCAGCTTCAGCCGGTTCTTCTCGTCGCTGGATAAGGACTCTGCTAATCAATCCTTGAGCGGCTATAAAAATATTGCGTTCTCCAGAATTACCGAGGACTGGATTAAGCAAGGTGATACTATAAACATTATTAGAGAATATGAAAGCTTCGATCGTGAAATTGCAGTTCCTGCATCTTTCAATATCAGTACGGCAACCGATAGTGCGATTAAAGCCCTGTTCCCATCAACAATTAAAGCATATACCTCCTATAAACCGGGGGCAGCGAACGGTGTGCTTCCTTCCGTTGATTTGCCAGTGAATTGGGATGTTGCAGCTATTAAAGCGAATTATAAACTGAATGCTTTAATTAGCAACCTTACCGGTGTTGTTGATGAGACAATGCTTCCACAGGGTGTAACAAGCGAGATGCTGCCGTTCTTCAAAGCACCATTGAGAGTATATTTGTACGTTGATCCGGCAGCGATTGCTGCGCAAACGGTGGAGTTTGAAAAGAAAAATATTGCAATAGGCATAGGCAACTCTGAACGACTTGTTGCAACCGTATCTCCTGCCAATGCAAGCAATAAAACAATTTTGTGGAGTTCCAGTGATTCCAGTATTGCCATGGTAGATGAGTTAACAGGTCTGGTTACAGGTGTAAGTAAAGGAAAAGCGGAAATTACTGCGACAACGCTGGACGGCGGCTTTGTTGCAACAACAAGAGTCGTTGTTGTGCCAGGTAATGCTAGCAGCAAGTAGCCGAACATGAAGGTGGTAAACTGCTTGTAGGTACGATGCCGAAGATCGGTATTTGACCCGCTGACTACCGGGATTGTACACAATTGAGGCCGTTATATAAATAATATTCGATAAGAAGACCGCTTCCCTAGCTGGGTGCGGTCTTCTTGTGTCACGAAGGCTACTCCGACTTTGCAGGCTGATATTCTTGGTGACTGAGCGAAGAAGTGCTCCTGCCTTGGTGCATGGAGGGAAAGTGAATCGACCTACCGTGATTTTTTATCGTGCATTACGACTTTTTGCATCATAGCGGAGAAATGAATCAAGGTCAGAATAGCGGAAAAACGGTGCTTTAAACGCCAATTTGGATATTCAAATGCTCGAAAATGGTGTGCTATGATCCTCGTGTAAGGCAAACCAATTACATGGGAGGATTTATTCGATGAAATCAAAAAAGGGGATTATGGCAGTAACTGGTTCATTACTAGTGCTATCAAGTGTGCTTAGCGGTTGTGGAAGCAGTTCAACGACTTCAACGAATAATACGGCGACTCCGGCAACTACTGCTGGTGCGTCAAGCACCCCAGTGTCGGCCCAACCGCTATCGTTGACTTGGATGAGGTACGAACACGCATCGCAAGCTATCGTGGCCAATTCAAAAGCCGTTCAGGAAATTTCAAAGCGTAAAAATGTAAAACTAAATCTTCAAAGTGTCCCTCAAAGCAACTACGATGATAAAAAGAAAACGTTGATCGCAACGAATACACTGCCTGATGTGATGCTTGTTAAACAGGATGATATTCAAAACTTTGCCGACACAGGAGCATTCCTTGATTTGACTCCCTATTTGGACAAAATGCCAAATCTGAAGAAAGTCATTTCCCAGCAGCCAGAGATTAACAAAAACAAAATTGACGGTAAGCTTTATGGATTCCCTCTTGTTGCGAATTGGCAGGGTGTTGGAGGCCAGCTTTCGATGATCCGTATGGATGTGCTTGATAAGCTAGGTTTGAAAAAGCCAACTACGTATGATGAATTGTATCAAGTGATGAAGAAAATGAAAGAAGCGAATCCAGATTCATATCCTTTTACTGCTCGTGCTGCAAATGGACTTACAGGAACAGAAAACCTAATCAATCCAATTTCTTTCGCATTTGGAAGCGGATACACAACCTTTAACGGCACGAAAGTATACTACGAGCCGAAAGATAAACAGTACAAATTCGGTCCAGCAATGCCAGAGTTTAAAGCTGCTATCACTTGGTTGAATAAACTCTACAAAGATAAGCTTCTTGATCCAGATTATGCTACGGCTACATCGCAAATTTGGCAAGAGAAGCTAAACTCAGGAAAATCCTTCTATTTCCAAGATAATAATGGTTTCGCTAGCACGTTTAATATTAATCTGCAGAAGAAAGATCCGAATGCTAAGTTTGATATGTTGGATACCATGACATCGCCGAGTGGTGCAAAGCGTAACCTGATCTATGCACTTGGCCACTTGTCGGAATCGTACGTCATTAATGCGAAAGTAAAGAATCCTGAACAAGTTGTTCAATTCATGGACTGGTTCTACTCCCAAGAGGGAATTGAGGTTACAAACTTCGGTAATAAAGGCGAAGATTTCACTGGCGAAAATGGCGATTACAAATTGACTGACGCTGTTGTCAATAAGTATAAGGACAGACAGCCAAGCGCGGTTTATGCGCTGCAATCGGAATATGGAACAGGCTACCTGGGACTTGCTGTGAATAATGACGATCATGCTGGATTACCTTTTAACTCCAAGGAATGGGTAGAATGGAACACGAAAGCATCTAAGGCTTTGGCAGCAGGCGAAAATGTTCAATTCGTTAATGACCCTCCTTTTACAAAAGATGAGCGTGAGAAGCTGAAACAAATCCGTACACAGCTTGACGCTTACTTGGCTCAAAACATGGATAAATTTATTGTGACAGACGGTGCACTTAATGATTGGGATAACTTCGTTAAACAACTTAAAGCAAAAGGATCAGATGATATCGTCAAAATCTACAACGATGCCTTAGCCCGCGTGAAGTAACGTTCGAAGTTCATGCAAGTAGAGGGGGGCAGGTTGCTAAGCCATATCGGGCAGCCTGTCCCTTTATTTTCTGGAAAGGAGTGGAGATATTTGACACCAGTTGTTGAAATTAAAAAAAATACACCAGTTGTGGAGATTAAAAAAAATATCCGCAAGAGTATGCCGCTGTATCTAATGTTTCTATTACCGTTTACCTACTTTGTTATTTTTCACTATGCACCTATGGTTGGGAATTTGATGGCATTTGAAGATTATTCGATCGTCAAGGGTTTCTTCCATAGCCAGTGGGCAGGGACGAAGTATTTTCGGCAATTTCTGACGGATCCGTATTTTTGGCAAGTGGTTCGCAATACAGTGCTCATCAATCTGTATTCACTCATTTTTTATTTCCCATCTTCTCTCGTGTTCGCTTTATTGTTAAACGAGCTGCAATTAAAAATGTTCAAAAAGTTTATTCAAAGCGTCACGTATGTTCCGCACTTTCTGTCTACCGTTGTAGTCGTAGGTATGCTGGTTAACTTTCTCTCCATCGATGGTCTCATTAATGAAGTGATTAAGCTTTTTGGCGGGGAAGCTAAAACATTCATGTCGATGCCGCAGTGGTTCCGAACCATTTATGTCGGTTCTGAAATCTGGCAAGGTATTGGTTGGAACTCCATTATTTATTTGGCGGCATTGACCTCTATCGATCCACAACTGTATGAGGCGGCGACGATGGACGGGGCAAATCGATGGCGCAAATTGCTTCATATTACACTGCCTGGGATTTCAACCGTCGTCACGATCATGCTGCTTTTGACAGTGGGTAAAATGCTTTCGGTCGGATTTGAGAAAATTTTATTATTGTACAGTGGTCCCACGTATGAAACCGCAGATGTTATTCAAACATTTGTTTACCGTCGAGGGTTGATTGACAGCGACTTTAGCTTTGCTGCGGCTGTAGGTATTTTCCAATCTTTACTGGCCTTTGCGCTCGTTATATCAGCGAATCAAATTGCCAAAAAAATAAATGGATCCAGATTGTTCTAGCGGAGGGGATTGAGATGCGAAGTCATAAGTTTTCTTATTTCGATACGATTAACATAATTTTTATGCTGGCTATGATCTTTATTACCCTGTATCCGCTTTATTATATGGGAATCATATCGATTAGCTCCGGGTCATCGGTTAGCAGCGGTGAAGTGTTTTGGCGACCTATAGATATTAATTTTAAAGCATATAGCGTTATTTTTAATGATCCTGCCATTGTGCGCTCCTACGGAAATACCTTTTTTTATACGTCCGCCGGTGTGCTGATTAATCTGGCGATGACGGCTCTTTGTGCATATCCTTTGTCGCGTAAGCATATGTATGGGCGTTCATTTCTTGCTTTGTTTGTTGTGTTCACCATGTTCTTCGATGGTGGTCTCATTCCGCGCTATATGGTGGTTCATGCGTTAGGAATGGTCAATACGATTTGGGCCATATTAATTCCGACTGCGATCAATGTTTTCAATATGATCCTGATGAGAACATTTTTTGAAGATATTCCTGAAGCACTTCACGAGTCTGCGATCATGGACGGCGCCGGAGAATTTCGAGTTTTTACTAAAATTGTGCTGCCACTTTCATTGCCTGTCATGGCCACAATGTTTCTCTTTTACGCGGTGGCTCACTGGAACAGCTTCTTTCCTGCACTCATTTACTTAAATGAGAAGAATTTGTACCCGATGCAAATCATTTTGCGTAATATCGTCATTTCGGGAGATATGGCTACACAATCCGCACAGCTTGGCGCAGCAGAAGCGGGGCTGGCTGTCATGACGGAAAATATTAAATACGCATGTGTCTTCGTTGCCATCTTGCCCGTGCTTGTCATTTACCCGTTTGTGCAAAAATATTTTGTACAAGGAGCCATGCTGGGATCTGTAAAGGGTTAGAGGTTTCAAATTATCATAATGCGTGAAGGGGGATAACATGACTGTTGAAACGAAGCTTCATTTAATCGGAAATGCTCATTTGGATCCAGTATGGCTATGGCGTTGGCAGGAGGGGTACGCAGAGATCAAAGCGACTTTTCGTTCTGCATTGGATCGATTGAATGAGTTCCCTGATTTTGTATTTACATGTGCTTGCGCGGCTTATTACAAATGGGTTGAAGAAAATGCGCCCGAAATGTTTGCCGAAATTAAGCAGCGTGTTGCCGAAGGACGCTGGGTCATTACAGGTGGTTGGTGGATACAACCGGACTGCAATTTGCCATCGGGCGAATCATTTGCTAGGCATAGCTTATATGGACAACGGTATTTGTTGGAGAAATTCGGTGTCATGGCGCAGGTGGGCTACAATGTTGATTCGTTCGGTCACCATGGCATGATGCCACAGTTATTGAAGCAAGGTGGAATGGATTACTACGTTTTCATGCGTCCTGGGGCACATGAGAAGACATTGCCGCACGATTTATTCTGGTGGGAATCGGAAGATGGCAGCCGTGTTATGACATTTAGGCTCGCGGACAGCTATGGCAATTGGGCGAGCAATGGAATGGAAGATAAGATAATAAGCCACAGAAATGTGGCCGTAGCAAGCGGTCATGCTTTCATGTCTTTCTATGGCGTTGGTAATCACGGCGGGGGGCCGACAATTGAGAACCTTAAGCTCATCCATGAGATCCAACAGCGACCTGGACTGGACGACATTCAGTTAAGCTCTCCAAATCATTATTTTTCAGAAATGAGAGAGATTGACCCGGATATCCCTGTGATTAAGGATGAAATGCAGATGCATGCCGTCGGTTGTTACTCCACACACTCGGAATCAAAGGCCACTAACCGCCGAGTGGAGCACCGGATGCTGACTGCGGAGAAATTTTCTACATTTGCCAATTTGACGCTTGGTTTACCTTATCCGTTAGAAGCGCTTAACCGGGCTTGGGAAAATGTCATGTTCAACCATTTTCATGATATTATGGGCGGTTGCAGTATTAAGGAAGCCTACGACGATGGTCAGGAATTTTATGGTGAATCGTTAAGCATTGGGGCAAAAGCAATAAACGCTGCGCTTCAAAAGATTTCCTGGTCGATTAATACGATGAAACCAGGTGTGAAATCCTTAAGCAAGGAGAAGGACTGGCAGCTTTGGGAGCAAGATGATCTTGGTTCACCTCTTGTGGTCTTTAACCCATTATCGTGGGAAGTGGAGGCACCTATTGCAATTAACAAGAAGCTGGCTGGTGTAACAGATGCTGCAGGCAATCCCTTGCCGATTCAAACGATCAGGGCATCTCGGACAAATACCAGTGATAAATGGGATACGTTAATCATGGGGCGAATTCCGGCTTTCGGGTATCAGGTGTATTGGGTATACCGCGATAAAGCTTGTGATCCGATGGAGCCGAAAGGGGCCGTTCGGGCTGAGGGTTGCTTCTTAGAGAATAATAAACTATTCGTTGAGCTCGATCCGGATACAGGATATATCCGACATGTCATTGACAAGCTTAATGGCTTTAGAGAAGTACTGGCTGGAGACGGAGCGGTGCCAATCGTCTTGGATGAGAGCCACAGCGATACATGGGGACACGGTCTGACACAGTATCGCGATGAATGGGGACGCTTTTGTAATGCAGAGTTGAAAGTGCTTGAAACAGGACCTCTACGGGCGACGATTAGGGTGATTAGTCATTACGGAAATTCTGTTCTACGTCAGGATATCAGCTTATTACATGACAGTTCCAACTTGCACATAAAGGTAAGGCTTGATTGGAGAGAACATCATAGGATGCTGAAGCTTGCCTTTCCTGTAAATGTCGAGCAGCCTCGTGCCGTGTTTGAAATTCCGTACGGCTACATTGAACGTCCGGCTAATGGAAACGAAGTGCCTGGACAAATGTGGGTTAATGTATCGGGTAATGAACCTGGTACAGCTGAGGGAATTGAACCGTCAGTAGTGTTCGGACTATCTCTGATCAACGATACCAAATACGCTTACGATGTTCTAGACAATGAATTAAGGATGACCGTAGTGCGAAGTCCGATTTATGCAGATCATTTTGGCGAACGTGATGAACAATCGGAATATATGGATCAAGGTGTGCAGGAGTTTATCTACATACTCTCGCCTCATGCCGGTTCGTGGCAGGATAGCGGCGTTGTACGTAAGGCTTACGAATTGCATACTCCGCTGCAGCAGGTATGGGAAACGTACCACGAAGGTAATTTACCACAAGTTTCTGAGGGAATTGTGATTTCTGCCGAAAATGTGGTAGCTGTGGCCTTTAAACCAGCGGAAGACGGGAATGGCTGGATTCTGCGTTGTAATGAAACGTACGGAAGAGAAGTGGAGACAGATCTAGTCATTCCAGTCTTAAATCGCAGCTGGCGAAGTACCTTTGGCAAGTGTGAAATTAAAACGTTTTTTATACCTGCGCTAGAACATGAGGCCATCCAGGAAGTGAATTTTGTGGAATTGAAAAATATCAATGAGAGAGAGATGTCAAATGAAGATTAATAACCCTAACGGCGTATGGCCTACCATGATTACCTTATACAAGGAGTCTGGAGAAATTGATTTTGATGCGATGGGACGTATGGTTGAATGGTTTATTCAAAACAAGGTTGACGGATTATTTGCTGTATGCCAGTCAAGCGAGATGTTCTTTTTGAGCTTGGAAGAGCGTGTGAAGCTTGCCGCTTTTGTCGCGGAGAAGGCAGCGGGAAGGGTTCCCGTCATCGCTTCGGGGCACATTTCCGACTCGCTTGAAGACCAGGCTCGAGAATTGACAGCGATGTCAGAAACTGGCGTTGAGGCCGTAATCCTGATTTCGAACCGATTGGCAGGAGCGGATGAGTCTGATGACGTGTGGAAGGCTAACGCTCAGAAGCTAATCGAACAGCTGCCGGACCATATTGCGTATGGTATCTATGAATGTCCATTTCCATATAAGCGTTTATTAACACCATCTGTTTTGAAATGGTGTGCGGATACCGGAAGATTTTTCTTCTTGAAGGATACTTCTTGCGATGTGGAGATGATCAAAGAAAAGCTGGAAGCGATTAAAGGAACTTCATTAAAGCTTTACAACGCCAATACAGCTACACTTCTGGAAACATTGAAGCTTGGCGTTGATGGTTACAGTGGAGTCATGGCTAACTTTCATCCAGACCTGTATGCATGGCTTCTACATAATTGGGAGAAGCAGCCTGAAGAAGCGCAGCGTTTAAGTGATTTACTGAGTGTAGCTTCATTTATTGAGCGGCAGTTGTATCCGATAAACGCTAAATATTATCAGATGAAGGAAGGCATCAGTTCGAATTATCACTCGCGTGTGAGAAATCAGGATGAGTTTACATCCACGAATAAAGCGGAAGTCGATCAGCTATACCGTCTTTCCAAGGAGTTATCTAAGCAATTCGCAGCTGTTGCGACTAAGAATTGAGCTGAAAACGTTCCGCATTCTTTTGGCCTAGGTTATCCATTCAGGCAAAAATAGAAAAATGAAGGCCACATGAAGTCACTCTACGCAGTAGGCGATTTTATGTGGCCTTAGTTCGTGGCCTTAGTTCGTGCTTAGTCGGTTACCTGATTCCTTGCAGGGATGATTTAACAACGACAACAGCAGCGCGGCGGAGCAGTTAGTAGAAGAAAACATTCATGTATAGCGGGAGGATTTCATATAGAAAGATCCGAATAATACATAGATAATAATTGTTACAAAGTTCCTCAGCGAATACATGATTTGGGATTTGTGGGAACAGGAGGGGGGAGCGAACTTGAATTGGAAGCATCTGAAGCAATCATTGAATAAGAACAGGCTATTCTTTAAGATTCTGCTATATTTCATCTCATTATTAATTCCAATTGTCATTATTGGAATCATCTCTTATTTTAACGCAGATCAATTAATTAAGAAGGATGCCTCTGAGAAGCTTACTGATAATTTGATTTCATCCTCCAAAACAATTGATATTTATTTAAGTATGGCGCAGGCAACCAATAACAGCTTGCTACTTAGTGAGACGATTCAGCAATATTTACGACCGGATTCATTACTTACGGATGATGAGAAAATCAAAATGCCATCGATTGTGAGATCAATTGCGGGTAACCGCAATCCAATCAGCCATTTTGTAGATAATATTTTTATTTTTGTTGATGATAAACGCGTTTATTTAAGTGATGGCATCGTTAATTTTGACATTTTCTTTGACAAATTTTATAAATTTGATGAGTACAATAAAGATTTCTGGCGTCAACGCTTACACCAAAGCAGCTTATTCGAATTATTGAAGCCTACCAAAGTGGTCAACGCTGATATGAATTCTTACCGAGAGGTTATCCCGAGTATTACGACACAATATTTGAATGGGCATTTGGCAACGATGGTGACGACAATATCCATTCCTACGATCGTGGCTACGTTGCAAAATAACTCGATTTTCTCGACTACCCAATATCTTGTATTGGATAAAAATAATCAAATCATTTTGCAAAGCAGCGAGTTAGATCAGAAGGCGAAAGAAGAAATCATTGCTGGAGT
Organism: Paenibacillus germinis; assembly: GCF_013141785.1. Lineage (NCBI taxonomy): Bacteria > Bacillati > Bacillota > Bacilli > Caryophanales > Paenibacillaceae > Paenibacillus > Paenibacillus germinis. Next base: position 65,368 of record NZ_WHOC01000028.1, read on the forward strand.
TTCATCGGAGGAGCGAAGTAACGGGGCGGTTCGGATTGGTCAAGAACAGAACTGGCTAGCTCAAACCACGTCCGATTTTGGGTGGAGATATTTTTCTATTACCCCTGTGAACTCATTTAACCAGGAGTCTGCAAGTATTTTTAGTTTGATTATCTGGATATGCATTAGTTTACTTATTATTGGTGTAGCTTTTTCTTTCATATTTAGTGTTCGCTTATATAATCCGATCAAAAATATAAGAGATATTTTACAAAAAACTGAAAAGGCGGATGAATGGAACAATGATACTCACCACAGCAGCGAACTTCAAAGGATCGGAAATAGCGTCAATCAATTGATACAGCAGCATAGAGACGACAATATTAAAATCAATACATTTTCTGATGAAATTCTAGAACAGTTTTTCACGAATTTAATTAAAGGATATCGAGGGGCACAGCCTTATTCCGTTAACCAAATCTTAAATGAAATTGATTTTCACACAGGGAGTTATTTATGCTGCTGCTTCATGATTCATTTTAGGGATAGATTTTATCATGAGATTGTGGAAGCAGACCGATTATTGATTTTGGAAAAGATGAAGAATGTGCTTTGGGGCATTATGAAGAAGTACGTGAATTGTTATTTGACGGAATATGAGCCCTACTTATATGTTTGCATGGTTAATTTGAAGAGTGAGGAAGACCGTGGGCAACTAGACCAAGCTTTAGAGATGATTAAACTGACCTTTGCCTATGACATGATTTATTGCGAATTAATTATTGGTTTAGGAAAAAAATACGATAAGATCGATGATTATTCGAAATCTTATAGTGATGCTATTACAGCCATAGATAAACGGACGGACTCATCCAAGATGGTCATTTTAGATGCGACTCATTTTGTTATCGATCAAAACTACTATTATTCATTTCTAGATGAGAACAAAATAGTAAATGGTTTGAAATCAGGTGACATGGGTGGCCTGAAGGTAGAGCTGGAAGGAATCATTGGCTTGAATAAAGCAAGGGGTGTCTCTTATCACTATCTTGGGGCTTTGCTTGTAGAGTTCTACAATACGGGTAATCGCTATATTACGGAAAAGCGACTTAGTGTTTATGATTTTCTTGATGCGAATGAACATGCTTTTTTGAGTCAAAAGGAGCTCTTACCAAGTGAGTTTGATGGAAGATTGAAAAATATCTTTGAATTTTACGATAAAATTATCACAAGGACGTTATATAAACCTGAAAGCAAATCGGGTGCGGTTGTCTCACTCATAACCGATTATATTGAGAAGCATTATGAAAAGGACTTGTATCTCGAAGTGATTGCAAACGAAATAGGACTGTCCGCCAAGTATGTGTCAAGAATGTTTAAAGAGTCGACCGGGACGAATATTTCGGACTATATCAGTCTTATTCGGATTGCCAAAGCGAGAGAATTGTTAGCGCATACAGATTTGAAAATTAGTGAAATCGCCGATCAGATTGGCATATTCAGCCGTACAACCTTTCTACGTTTGTTCAAAAAGTATGAAGGCATTTCGCCGAATGAATATCGTAGTAGCCATGGAAACAAACAGAAATAGGCTGTAAATGGACGATTGAAACATGAGGGATAAATGACTCATCACGATTAATGTGGAATAACGGTTCATCGAATGGAATTTTGGTTCTTTCAAAGAGTGCCTGCTAGCCTATAAAATAAAATTGCCAGAAACAAATCCAGATCTATTAAGGAGGAACAACATGGTTATTAAAAAAAAAGGAATGTTAACCGTCTATTGTTCACTCGCCTTACTGGGAAGTTTATTGGCAGGTTGTAGCAGCCCAGTCAAGCCAAATGTTACGGCGTCAAAAGTATCATCAGTTCCTGCCAAACTCATAACGCTTTCATGGATGAGATATGAGCATTCTTCGCAAGCGTTAGACGTAAATTCGACCATTGTTCAAGAAATTAAAAAAAGAAAAAATGTGAAGCTTGAATTACAAAGTGTTCCACAAAGTAATTATGAGGATAAGAAGAAAACGCTAATTGCTACAAACTCTATACCCGATGTGATCATGGTTAATCAAAATGATCTTTCGAACTACGCTGATTTGAATATTTTCCTAGACCTCACACCGTATCTGGATAAAATGCCGAATTTCCAAAAACTAATTGGGCAGAAGCCTGAAATCAATAAGACAAAAGTCGATGGCAAGTTATATGGCTTTCCGCTCGTAACCAAATGGAGCTTGCAGTCTGGTCAGCTTCCGATGATTCGTGTAGATCTGTTGTCAAAGCTTAACTTAAAAACCCCAACAACCTATGAAGAACTCTATCAGGTACTCAAAAAGCTTAAAGATGCTTATCCAGCCTCTTATCCTTTTACTAGCCGTGCAGCGAATGGTAAAACGGGAACAGAAAATTTGATCAATCCAATTGCTTTCGGTTTTGGTAGTGGATATACCAATATTACAGGTACTAAGGTTTATTATGAGCAAGCTACAAAGCAATATAAATTTGGTCCTTATTCACCTGAATTTAAAGATGCGATTACCTATCTACATAAGCTCTATAAAGAAAAACTTCTAGATCCGGATTATTCCGTAGCAACCTCACAAACATGGGTGGAAAAATTAAGCACTGGAAAATCTTTCTTTTACCAAGATAACAATGGCTTCGGTGTAAACTTTAATAAAGCACTCCAGGCTAAAGAGCCAGATGCCAAGTTCGAATTGTTACCTGTCATGGCTAGTAGCAATGGGGTTAAACGCAACAATGTATATCAACTTGATCATCTTGGTGAAATGTACGCAATAAGCTCTAAGGTGAAGAATCCTGAAGAAGTTATCAAGATTATAGACTGGATGTATGGAGACGAAGGGACCAATCTGACAAGCTTTGGTGTAGAGAACGTTGATTATACACTAGCTGGTGGCGAATATAAGATTTCTGAAGCGACGCAAGCGAAGTTTAAGGATAAACAAGATCCATTCCGGGCGATGCAATCTGCACTTGGAACCGGTTACCTTGGCTTAGCACTTTATTCTGACGACCATCCTCTAATTCCTTCTTCCGCATCGGAACTAGTTAAGTGGTCTGACAAGGCAATCAAGGATCTTGCTGATGGTATTAATTTCAGAGAAGTCAACGATCCCCCATTTAATAAAGAAGAACGAGAAAAGCTTAAACAGCTCCGCACACAATTAGATGCGTATTTAACTTTGAATATGGATAGATTCATTATCAATGATGGGGCATTGAATGATTGGGATAGTTTTATTAAACAATGCAAAGAAAAGGGCGCAACAGAAATTGAAACGATTTATAATACGGCACTCGCAAGAGTAAATAAATAGGACTATTGCAATTCTATCCGAATAAGCCATTTATCCCTTTGTGAAAAAGTACTTTATACTAGGTGCTATTCTAGGATCACTAAGGGGGTGAAAGGCGGCATTTTGTTGTATTAATATTACAAAATCACACAAATAAAGTTTAGGAGATGATGCGGAGTCGTAGAGGATGGGATTATTCCTGGGTTGTATGGCTATGAAGCGGGACAATCGGCAGTCGGAGATTTATTCGGTTGGTTTGTTGAGCAGGGGGTACCAGGTTATGTTAAGGATGAGGCTGCGAACGAAGGCACCAGCGTACATGCCTATTTGGAGAAATTGGCAAGGGAGTTGAAACCTGGACAGACAGGTTTACTAGCATTGGATTGGTGGAACGGCAATCGTACGGTGCTTGTCGACGCGGATTTGAGTGGACTGGTGGTTGGTATGACCTTGCAGACGAAGCCGGAAGACATATACCGCTGCCTGTTGGAAGCTACTGCTTTTGGTACTCGAAAAATCATTGAGACGTTTGAGCAAGCTGGTGTTAAGGTGAGCGAGCTGATTGCATGCGGCGGTCTGCCTCAGCGCAATCGGCTGCTCGTGCAAATATTTGCTGACGTGACACGCCGTGAAATCAAGATAGCCGATTCAACGCAAACTTCAGCACTCGGGGCAGCTATTTTTGGTGCAGTTGCAGCAGGTATTGAACGAGGCGGTTATGCGAGTATTGTGGAAGCGGCATCTCGTATGTCCCGTGTGCGGCAAGAAAGCTATAGGCCAATCAATGAACATAGCCAAGTTTATGATGAGTTATACCTTGAATATAACCGTCTACATGAGCTATTCGGCCGAGGTGGCAGTGATGTGATGAAGGCATTGAAGCGGATTCAGCTAAGGCAAGACGTATAAGCAATGGTGAAAGTCGGTGGGTCAACTTTGTAAAATGGGAGGCACTGTTGAATGAATGCTATTTTGCGTCTAATGACAACTCGTTATCCAGAGTTAAATGAATGTTTGCCGGATATTGAATTGGGATATGAGCTTCTATACAATTCCTTTCATCAAAATGGCAAGCTGCTATTATGCGGAAATGGTGGAAGTGCGGCAGATTGCGAGCATGTTGTTGGCGAATTGATGAAGGGATTTATGTCCAATCGGCCACTGCCCGCATTGGTTAGCTCTCAATTTGAGCGTGAATTCCCAGGAGAGGGCGTTGGTCTTGCGGAAAGGCTCCAAGGCGCGCTACCAGCGATTTCACTCATTAGTCACACAGCTTTGATTAGCGCTTATGCCAATGACGTTGCTCCGGAGATGATTTTTGCTCAGCAAGTGTATGGCTATGGACGTCCAGGCGATGTATTAATTGCTTTTAGTACATCGGGTAACTCTCTTAATGTACTCCGGGGCTTGCAAGTTGCCAAGGTGCAAGGGTTGAAAACCATTGGTTTCACTGGTAGTAGTGGAGGTAAAATGAAGTCGCTTTGCGATGTGACCATATGTGTCCCTTGGGAAAGAACATCGGATATCCAAGAGAGGCATCTTCCGATCTATCATGCCTTATGCAGTATGCTAGAGGAGGCGTTCTTTCCCTCATGACAATACTGGCAGCGATCGATATTGGTGGAACAAAATGTGCAGTGAGTTTGGGTGCTGTGGAACAAGATCGCGTAACTATTTTGGAAAAAATAAGCTTCACGACGCCATCTAATCCGAAAGTGGCAATGGATGACATCACAGCAGCCCTGGAGACTGTAATATCTAGGCATTCTGAGCAAACACCTGCGGCGATAGGCATCAGCTGCGGAGGTCCATTAAATAGCGAAGCTGGACGCATTCTCTCGCCTCCGAATCTTCCAGGCTGGGATAATATTGACGTGATCACTCCTTTTCGCGCGCGTTTCGGTATTCCGGTCGGCTTACAGAATGATGCGAATGCTTGTGCGTTAGCCGAGTGGCGTTTTGGAGCGGGAAAAGGTTGTCGAAACATGATTTTTCTTACCTTCGGTACGGGTATGGGGGCAGGGCTTATTCTTAACGGGCAGCTTTATAGGGGAACGAATGACATGGCCGGTGAAGTCGGGCATGTTCGTTTAGAAGCTGATGGGCCATTGGGATATGGGAAGGAGGGTTCATTTGAAGGTTTCTGTAGCGGCGGAGGTATCGCGAAGCTCGCGCAAACGATGACGATAAAAGCTATTCAAGAAGATAAGGCTCCTTCCTTCTGTAAAAATATGAACGAATTGGCCGGTTTGTCTGCTGAAACGGTAGGAAAGGCTGCGCAAGAAGGGGATCCTTTAGCACGGCATGTTTTTATTCTGGTAGGTCGGCGGTTAGGACAGGGACTTGCTATGTTGGTAGATGTACTCAATCCGGAAAGAATTGTTATTGGTAGTATCTATGGGCGGCAGCAAGAATTGCTTGAGCCTATTGTCATGACCACATTGAGACAGGAAGCCTTATCTTTGTCCCTGGATGTATGTGAGATTGTGCCTGCTGGGTTAGGTGAGCAAGTTGGAGATTATGCAGGATTATCTGTTGCCATGGAAATGTTTGAAAAAAGGGCAGGCGAATGATGACAGTCTACCTTGCAAAAAAATGCTAGCACGGTAGATTTCTTCTCGCAGAAATAATCATCAGCTCTAGAATAGGTTTATTACAGTGTGAGAAGATCTCGAGGATTTAATCTCCATAGGGACGATAGGCCGTTATCTGAAGATAGCCATTCGTCTGTTCCGCATAACCGACCTTTATAACCGTGCGTCTAACTGAACGGAATTATGTCTATCACAGAAACTTGTCTATTGTTGAACTAATATCCTGTCGCTATAATTAACCTATAATAAGGTTGTTTTAAAAAATGAGGTGAACCTATTAGGAATCATTGGTTTTCACGGATATTGATTTCTTATGTACCGGTTTTTTTGATTGTTGTTACTTTGCTCATTTTATTTCTTTTTCTGGGAGTGAGTGAGGTTTTAAAGAAGGAAGCCGAGGAAGCTAATCGAATTTATTCTACACAAGTTATGAAGCTTATTGATCAATCACTTTCGGCTATTGATCAAAGTATTATCAATGAAATTATAGCAAACCACAGCAGTATTCGTGATTTTTTTACACCACAGCAAGAAATTAACCCTTTATTCCAAACCTATGAAGCTTCACTTGAATTGAATAATCTAGTCTTAAAGCATGCCATTATCGATTCGATTTATCTTTACCGTTACTCGGATCAAGCCATTTTAAGCAAGAACCGTTTTATTCCGCTCAGCGCATTTGGGGATAAGGAATTTCTGCAAGCCCAACTGACCGGAGATGCGTCGCTTCAATCATGGAGCGGAAGTAGACAGTATGTGGAGTTCTCCTCGCAGACGGAGCCGATATCTGTAATAACACTTGTTCGTAGCGTGATTTTATTTTCCGGGGAAGAAGGCAAGATTGTCACCAATGTCAAAATAACGGCTTTACAGAAGATACTCCAGGATTTATTTGATTCGGGGATCAGCTACGCGGAGCTTGTGGATGGTGAGGGCAATGTAATTCTGTCAAGAAATGGTTCCGAGTTAGAGCGAGCCAAGCAGAAGCCAACAGAAATGTATTTATCCGATATTCACTCGCCGATAACCAATTGGCATCTCCGCAGCGGTGTCGAGGCGGGTAAGGTGTATTATTTTATTTCTAATTTTTCTTATATATGGCTTATTATTGGTCTGAGTATAGTTGCGCTTGGAGTCATCTGGATTGTTTATATCACCCGTCGCAATTATCGTCCGGTCGAGCTTATGATTAATCAAATTCAATCGCTCTCCTTCAAGATCAGCCAGAAATTGGCTACGCATACAGGAGGAAATCAGCTCAGTTTTATTGAGAATGCGGTAGAGAATTTAATAGAGGAATCGAATAAATTTCAACAAAGGCATGAAGAGAATATCGTATTCCGCAAGAAAGTATTTTTTCAAGAGGCCTTGGAAGGTTCGCGAGAGATCACACCTGAGCAATGGACGGACGAAATGATCAAGTTTGAACGTCCTGTGAAGTATAGCGGTTTTGAAGTCGTGTTATTTGAAATGGATAAATTTACTGATTTTAAGATGAGCTACAACCAGAAGGATCAATACTTGTTAAAATTTATTCTGTGCAGTGTGATTGCGGAAGTGGCACAAAATAACGGTGTGATCGTTTGGCATGAATGGATGGATCATCATATCGTAGGGGTGCTTTATCAATATCAGGACGAGCAGGGGGAGAATTCCGAGCGACTTGCAAGTATGATGGAGGAAGTGCGTGAATGGGTGCAGAGCAACCTGACGTTTACCGTTACGATTGGTATAGGCAGTTTAATCAAGGAAGCCGCATTGATTTATCGCTCATACGACGACGCAAAGCAAGCGCTTGGCTATAAATCTGGTTTGGGAAGCAATCGAATCATTGCTTACAACGATATCGAAATGTCTCCGAAAGGGGATATGTTCCGCCATCTCCAGCCTGTACGGACGGTGTCGCAGCAATTCCGCTTGGGCAATCCATCGTGGGGGGAGGAGCTTGAGGCATTCTTTGATGAATTGGAGAAAACACTGCTATCCAGAGAAGATGTAGAGAGTATTCTGAATTATCTGATTTATCAAATGAATCGGGAGCTCATGGAGCTTTCGGAGGACTATGGCGAAATATGGCGAAATAAAGGGCTGCAGCCTATCAATGAATTATTGCAGCGGTTTGATACTTTACGGGAATTCCGTGGTAAGGCGAGTCTGATTCTGACTGAAACATCAGAACATCTGGAGCGTATACGTGAAGGCAGGAACAATAGGAGCCTGCTTGCCGAGGTAAGGAGCTATATTGAAGCCAACTACTTTGATCCGGATCTTTCCTTAAATCACTTAAGTGATAAATTCCAAATCAATTCGAAATATGTAAGTCAACTATTTAAAGAAGAATTCGGGGAAAATTTTGTTGATTATTTGGCCTTCGTGAGGATGGAGCATGCCAAACAACTGTTGAGTGATACTTCCATGTCTGTACAGGATATTGCCGGAAAGGTCGGTTATCAGCATAGTGTCTCTTTTAACAGGGTATTCAAGAGACTTACCGGGAAAACGCCAGTTGTATTCCGCAGTGAATCAGTAAAGTGAGATTCTTTCGCTGCTATGTTCATAAAGCCTTCACGTATGAATCTTTCATATGTTTGAGGCTTTTTTTTGTGGTCAAAATTGTATACCCAACCAGATAAAGAATTGTTTCGCCAACTGGACGGAATTATGACTGTTACTGAATCGTGTCTAGTATTGAGCAAGTATCCTCATGAGGCAATTATAGTGAAGGCAAATCGCATATCCCAGCTTATACAGAAAACTGTTTAACAACAGATTCTTGTCTATTGCAGGCGTAATATGAATATCCCTACAATTAGGTTTATGACAGACACCACAGAAGAATGGAGGGTAAGCATCAAATGGTAACCATCAATAGAAAGCGATTGAAGAAAGGAGGGCAGCATCAAATGGTAACCATCAATAAAAAGAGATTGAAGGAAAATCTCCCACTGTTTATCATGTTTACCCCTGTGTTGTTGTTTTTTGTTATTTTCAAATATACACCTATGCTAGGACTGATTATTGCTTTCAAGGATTACAACCTGTATGAAGGTTTTCTCGACAGCCCATGGGTAGGACTTAAGCACTTTCATTATATTTTCTCGAATCCCGAAACGGTTCGAATTGTGAAGAACACCTTTGTGTTAAGTTTAACGGGCATTTTATTTGGCTTTCCATTGCCGGTTATATTGGCTATTCTCTTAAACGAAGTACGCAGGATGTGGTTCAAACGCTCGATCCAAACGTTGATTTATTTACCTCATTTTTTTTCATGGGTCATTATCAGCGGGTTTGTTTTCACGATATTTAATCAGGAAACAGGCATTGTTAATCATGTAATTGAACGGATAACCGGAGAGACTTATGCGTTTCTTTATCACAATTTCTCCTGGTGGTCGATATTTATCGGATCGGCGTTATGGAAAGAAACCGGTTTTTCAGCGATCATCTATCTGGCAGCAATAACAAGCATCGATACCAGCTTATATGAAGCGGCCAACCTGGACGGTGCTAATAAATGGAAGCAAATTTGGCATATTACGATTCCTGGACTGGCTTCGACCATGATTCTTATTCTGATTATTTCCTTGGGGCGTGTAATGGAGGTTGGATTTGATCAAGTGTATGTATTGCGAACGCCTGTCGCGACTCTATCGGACGTCATTAGCACTTACATATATCGGATTGGTGTACAGAATTCACAATTCAGTCTGACAACTGCACTGGGCTTATTTGAATCATGTATCGGATTAATTCTGGTGCTGACTGCCAATCAAATCGCGAAACGTTATAACCAGAGCTTATGGTAGGAGGGACTTCAGAGTGAAAACCAGCAAGGGAGAACACGTTTTTCTCGCCGTTAATTACGTTTTTTTGGCTTTATTCGGGATTAGTGCATTGGTGCCCTTAATCAATATTTTGGCAGTCTCATTGAGTGATAGTTCTGCCATTATCTCGGGAAAGGTGTCGATTTGGCCGATCGGTTGGAACATCGAAGCCTATAGGCAGCTTATCGAAGGAACAAGAATTATTTACGCTTTGAAAAATAGTATCATCATAACAGTGGTTGGTGTTGCCCTGAGTATGTTATTTACAATATTGGCTGCCTATCCATTGTCTAGAAATACATTCTATGGCAGACGTTTCTTTACATTGGCGATTGTGTTCACGATGTTGTTCGGCGGTGGATTGATCCCAAGCTTTCTGGTCATCAAAGAATTGGGGTTGATTAACTCTTACGCTGCGATCTGGCTGCCGTCCTTGGTCAGCGCATTCAATATGATGATTATGCGAACATTCTTCCTCAATATTCCCTCTGAACTAGAAGATGCCGCACGAATGGACGGATGCGGAGAATACAGAATGCTGCTGCAAATTTTTCTCCCGCTTTCCTTACCAGTCCTTGCCACGTTGACTTTGTTCTATTCTGTAGGGTATTGGAACCAGTTTCTAACAGTGCTCCTGTACATCAATGATGCTAAGAAATACAACCTTACTGTACTTGTGCAAAATATGGTGGCAAATCAGCAGCTGCTGCAGCAAATCAATACATTTCAAGCGGAAGACTCGGTTTCTATGACACCAGAAGCGATCAAAGCAGGAGCAGTTGTGATTTTGCTGCTACCCCTAATGATCGTGTATCCATTCTTACAGAAATATTTTGTAAAAGGTGCCTTAGTTGGTGCAGTTAAGGGATAGAGGCTGTTATGGATTGCTAAGGAGGTGATGTCAATCTGTTAGCGTGAAGTAGGAGTATGAATGGGCAAGGGTATCAATGCTCGGAGAAATGAGCGAAATATAATCAGGAGGGTTAAATATGAATGGGATAAAAGCAGAATATCGTACAAAAATAAGGATCGTTTTGGCATCGGCATTGGTTTTATTGATTATGAACGGTTGCTCCAATAGTAAGGATAACACAGTAAGTGATACAGCTTCTCCAGACGCGACTAAACCGGCGACAATGAAGCCGAAGTCGAAAATATCGGTTTCCGTCTATGACCGGGGGAATGTACCAGCTGCCGAAGGCACCATAGACAACAACCGCTGGAGCAAATGGATCAATGCCAACGGACCGGCCAATGTAGAGTTTGTCCCGATTCCGCGCTGGGAGTCGCTGCCGAAGCTGAATACTTTGTTTGCCTCGGGATCGGCTCCTGATTTAATCTTTGAATTTGATGCAAAAATTAGAAATCAGTTTCTTGCGCAAAAGCAGTTTATGCCAATAGATGATTTGGTCAGCAAAAGTGTGGAATACAAAAAATTTCTTGAGCAGAATCCAGGCGTCAAGAAATTGGCTATGAATGAAGATGGCAAGATGCATTATTTTGGCCGTGTGGTTGGTCCTACGCTGAATGTGGGACTGGTGATTCGGGAGGATTGGTTGGAAAATCTGGGTTTGAAGTCTCCGACAACCCCTGAAGAGCTATTGGCTGTTGCCAAGGCGTTTACTGAACGGGATCCGGACGGCAACGGGAAGAAGGATACATTCGGTTACCAGCTAAGCTTCATCGGCGGGGGAGTAATCGATCGTATGTACAATAGTGGTGAAATCCCAGACGGCATGCTCCTGAATAATGGAGAGCTTGTTCGGCAGTGGGATAATTCCAAAGCTGCTCTGCAATTGAAGAAGCAGCTGTTCGATGCAGGAACGGTAGATAAAGACTTCTTGACAGATAAAGGGGAAAAGGCGCTTCAGGACTTTGTCAACGGCAAGCTTGGTATTTACGGTATTAATAATATCGCCGGAATCAATGGTGCGGGATACAAAAATTTCGAAACGTTACGTAAAAATAATCCAAATGCCAAAATTAAATTTATTCCATTTCCAACGACAGTATACGGTTCATACAGCTGGGGCTGGGAACCGATTCAGTTGATAGCGGCGGTGAATGCGAAAGCCAAGAATCCTCAGGCTGTTATGGACTATATGGACTTTCTTACCAAGGATTCGACGCAATTGTCTTTGACATATGGTATCGAAAATGAACATTGGAAGATGGGAGAGGATGGTTGTCCGAAGCAGATTGATCCGGCCAAATCAAAAGCTGAGGTGGACTATAACGGAGATTTACGAATGCAGGCCAACATAGGGATAGGTTTGCTTGCCAAATGCGTGCAACCGGAAAAAGTATTCGATGCGAAAGTTCCGCTGCAGAAGGAATTTATGGATCTACTGCTGCAGCAAGCGAAGCCTGCTTATTTAAATCCAGAGCGTCCTTTCAACGGATTCACGGCTTCGGGTTATAATCCGGCCCTTCCACAAGATTTATCGGCTTTTTCGGCTTCATTAACGCAATCGATCAGCGATATTTTCAACAAAGCAATTGTAAGCGGTGCTTCTTATTCCGTGGATCAGGCGATAAACGATGCTAAAACGGCCTGGAGCAAAGGCGGCGGCGACAAAATCGAGGCATGGTACAAAGACTGGTACGCCAAGAATAAAGATAAAATTTACACAACAGGAGAAATATACAAGCAGTATGTAAAGTAGGCTTATACGACAGTTGATTAACCAAAATATAGAAAAATTCAACAATTTATTTGCTTTCGCGCCGCGTATGGGTGGGCTGAATTCGATTCCACCTGTTATATTCGGCGGTCTGGGAAGTTGGCGATGATAAAGCATAAAGCGGATTTCAATAATGAAAGGGGAGATTTGTCTGAGAAATAAGATCAGCTTGTCAGGGATTCTTGTGGCTCTATGTATCTTGTCTATTTGGATGGTAAATCAATGGGGAGTTTCTACCGCCCATGCAGAAATGGTTGCTTCGCCCAAAGCGGAGTACCTATTGGATGAGGATTTTTCTGTCATGACTACTGCCTATAATCCCAATGATGCCGTGGCTAGTGGATGGGATACAAGAAAAGCGGGAGGGGCGATTTCCTACGGCTATAACAGCTGGTTTAAAATTATTGATACCAGTAATGTACTTCCCGTATCCATGACTAAAAAAATCCGTCCGCAGCATTCTGGCAAGCTCACTTTGGAATACAGATTTAGAATGCCTGCTATTATAAATGGAGTAAAGTGGCAGCTTCGCAGTGGAGAAGTGGAAGGGGTTAGCCTTGAGGTAAAGAATGGCAAGCTGAGTCTGGCAACTGGGGGGACCTGGTATGACCTCCAGACGCTTACCGCCGATGTGGAATATGGGGTTAAAGTGATTGCTGACCTCGAAGCCAACAACGTGCAGGTTTATGTCAACGGCCTGTTAAAGGCAACGGAAAAAGGCTTTACCCGTAGTGTAGAGTCGATTGACAACTTTCTTGTGATTACAGGCGATGTGACTACGGGCGAAATATATTTTTCACCGGTCAAGATTCATAAAGGCTATGTCATTAATGAAAGGTTCCTTTCTACCGTGGAAGGACCGCTGCCACAGGACTGGAGCACACAGCCAAATGGTGGTGCGATTGCCGTTGAAAAAATGAATAATTCAAAAGCTCCGGATGTGTTTAGCTTAAAAATGGATGCAGCCAACGCGAATGGAGCTATGCATATAGGGCGATCTGTTCCTTCCCAAGAAGGGAGCCTGGTTATGGAGTATAAGGTTTTGATGCCAACACAATTGGATGGCTTCTCCATGGAACTAAAAGGTGGAGAATCAACAGCCTTCCAATGGCTGACACAAGACGGAAAATTCTCCTATAAAAACGCTGCTGGCCAATATATAGATTTTTATGAGTATATACCTAACCTCTGGTATCATGTAAAGCTTAAAATGAATACGGTTACAAATAAAGCGGATCTTTATTTGAACGGCAAGCTGAAGGTAGAACAATTGGATGTACTGGCGAGCAGTGTTGATCTTGTCAGCTTTGCCATTGCCGCCTCCAATCACGGAAGCATGTCCTTGGATGATATTCTTTTGTACCAAGAGGCTGAGGAGCCTGCGGATTATGTACCTGCCCCTGTGCCGGTGGCCAAGGAAGGGGATGCCTTAGTTGGTGCCCAGGCCTGCTCCTTGTGGAGAGAAGGGCAACATTTGGGATGGGAACGGATCCAGCCTTACCCGGAAAGAGTCCCGGTGCTTGGCTTTTATGACGAAGGAAACCCGGAGGTAGCGGACTGGGAAACGAAGTGGATGGTAGAGCATGGAGTCGACTTCCAGATGTATTGCTGGTACAGGCCAACGGGATCGGAAGGAAAGCCGATTAAGGACCCACGTCTGGGAGCGGCGCTTCATGATGGCTACTTTAATGGTAAATATAGTAACCAGACGGATTTTATGATCATGTGGGAGGCTGCTGCCTCCAAGGTAAGCGGAAGCGATGATTTCAGGAATAACCTGGTGCCCTACTGGATGGAATATTATTTCAAAGACCCGAGATATCTGGTCGTCGACAACAAGCCGGTTATTGGTATATATGGCTATACCCAATTGAAAAATAGTCTGGGCGGCACGGCAGAGGCACTTAGGGTGGAAATGGACTATTTAAGGCAAGCCTGCAAAGACGCTGGCTTTGATGACGTGGTTATTCTGATATCCAGTTCAGGTGCGGATGCTGCCTTGATGAGCGATATGCAGAATGCGGGTATGGATGCTGTGTTTGCCTACTCCTGGGGCGCGCTTGCCGGGAGAGAAGCCCTCCAGAAGTCTAAGCTAGAGCAGCAAAGGGATGTAGGGATAATGGATGTGATCCCCGTTATCAGCATGGGCAGGGATGATACCGCTTGGGGCGGAGCGGAGGGTTATTATGCAACACCCCAGGAATTTCAATCAACGGCACAATGGGTAAAAGACAGCTTTATACCCTCTTTACCGGAAGAAAGCCCGGGCCGCAAAATCATATTGCTCGATAATTGGAATGAATACGGGGAGGGCCACTTTATTCTGCCAGCCGGGTTAAACGGATTTGGATATCTGGATGCAATCCGGGAAGTATTTACAGCGGGAGGTACGCACACGAATGTTGTGCCTACACCCGAGCAAAAGGATAGAGTCCGGGTCTTATACCCGGAAGGCAGAACCGTCCTCCCTGCCAAAGCGGTTGAACCTCCGCCTCTAACTAATAATGGCAGTATCCAGTACAGCAAATTATGGGATTTCAATACGGCTGGAGACAGCGAGGGCTGGACGATAGCTAAACAGGTCAACCCTGTAAGCATTGCGGGAGGTTATTATTCGGGTACATCAACGGGTAATGATCCCGGCATACTTTCACCAGGTTCTCTGGGGATTTCTGCGGAAGAGAATCCCTATCTGCACATCCGTATGAAAAACAGTACTGCTGATATGGCAGGCAAGGTTTATTTTATCACCGAAAAGGATCAAGTCTGGAAAGAAGCCATGGCTGTCGATTTTTACGTCAATAATTATGACAGCAACTATTCGGACTACTATGTACCGATGTGGAGCCTTGGGAACTGGACGGGAACAATAAAGGCGATCCGTGTTGACCCGATTACAACCACAGGTGATTTCAGTATTGACCGGATTGGCCTAGTGGCGGTTCCTATAGAGGGCATAAAGATGATGCTTGAAGGAAAGCCGGCAACAACTTTAACACCTTTGGAAATCGTCGATGGCAGCGTTAGGGTGCCTCTGGTCGAGATTCTTAAGAAAATGAACATACCTTATGAATGGGATCATGAAGGCTCTCTCCTCGCTGTAAAGGATAACAGTGTCATTCGGGTCGTATACGGACAAAGCACAGCCTATAAAGGAAATACGCCCGTAAACCTGGAGCATGTGCCTATATGGACGGAAAGTGATTTGCTGGTTTCAATCGATGCGTTAGACGCATTGTTCGGCTTTCACTCGGTGTGGAAAGCACAGGAAGAAACTTTGTATATTTTCAGCTCTCTGCCCAAAATTCTGGGTGATAATATGTTAGTTGATCCAGGGATGGAAATGAGCACACTGCCCTATACCGGATCAAGGATCAGTACGGAATTAAGCACATCAGAATATCATTCCGGTCATCAGTCGGTCAAAATCACCAAAGAATATCCGTATGCAAAAATCTATTTTCCCGGCGTGGAAAACGGGAAGGAATATTACTATTCCGCATGGGGGAAGCTGGCGCCAGGCTCAACTCTTGGAGAGAAGCTTCGTATATGTTTGCAGTACCAATTAGATGGTGTTTCCAAGCAGGTGGTTATGGTAATAGGACCTGCGATGGATGCTACCAATTGGAAGCAGGTACAAGGCTATTTTAAGCTGAATGAAGTCGGTGTTGTTTCCAATTTGATGATGTATTTGTATACGGATTCTCCTGCGTTAGCCGATGCCTATTATCTGGATGACGTAGAAATCCGGCCTGTGACCTATTCCAATGACCCCATCCCAGCTCGTGTATCTGGCGTCAGCCTGAACAATACAACTATGGAGATCGGTGTAGGCAAGGTAAGGCGTTTGATGGCCACGATAGAGCCTCAAAATGCGGTAGAAAGGGCAGTCACATGGAGCTCAGACAACCCGCTGGTAGCTATTGTGGATGTGAATGGAGCCGTCTATGGAAAAAAAGAGGGAACGGCTACTATCACGGTTACGACAGTGGATGGCGGCAAAACGGCTTCATCTGCGGTTACAGTCACAGAAGGGTATGTGGAAACCGTTACCTTGACAGTAAAGACTGATGGAACCGGCGATTTCATCTCTCCTAAGCTGGCTAACGATAGCATTCAGGATAGCAATCCCGAAAAGCAATATATCATTCTGATCTATCCAGGTGTATATACGGAGAAAAACTGGGTGGTTAAGCCTTATACGACCCTTCGGGGAACTGACCGGGAAACGGTCATCCTAAAAGGAGAGAATAGTCCATCAGCCACTAACCTTGAGATCACCGACCAATCAACCCTGTGGCTGAAGGGCACGGCCAATCTGGAGAACCTCACGATTACCGCCAGAAATATGAGGTATCCGGTTCACAGTGAGGACAGCGGCAATAATAAGGATGCGGTTCATATCGTGAAAAATTCCCATATTGAGCATTATGGCAATCTCGAAGCTATTAATTATCGCAATAGCTGGGTGGCGGCTCATCCGGGTGTTACTCCACCGGCAGATTTGGACCCGACCAAGGTATGGGGCGGGCAGCGGGGTGGGATCGCAAGCACTTGGGGTTATGGTTCCGCGAGCGGTGTAAGGGAGACTTTTTATGACAGTTCTTTTGTTTCGAAATCTGTCGGTTGGTATGTGCATAATCGCGAGGATTTCACCAAACCCCAAATCAATGTGATCAACAACAGTCAAATCGTTTCCACGGAGACCTTGCAGCCTATTCTTATCCAATCCTTGGGCAGTGGAACGAACGATGAGGTCATCTTCAATAACACTGAAATTATAGGGACTTATATGGTTCAGAATGACTCGCCATGGATTACGCAAAAACCGGAGAACCAATATGCGAACCATGCGGATTATAACGTTACCTTTACGAACAGCACACCGATCGGTTACGAGGATGGCCATAGGGGAAGGGCGCTGGCCTTGTTCAGCAGCTCCACAGGCAGCCAATCCTCTGTAAGGGCTAGCGGAGATGCCGTGCCGGATATTCTGGGGACGTATGAAACCCGAGACGGAGGCGGTGGCCTGAATGGCTATCTATACGGATACTGGGATATATCGGGTATCAAGGTGGGCTTGAGTTCCAACATCGACGTCAATAATACGTTGGGAAGAAGACTTGGGGACCGTACCATCCATAATAAAACACTTCAAGTGATCTTTGAAGATGGAACAATTAAAACGATCATTTTTAATGAAAATTATACGAACCAGCCCAATAGCTATATATTGGCAAAAATAAATGGGGTTTTGGGCGCTTCAGGTAGAGTGGCAGAGTATAACGTCACAGGTGATGAATACTATCCGCAAATGCTAGATAAGCAATTAACTTTACAAAATAATACCCAAGTTGGCATTCCTCGATTTGCCGCCGTACGTTTTGATACCGACCATACCACGCTGCGGCTCATGAGCGCTGCTGATGCTCCTGAAAGCTTTGTAGGCATCACGCTAGAGCGGATTATACCAGGGAAGTCGGGAAGAGTATTGACGGAAGGGATTATGAAAAAAAGTCAATTGAATGGATTTACGGGAAGCATAATGAAGGGAACCCAGATTTCCATTGGAGCTCAAGCTGGGAGTTTAATGGAAAGCTCCAGCCAACCTGCCCTGCTGGAGGGAATCCAGACGGATTGGGCTTATTTTAAGGGGGATAAGATAGCTCCTATAAGCAGCGCCACAGTAAGTCCGGGTATTCCAAACGGCAGCAACGGATGGTATACATCGGATGTAACGGTAAGCATAGCCGTGTATGACCAATTATCCGGTGTGGCAAAAACAGAATATCAAGTAAATAACGGGGCTTGGATAACCTATACCGGTTCCATTCCTGCCTTTGTTGAAGGGACTTATAAGGTTGGTTATCGCAGCACGGATCAAGCAGGCAATGTAGAACAGGTCAAAACAATTGAGTTTAAGATTGACCAAACAGCACCTTTACTCACGGTTCAGTTAGATAAAACGTCCATATGGTCGCCGAATCATGAAATGGTGACGGTTCAAGCTGCGGTGTACGCGAGTGATGCCGTATCAGGCGTTGCTTCTGTTGTGTTAACCTCCATTACAAGTAATGAACCGGATAGTGGTCAGGGTGACATTGAGGCTAATATAAGCACGCCTGCTACTACATTTCAATTACGGGCGGAAAGATTAGGTAATGGGACGGGGCGAATATACACGATTACGTATACGATAATCGACCAAGCAGGTAATCAATCAACATCGATAAGCACAGTTCGCGTACCACATAACAAATAATTGGGGAGGTTCCTCAAGCGATACGATACGTGTAACGGTCAGTAAGTGTAGACCTGCTTGTGCTAGGCTTGCAAGTATTTCAAAAGAGCGCTTATTGCCATCAAAGGCAATAGGCGCTCTTTTGACGGTTTTGGTGCAACATAAAACCTGATCATATGATTGGGGGTCAAAGTGTAAGACAGTTTAAGCATATAATTGTATCAATTTTGTAAATTTAATGGCATGGAAGTATGTATATAATTGATATAGAGATCGTCGATGAATCTAGAATTTTTGAAGAGAAATGCTTATTTTACAAAAACTTAACGACCTATGTCATTGTATATGTCAGTGACATGGATTAAGCTCACTATAGGTCACTGATCTATGTGTGATTCTTAGCAGTATGTGAAGCGAAATTAATCATAAAAAGGAATGATGAACTAACCGCCAGTGCTGCAGTTCATGATTTTGATTAAAACGAGGGATAACCAGTAATGAAAAATGCACACGCGTCAAAGAAACCGAGTCTACTGTACCTGCAAATAGCTGATAAGGCCATAGGCATTATCCAGAGCCGCAGGCTTCAACCGCATGATCCCGTCCCTTCAGAAGGAGAGCTTGCGAAGTTGTTCGGTGTTAGCCGGATGACGAGTAAGTTGGCGCTGGAACGGTTGGTCGAGCAGGGGCTGGTGTACCGTTTGCCGAGAAGGGGGACCTTCCTTTCCGGACCAAGGGATGGAGAGCCTTACAACGGAGTGCTTCCGTCGGAAAGTAAAGCGCTTCCAGTTGAGGAGAAGCGGATTAAGCAGAGTAATCAGATAGCTCTCATAGTGCCCCATCTATCTGATTACACTTCAAAAATTATCGCAGCAGCAGAGATCGAAGTGCGAAAACACGATTGCGATCTTATTCTGAAAATCAGCAAGGATAAAGATGATGAGGATCGTTGCCTGCAGAGACTTGTTGAAGGGGGGGTAGACGGCATCGTTTTATTTCCCCAAGGGCGCAAGACATGCAGTGACCAGGTGCTGAGATTGAAATTACAGCAGTTTCCGATTGTTATTATCGATCGAATTTTTCGTGAGGTTCAGATTGATTGCGTGTATCACGATCATTATAAGGGTTCTTACCAGATGACCCAGTATTTGATCGAGAAGGGGCACCGGGAAATCGGATACACCTCGAACTCGATAGATAATATCACTAGCAGGGAGGAGAGGTATCTAGGTTATATCCAGGCGTTGCTCGATAATGCGATTCCCGTCAAAAACCAATATATTCATTTTAAAAGCGTGGCATGCAATCCAAGTCGTATTAATGAGAGCGACCCGGAACAGGAACGGTTTATTCAGGAAAATCCGCATATGACAGCCCTCATGTGCGGGGATGATCATGTGGCCATTTCAACCTTATATACAGCCTTGAGTATGGGGATCCCTGTCCCAGATAAGCTTTCAATTGTTGGGTTCTCCGATATCCATTTATCAGCGTTAACGCCGATTCCTCTTACAACGGTCAGACAGGATACCGGGCAGCTTGCCCAATCGGCATTTAATCTTCTAATGAAACGCATAAATCATTCACATGAGAAAACGATTACCATCAAAATTCAAACGAAGATCGTAGAGAGGAAATCCGTTCTTTAGGATTGACAGAAGGAGTTTATATGAAAATTCATTTTCTAGGAACCGCAGCTGCAGAGGGCTTTCCGAATGCATTTTGCCGCTGTGAGCATTGCCTCAAAGCTCGTAAGCTTGGAGGAAAAAACATACGTACACGAACCTCGGCCATCATTGACGATGTAATCAAGTTCGACTATTCGCCAGATTCTTATATGCAGGCTCTTCGCGACAACATTGATTTGGGCGCTATCGAGCACCTGCTTGTCACCCATACGCACTCCGATCATTTTAATGCTTATGATTTGGAATGCCGGAGAGCGGGTATTGCACACGAACTTCAGCATCCGATGCATATCTATGGGAATGATGCCGTGATGTACCATACGCGTGTTGCCATCGGCCGCTTTGAAGGAGAAAGGTTTGCTTTTCATCTGCTGCGCCCATTCGAGACGATAAAGGTAGGTGATGCACTTGTTACACCGCTCCTTGCGGATCATGACCGTATGGAAACATGCTTGTTGTACGTGATCGAAAAGGATGGCAAAAAGCTGCTGTATGGACATGATTCGGGCTGGTTTCCAGAAGCTACTTGGGCATGGTTAAAGGGGAAAAATCTGGATTGTGCTATACTCGATTGCACGCATGGATACACGGGAAATTCCCGAGATCGCAATCATATGTGTATTGAGACGGTGCTTGAGGCTCAGCGTGAGTTTCGGAAAGAAAACATCTTGAAAGA
This sequence comes from Paenibacillus germinis, assembly GCF_013141785.1. Taxonomy (NCBI): domain Bacteria; kingdom Bacillati; phylum Bacillota; class Bacilli; order Caryophanales; family Paenibacillaceae; genus Paenibacillus; species Paenibacillus germinis. The sequence goes on from NZ_WHOC01000028.1 coordinate 86,380, forward strand.
GGAAGGGCACATTATCGTCACTCACTTTAGCCATAATTCCAAACTGCTTCACGATGAATTTGACGAAATCTTCAAACCGACCGGGGTCGTGGTGGCCTATGATGGATTGATTTTTAATATCTAGAAATCCAGATGCTAATAGTCTCACTGTCTTTATAAAAAATCAACTATATAAAGGAGAGTCAAAAAGAATGATGAGAAAAATGGTAAGCGTATCTTTGATATCAATCATGTGTTTAGCGGTAACTGCCTGCGGTGGAGGCAATACAAACGGTAATACTGCGGGGACTACCGCACCAACTAGTACACCGGCCGCATCTGCACCTGCATCGAAAGAGCCAGTTAAGAACGAAAAGTTGATTGTTTATACGAACGCGAATTCAGACGGCAGAGGCGATTGGTTAGTCCAGAAGGCGAAAGACGCTGGATTTGAAATCGAAATTGTCGGGGCAGGCGGAGCAAATTTAACGAATCGCTTGATAGCCGAGAAAAACAATCCGGTTGCGGACGTCATTTACGGATTGAACAATATGCTTTATGAAAACTTAAAGAAAGAAAAAGTTCTTGCCAAATATGCCCCAGCATGGGTGGGAGAAATTGAAGCGGGCTTGAACGACACGGAAGGATATTACCACGGTTTGGTCAAGCAAGCCATTCTGATTGGCTATAATCCAAAATCTTATACGGCGGATACAGCACCAAAGGATTGGTCCGATGTATATAGTAATCCGCAGTTCAAAGGGAAATATGAGACTCCAACTCAGCTTGATCAAATTACACCTCAGTTAATAGTGGCAAGCATATTGACTAAATACAAAGATGACAAAGGCCAGTATGGAATTTCAAAGCAAGGCTGGGATGAAATCAAGAAGTTGTATGACAACGGTGTCCCAGCTGTTAAAGGTGAAGACTTCTACCAAAATATGGTTAACGGAAAATCCCCAATTGGAGCCGTCGTTTCGGGCACTCTGCAGGCAAAAGAGAAACAATATGGGGTTAAAGCGGGAATTGTAAGTCCAAGTAGTGGAGTACCAATGATTGTAGAACAAGCAGCCATTGCGAATGGGACTAAGAAAATGGAAACGGCAAAAAGGTTTATCGACTGGATCGGTTCGGCGGACGTGCAAGGACAATTTGCCGCACAATTCAATGCCATGCCTGCGAATACAAAAGCTGTTGCAAAAGCAAACAAAGATGTACAAGCTCTTTATGCTTCAATCAAGCCAATAGCTTTTGACTGGGTATTTGTTGCCGGAAATCTTGGGAAATGGGTAGAAAAAATTCAATTGGAAATTATGAAATAAGGTTTGGTGATTCGGCTGCATGTTGGAATATTCCATGCATGCAGCCTGTTATATTTAAAAAATACTTTTTACAGAGGTTAAAAATGATTACATTTAAAGATGTTCAAATTCATTTCGGCGATTTCCATGCCATCAAGAACCTTAATCTCAACATCAGAGAAGGAGAGTTTTTTACGTTTCTCGGGCCGTCGGGATGCGGGAAAACGACTATTCTTCGGAGCTTGGTAGGTTTTATAAATCCTGCGAGCGGACAGATCCTGTTGAATGATCGGGATATCACCCAAGTACCTATTGAAAAGCGTGAAATCAGCATGGTCTTTCAAAGCTATGCTCTGTTTCCCACATTAAATGTATACGAAAACATTGCTTTTGGCATGCGGGTGAAAAAATTCTCTAAAGCCGAAGTAGATGCGCAGGTTAAAGAGATTGCCCGAAAAGTAGATTTAAGCGAGGAACAGCTTGTCAAAAAAGTGTCCGAGTTATCGGGCGGTCAGCAGCAGCGTGTGGCTATCGCGAGGGCTCTTGTGCTTAAGCCAAGCATACTTGCATTGGATGAGCCTTTGTCCAATTTGGACGCCAAGCTGAGAGTGCAATTACGTAATGAGTTAAAGGATCTTCAGAAGAAGTTTGGGATCACTACCGTATATGTAACGCATGACCAGGAAGAAGCCTTGACTTTATCGGATCGAATCGCTGTATTTAACAAGGGGATTGTTGAACAAGTCGGTACGCCGCGGGAAATTTACAATGAATCCAAGACGGAATTTGTTTGTAACTTTATAGGCGATATAAATCTGATTCAACCGGCGATTATTCAGAACTCTCCCTTAAAGGATTTCATTGATCCTGCCAAAAAATCTTATATTCGAAACGAAAAAATAAGCCTCACACCAATAGTTCAGGGTAAAAATGCCGTACAACTAAAAGGGGAAATTGTGGATCAGGAATTTTATGGCATTTACACAAAGTATTCGGTGGAGATTGCAGGCGGCGGGATATTGAAGACCGTTGAAACAGAAAAAGGACATGACCAATACCAAACGGGAGATGAGATTGACATTTATATGCACGCCGGCGATATTTTGCAGTACTAGGGGGTAACATTGTTGAACGTACAGATTACTAAAAAAGCGCGGTCGTCCGTCCCTTTGTCCACATTGATATTCTATGCTTTGATAGCATGGTTTGTCATCGCCTTTCTGATTTATCCGAATCTTAATGTTTATTACGAAATCTTTTTCGGTAAGGGAAATTTTTCATTTGAACCCGTTCAAAAGCTGTTATCCTCCGCTCGTGCCATGAAAAGCTTGTACAACAGCTTTATTTTAGCGATTTCACTTATTTTTACGGTAAACCTTGTAGGGATCTTTTTGGTTCTGGTTGTCGAGTACTTTGATATCAAAGGCGCAAAAATATTAAGGCTTGGCTATTTTACAACTCTCATCTACAGCGGCGTTGTGTTGGTATCCGGTTACAAATTGATTTACGGTGAGACGGGACTTATGACGAAAGTCTTGGCCTTTGTATTTCCTTCCTTTGATACGACGTGGTTTCACGGCTATTGGGCTGTTCTCTTTGTCATGACGTTCGCCTGTACATCCAACCATGTCCTTTTTCTAAGCAATGCTATGCGTAAAGTGGATTTTCAAACGATCGAAGCAGCGAAAAACATGGGGGCATCGCCCTTTTATATTCTGAGACGCGTCGTTCTTCCCGTATTAAAGCCAACTATTTATGCGTTGACGATCCTCCTCTTTCTTACAGGATTAGCTGCAACTTCAGCGCCTCTGATTCTGGGAGGGACGGAATTTCAAACGATTACGCCTATGATTCTTGCCTTCGCCAACAGCACTTATTCCAAAGATTTAGCCGCGTTGCTCGCGCTCGTTCTCGGATTGGCAACCATGGTTTTGCTGTCCATCATGATCCGGTTTGAAAGAAAAGGAAATTTCATGTCGGTATCCAAAGTTAAATCCGAGATGGTTAAGCAAAAAATCATTAATCCGCTTGCGAATGTGCTTACCCATGCCGCAGCCTATCTTCTGTTTCTGATCTATGTCATTCCTGTCATTCTCATTATTGCTTTTTCCTTTACAGATGCCCAAAGCATTGCAAAAGCATCGATTTCCTTTAGCAATTTGACATTGAACAATTACATCCATGTGTTTTCAAGTCTTTCCGCTTTTAAACCTTACCTGGTAAGTGTCTGCTATGCAGCGGCAGCGTCAATTACCGTCGTGGCTTTGGCTTTAATGGCTTCCCGGATATTGCATAAATATAAGAACACCTGGACCAATATGCTGGAGTATTCCCTACTGATCCCGTGGATGCTGCCTTCAACATTAATTGCAATCGGTCTGATTGTCACCTTTGGTACACCTCGGCTAATTATTGGCAATAACGTGTTGGTCGGATCCGTATGGTTGCTGTTCATTGCCTATGTGATCGTCCACATTCCATTTACCCTTCGTATGGTGAAGGCATCCTTCTTCAGTCTTGACAGCAATCTTGAGGATGCTGCCAAAAATTTGGGCGCCAAATCCTTTTATACCTTCAGAAGGGTACTTCTACCCATCATTCTTCCCTCCACGCTGGCTGTCCTTGCTTTGAATTTCAACGGGATATTGGCGGATTATGACCTGACGGTATTTCTATATCACCCTCTGTACCAGCCGTTGGGCATCGTTATCAAAAATAGTACAGACGCAGATGCGGTGGCTGATACAAAAGCGTTGACTCTTGTCTATTCTGTGATTTTGATGATTATGTCTGCCCTTACCTTATATTTTGTATACGGTAGAAGAAGTAAAGGCTAGCATTGAAAATGAAAAAAACTTCCTACTGATATTATCCCCTTATGGTTGACAGTGAAGAAAAGTCCATGGGTACAATGGACTTGAAAGCTGCTAAACTGGAGGGGATTTTTTTATGGCAAAAAAGACCAAAGTAGCCTGATGGGACATCGTTTGTAATCGCTCTCATAAGCCATGTATAATAGGTGCAGGAATATATTGTCAGGAGGTCATTCGTATGCTGCTGCAGCTCCGAAAATATAATAGGAGTGTAATTGTAACATGGATATTCTCTTACTTATCTGTATTGTTGGTTCCTATTGTAATTAGTATAATTCTTTATTCTGCCACGCACAGTCTGGTGGAGAAAGAAATTAATCGGGCAAATGAGCTGCTTCTCACGCAAATCGAATTATCCATTGACAGTAAGTTAAAAGGCTTGGAACAATTAAGTTTGGAAGTTGCTTTAAACAAAAATATAGTCTCTTTCACGAATGTTGAAAAGCCATTATCCGATGATCACTATTTTCAACTGTTCAACATCGCTGAAAATTTAAGAACATATCAGAATGCAAATGACTATATTGAGCAAATCTACGTGATGTACGCTAATAGCGATACCGTTATATCTACGTTTAACCACATCGATTCCCGTGGTCTGCATGCCATGATGAGGCAGCGCCAAGAGACTACCTATGAGGAATGGATCCAGCTATTTGATGGTAAATATGTATACAAGTATTCCCCCATGTTGCTTTGGAACGATGGAAAGCCCACGTCTACGGTAATGTTTGCCCGCTCGCTCATCTTTAATAATCCGATACAGCCCCATCCCATTCTAATTTTCCTGATTAACGTGAATAAGCTGCTGGAAAGCCTTCCGCAATACAATGATTCGAGAGTTTTGATTCTGGATAAAGATAATCACATCATTGCATCGTCCAAAGATAAAGAGAAGCTTCAAGATTACTTGCCTTCTGAGCGTTTGTTTGGGAAAAAGGGTTTGGTTTATGTAGAAATGAATCAAGACAAAGCGGCATTGTCTTACCTTACATCTGAGCTAACGGGTTGGAAATATGTATCGGTTTTGCCGGCAAACATTTTTAATGAAAAGATGGAATATTTGAAAGATATGACAAGATTGAGTATTGCTTTAGGTTTGTTGATTGGCATCATTGTCACCATTATTTTCTTGCAAAAGAATTATTTGCCGATTCAGGTGCTGCTGCAGAACATGACGCAAAAATCAGGGTTTCGTTTCGATGGGAAATCAAATGAATATTCATTTTTACAGAACGCACTTCAGCATACATTTGTTGAGAAAGATGCCATCAGTGACCGATTAAAGCTACATAATAATACGATTAGAGCTCATTTCTTGACACGTTTATTGAAAGGACAATTGGAGAAGAAATTTCCGCTTCAGGAATCTTTCATCGCTCACAACGTTCAATTCCATTCGGATCGGTTTGCGGTGCTGCTTTTCAGCGTGGATGCTTATGGCAAGCTGCAATCAGATGAAGGGCGGGACTCTTTCGGGCAAAATATGCAGATGCTTCACTTTATTCTAAGCAATGTGATTGAGGAGTTGGCCGGAAAGAACGCGACGGTTTATTCAACGGAAGTGAACGAACTGATAGCTTGTATCATTAATTTGAAGCCAACTCTAAGTGAAGAAGAGGAAGTCAAAGAATTAAATCGGATGGCTTCTCAAACGCAAGCATTCATGAAGGAACATATTCATGCCGAAATGACGATTGCTGTGAGCGGTGTTCACAGTGACGTTTATGGAATTTCACAATCGTATCATGAGGCATTGGAAGCGCTAGAGTATCGAATCGTACTTGGGAGTGGACAGCTGATTCCGTACAAGGAAAAAAGTATGGAGTCTGCTCAATCTCAGAGGAATTATTATTATCCTTTAAGCGTTGAACAACAGCTCATTTACTATGTGAAGACTGGCAATTTGCCCAAATCGCAGATGTTGTTAGGGGAGATCTATGAAGCGAATTTCAAGGTCCATCCTGTTTCGGTTGCACTTGCCAAATGTCTTTTGTTTAATCTGGCAAGTACCATGCTCAAAACGCTAGATGAGGTGAGTACGATCAGCAGGCGAAATTTTGAGGCTCATGTCAAAGACGTGGAGTGTTTGTTGAACTGTGACACGATTCAGGAAATGATGATGCATATGAATCGGGTGCTCATGCAGATATGTGAATGGATTCAAACGGAAAAGAAAAATCATCACGCGTATTTGATTAATGATATACGAGAATATATTGAGATGCATTTTCGAGATGTGAATTTGAATATTTCGATGATCGGAGAATCATTTTCGTTAACGCCATCCTACGTGTCCAAAATATTCAAAGAACATACAGGAGAAACATTACTAGATCTCATCAACCAAACGCGATTGACAGCGGCAAAGGCACTTCTTTCCGAGCAAAAACTAACCGTTAACGAAATTGCCGGACGTGTTGGCTATGCAGATGTAAGCACGTTTTTGCGTATATTCAAAAGATTTGAAGGGATGACTCCTGGAAAGTATCAGAAGATCTAACTTTGTTAAAGAGTCCGGAATGGGCTCTTTTTTTTATTTCACATACTTGTTTACAAAATACGATCGATTGAGTTTGTTTTTTACGTATCATACTTGCTTTTGCCTATAAACAAATGAAGCCAAATGAGATTCAATAACCTTGTAACACGAGATAAACTAGAGCTAGAAAATACGGAAAGGAAGTGGTGATCAGGAACATTTCGTGAGACAACATTTTTGTAAGGACTTTCATGTCACGATGATCGATCAGATTAGACTAAAAGGATGGTGTTAGTTATATGAAATTGTCACTTAAGAATGCTTTACAGTTACTGTTATGCGCATTCGTGTTCTTGAGCTTGATTCCTGGATTAGTTGCTGCTGCAGACACCAAATTTACAATTTCAGGGTCCAATGTAACGGCAAGTTCCAATGATGGGAATGTTCCTTCCAATACGGTAGATGGAAATACAGGAACCCGCTGGTCAGCCAGCGGTGATGGCCAATGGATCAAATTTGATCTTGGTTCTAGCGCAACAGTAGCTTATGTCAAAATTGCTTTCTTAAATGGTTCCACACGTACCTCAACTTTCGATATTCAGACTTCTCCGGACAACACGACCTTTACGACCATTCAAGCAAATGTAACAAGCAGCTTGGTAGAAGGCCTGCAAACATTTAATTTTCCTGATGTTGCCTCTGTTAGGTATGTGCGCATCGTCGGGCATGGCAATTCGCAGAACGCTTGGAATAGCTATACGGAGGTAGAGATTTACGGAAATGGAAGTGGAACCCCCGTTGAAGATTCAGTAACGGTTTCCACCCCCGGACAGCTGCAGACTGCGATTAACCAAGCCATTCCAGGCAGGGTCATTTATTTGGAAAACGGCACCTATTCGCAAACGGGCCCTATCAATATTAATGGGATTCACGGTGCGGATGGCAATGAAATTACAATTAAAGCCGTTAATCGCGGGCAAGCCATTCTGGCCGGTGGCGCCTATTTCTATCTTTATCAGTCGTCCTATGTGACGATTTCGGGCTTGAAGTTTACAACTACGACCAGCACAAGCAACAATGCAGTGAAAATGGATGAATCCAACCATATCCGTTTGACACGCAACGAATTTAATCTGAATGAAACCGGGGCTACTAACAACTGGGTGAATATCAGAGGTGTCAATAGCGACAATAACCGGATTGATCGGAATGAATTCAGATCCAAAGCTGATCCGGGGCCCATCATCGCAGTAGATGGAAATGGAACCAACTATATGTCGCGATATACGATTATTGACCTCAACTATTTCTATGACAGCGCGCCGAGGATCACCAACGGGAAAGAGAGTATTCGTCTTGGCTTATCTGGTGTTTCCTTATTAAACGGGAATTCGACAGTTGAGAATAATTTATTTGAGAACAGCGATGGAGATCCGGAAGTTATTTCGGTGAAAAGCAGTAATAACACGATTCGTTACAATACAATTCGTAATTCGCAAGGACAAATAACGGCAAGACATGGGAATAATAATCAATTCTATGGAAATTTCTTCCTGGGTAATGGGACTAAAGCCGGAGTGGGCGGGTTCCGAATCTATGGGACGGATCATCGCATTTATAATAACTACTTCGAAGGTCTGACCACAGACGCTATTAATCTCGATGGAGGAGATTGGGATGGTGGACCCAACTCCACAAACTACGGCAGTGGAGATTTAAGCAAGCATTGGAGAGTGTACCGAGCGCAAGTTGCGAACAACACGATCGTTAACAGCACATTCGGCATCATCATCGGCAGAAGCTATACCTCAGCACCTGTAGATAGTCGAATAGCCAACAACATCGTTCGCAATAGTACGGGGACGCTTTATGAGGAAGTGAAAACATCGAACGCTGTGTTTGAAGGGAATATTGGCTTTGGCAGTACATTAAATAATCGTTCAAGATCATCGTCGGAAATCCTTAATATAACGCCTTCGTTCACAACGATAAATGGATTGCAGAAGTTAACCTCTGGAAGCGCAGCCGTTAATGCCGCTGTCGGCAGCTATCCTTACGTTACAGAGGATATGGATGGTCAAACGCGTTCAACGAATGATATTGGTGCAGATGAATATTTTAGTTCTTCTACTGCCATTGTCCGTGAACCGCTTGTTGCTTCGAATGTAGGGCCTGACAGCCCATAATGTAAAACCTAAACCCGTACTCAAAACCTCGTATTTCCGGTTTTAATGTACGGGTTTAGTTTTTGAATATATACTTTTTCTAATCTTTTAAGCAAAATGAAACATGCAAACCGTTGAATTGTAAGGATCCGTTTAACTATTGAATGGGGGAACCAACATGGAAAGCTTAAGATTACTAGGAAAACATCGCAAGTATGGCGCTGCGGGATTAAGTGTCCTCATGTTTACAAGTATTATACTGGCCGCTTGCTCGGAAAACGGAAGTACTAGCAAGGACGGCGTAAATACGCCCAATGCCGATCCAGCCAAGTCAACAGCAACCTATCCTATGACTACGAAGGAAACGCTAACATCATGGGAAGGAATAAATAACAATGCCATCACGTTTTATCAAAACTTGGCTGAAACTCCTTTTGGCAAGCAGTTGGCGAAAGAAACGGGTGTTGAAGTCAAGTATGTCCATCCGAACGATCAACAACTGAAGGAGCAATTCAATCTCATGATTGTCTCTGAGAAATTGCCGGATGTCATTGAGTACGATTGGACGGGACGAAGCTCGGGGTCTTACCCTGGCGGACCTGAGAAGGCCATAAACGATAAAGTCATTCTGGAACTGAATGATTTGATTGATAAATATGCGCCGAACTTGAAGAAGAAGCTGCAGGAAGATAAGGAGCTCGACAAAATGATCAAAACGGATAGCGGCAAATACTACGTATTTCCGATGATCCGTAACCCTTCCGGACTAGTATTCCGTGGACCAATCATTCGTAAGGATTGGCTGGATGAGCTGCAATTGCCCATTCCTGAGACGATTGATGAATGGGAAACGACTTTAAAGGCATTCCGTGACAAAAAGGGAGCAAAAGCACCATTCAGTGTAACCTATGTCAATGGGAATTTCGAGATTCGAGATGCTTTTATCGGCGCTTATCATACTTCGAACAATTTCTACCTCGATGACTCAGGTAAAGTCAAGTTTGGACCCGTCGATCCTCAATATAAGGATTTCCTAGCCCTTTTCCGGAAATGGTATTCAGAGGGCTTGTTTGATAAAGATTTTGCGCTGACAGATGGGAAAGCTCTGGATACGAAAATACTTGGCGGTCAAACCGGAGCAACTGTTGGCCTCCTGAGTGGAGGCCTGGGAAAATGGCTGGATGCTATGAAAACGAAGGATCCGAAGTTCAATTTGGTAGGCTCACCTTATCCAACCCTTAAAAAAGGGGAGAAGCCTTTTACAGGGCAGAGAGATTTTAAGTATAATCCAGGTCCTAGCAAAGCGGTTTCGGCAACTACGAAAAATCCGGAACTGGCTGTTCGTTGGCTGGATTATGCTTACAGCACGAAAGGCGGTCTATTGTTCAACTTTGGCGTCGAGGGCGAAAGCTATGTCATGAAAGACGGAAAGCCTTCGTATACAGATCAGATCGTGAAAAATGATAAGTATAGCTTGCAGCAAATGGTCGCGCAGTTTACTAAGCCGAACGGTCCATATGAAGCCGATGAACGTCGAAACTGGAATACGTATCCTCAGCAAGATGAAGCGGTTAAATTGTGGTCGAATACCGATGCGGCTAAACACACAATACCAGCATTTCTTACGCCAACTGCGGAAGAAAGCAAAGAGCTCGGTAAAATCATTAACGATGTAAGCAATTATAAGGAAGAAATGTTTGCAAAGTTTATTATGGGCAAGGAACCACTTGAGAATTATGGCAAATATGTGGAACAAATTAAAAAGCTAGGCATTGATCGCGCCGTAGAGATTTATCAGAATTCGCTTGATCGGTATAACAAGAGATAGAAAGGTGGTATTTCAGTGAAAACAAATTCATTCCCGGGATGGGGGATGATGAATGACATTCGGAAAAATAAGCTGCTCTATCTCATGCTAGCTCCTGTGATTTTATTTTTTTCGCTTTTTCACTATATTCCCATGTATGGCGCAATCATTGCCTTTAAGGATTTCTCTCCGAGACTTGGCATTATAGGAAGCCCGTGGGCTGGATTCGAGCATTTTAAAGTTTTTTTCGAAGGTATTTACTTCTGGCGTACGCTTAAAAATACGATTCTTATCAGCTTGTATGATCTCGTTTTTGGATTTCCTGCACCGATCATCCTGGCTCTGCTGCTTAACGAAGTTAAGAAAACGATCTTTAAACGATCTATCCAAACGATTACCTATATGCCGCATTTCGTCTCACTCGTCGTCGTATGCGGAATGATCAAGGAATTCACCGTAAGCGGGGGATTAATCAATGATTTTATAGCTTTTTTGGGCGGGGAGAGACTCTCCCTGCTGCTTGAATCCCAGTTTTTCCGTACGATTTATGTCTCGTCGGGGGTGTGGCAGCATATTGGATGGGGAACTATTATTTATCTAGCGGCATTGGCTGGCATTGATACAGAGCAGTATGAGGCTGCGAAGATCGACGGCGCAGGACGTTGGAAGCAAATGCGCCATGTCACGCTACCGGGAATCATGCCTACGATTGTCATTTTATTGATTCTTGAGATGGGCCGTATGCTGAGTGTGGGGACAGAAAAAGTTATTTTGCTTTATAATCCTACCATTTATGAAACCGCTGATGTTATTAGCTCCTATGTATATCGAGTTGGGCTTCAGGAATTCAATTACAGCTTCAGCTCGGCCGTTGGTTTATTCAATTCGGCCATTAATTTCACCCTTGTTGTCGGGTCCAACTGGTTGAGCCGCAAGCTGAACGATACCAGCCTGTGGTAGAGGGGGGATGAATATGTATCGCAAATCAGTCGGTGAGTGGACTTTCGATATCGGAAACTACACGCTATTGTCACTGCTTGCTGTCGCCACAATGTATCCTATTGTGTATGTCCTATTTGCATCTTTAAGCGACCCTACGCTGTACATGCAGCATAGCGGAATTCTTTGGAAGCCGCTTGATTTTAATCTTAAGGCATACAAGCTTGTATTTCAAAATGGAACGATCATGAACGGCTATGTCAATACGATGATCATTGTTGTCGTGGGATTATGTTTGAACATACTCCTCACTTCTCTGGGCGCGTACGCTTTGTCTCGTAAATGTCTGGGCTATCGCAAGCCCCTCATGCTATATATTATATTTACAATGTTTTTCAGCGGAGGAATGATACCCTTTTATTTTACGGTTAAGGGGCTGGGTTTGGCTAATTCATTATGGGCATTGATTATTCCGCAAGCAGTTTCAGCGTTCAATCTTATTCTTATGAAAACAGCGTTTGAAGCGATACCAGATAGTCTGGAAGAATCGGCGAAGATGGATGGGGCTAATGAATTTGTTATTTTGTTTCGGATCATGCTCCCGCTTTGTATGCCTGTCGTGGCTGTTATGTTGCTGTACTACGGGGTGAGTCACTGGAACGCTTGGTTTAACGCTCTCATTTTTATACAAGATCGCTCTCTTTACCCGCTTCAGCTTGTGCTCAGAGAGCTTCTGCTGCAGAACGAAGCAAGCTCCATGGCAAGCGGTTCGGGTGCAGGAGACGTTTCGATATTAGGGGAAACCCTGAAGCATGCTACCATTATCGTTGCCACAATGCCGATTCTTATGGTCTATCCCTACCTGCAGAAATATTTTGTGAAAGGCGCATTAATTGGGGCTATTAAAGGATAAAAAGGAGAAGATCACATTCATGGAAAAGCCAATAATAATTGATCCTGCATCTATCGATCTTTGGTGGAAAGGAGTACAGAACAAGGTTGATACTATGCTGAGCCGAGGTATTGAACTAGCGCCGCATGCAGCCCAATCAGGGGCATATGATGGCTTGAAGCTTGATCAGTGGATCTCCGGATTCTGGCCGGGGATGCTGTGGATTCTTTATGATTTGACCGCCGAAGAACGCTATAAGCTTTCTGCCTGGGAGTGGGACACACGGATGGAACGTCATCTGCTGGAAGACAACCATTTTCATCATGATGTGGGGTTCCAGTATTTGCCCACATCTGTCCTCAAGTACAAACTGACCGGAGATATGGACGGACGACGCCGGGGACTTGCGGCAGCCAATTTTCTGGCTGGTCGATTTAATCTGGCCGGGCAGTTTCTTAGGGCCTGGAATCGTGATTTGACTGGCTGGGCTATCATCGATTGCATGATGAACTTGTCAATCTTGTTCTGGGCTTCCGAAGAACTGCAAGACCCGCGATTTTCTCAAATCGCGTGTGCCCATGCAGATACGGTTATCAAGCATATGATCCGTGGCGATGGATCGACTTGTCATATTGCTGTATTCGATCCGATAACTGGGGAATTGCTGGAGCACATGGGCGGGCAAGGCTTTGCACAGGATTCCTGCTGGTCTAGGGGGAATGCTTGGGCGTTGTACGGTATGACAAACACATATCGTTATACCAAGAAGGAGAAATACCTGCATGCTGCACAGCAGGTAGCTCATCATTTCCTTAGCTCGCTGCCAGAAGAAATGGTGCCGCCTTGGGACTTCCGCGTACCGAATGCAAGCGGGGCGCCAAGAGATACTTCTGCTGCAAGTATTGCGGCGTCGGGTTTGCTTGAACTTGCCGAAGTCGTTCAAGCTGAGGATGCCAATAAGTACCGCTCAGCTGCTGAGCGCATCTTGAAATCCTTATCGGAGAGATATACTGCCTTCGATGAACCGCAGCATGAGGGCATTCTCCGTGGGGGAACGGGGCATAAACCGGCTGAGACGAATGTGAATGTATCGTTGATTTACGGTGACTACTATTATGTTGAAGCTCTTGCCAAGCTGCAAGGTTGGAAGCATCGTGTGTTCTAAGCATGCAAGCGAATGTCAGAGTATTATGGAGGGGTTAGGATATGGGGGATCATGTGGATGTGCGGCCGAAGCTGAAATACATAAAGGTTAGCACGGCTGCAGAATTGCAGATGGCATTGGATGAAGCGGTCGCAGGAAGCGTCATTGAGCTAAAAAACGGTATCTATGAACAAAGCGGTCCATTCGTTGTAAAGGATAAGCATGGTTCGGACGGCATGCCGATACGGATTGAGGCTGCTAACTTGGGAATGGCCATTATCTCAGGCGATAGCTATATGCACATAGAGAATTCAAGTTATATCGAAGTATCGGGGCTATTGATCCATAGTGGGATCGGCTCTTCCTCCAGCGAACAGTCGCTTAGTGATAGAGGTCTATCGCACCGTATCTTGCAAGGTGTACATCCAGGAATTCAACTGCAGAGCTCTAGCCGAATTTCTATTCTTCGCAATACGTTTGCCTTGAATGAGACCGGCCAGCCTTATCGTTTCCTCACGAATAAGGGTCCAGTATGGGGGTTGTATGGCGTCGAAAACAGCTGCCGTTATGGCAGCAGCTATGATCCGAATGGAGCCGTTTATAGCGGTCCGACCCCTTATGAAGATTCTAAACTGATCACCGACAATGGAACGCACCGCCATTATATCAGAGTGGAGGGAGTGAGCAGCTACAACCGGATTGCTTACAATGAAATTGGGCCCAAGAGAGGCTTTGGCGCTGTTATTATTTATGATGGAGAGGGGCATGGCGGACGAACGATCTCGCAGCATGATTTGATTGAATATAATCATTTCCATGGGATTGGCCCGCGTGTTACGAACGGATTAGAGGCGATACGGCTCGGTTTATCAAGCCTCTCATTAGCACCTGGGTACGTAACGATCCAGTACAATTTGTTTGACGGTTTTGATGGCGAGGATGAGATTATTTCTGTGAAGAGCAGCGACAACATCATCCGCTACAATACGACTCGGAATTCGTACGGGGGATTCGTCGCTCGACACGGTAATCGCAATAGCTTTTACGGCAACTTCTTCTTCGGTGACGGGGAAAAGCCGGGAATGAGGGGCTTTCGCATCTATGGCAACGATCACAAAATTTATGACAACTATATGGAAGGCTTGACGGATCAGGTGATAAGACTTGATGGCGGATCACATGATGGAGGAGCTGATGGAACCTTAAATCCTACTGTAAAGTGGATAAGTGGAGATGAGGAAAAGTCTGCGGTTCTAGAGGATCTTTCGCAAGAGGAGCGAACAGCGCTTCTGCGTGGGCATTGGCGGCAATATAATGTCCAGGTGTTCAATAATACGCTGGTGAACATGGGTAATAACACAAATTGCCTTGTTCTGGGTGGAAAAACCTACCAACCCGTGGGTACCAGGGTGTATAACAACTTGATTGTCAGCCATACTGGAACGATGATAGTTGAGACAAGTGCTGTTCAGCAGGCTGCGGCAAGCGAGCGACCCAATTATTTCGACAACAAGATGGATGGCCTTGCCATTATTTCTAACAATATCGCTGTTGCGGGCACAATGCAGAAGGAAGATATCCAATTAGTTCGCAGTAAAGACGGTTTGATCCGAATGTCTGAACGAAATCAAGCCATTGGCGCTGTTGAATACGTTCCCGATAATATTTCGGTGATAAAACCGCTCATTGTTGATGATGTAGGTCCACGAGCTAGTCAAGCCGACTAATAAACT
Organism: Paenibacillus germinis; assembly: GCF_013141785.1. Classification (NCBI taxonomy): domain Bacteria; kingdom Bacillati; phylum Bacillota; class Bacilli; order Caryophanales; family Paenibacillaceae; genus Paenibacillus; species Paenibacillus germinis. The sequence continues at coordinate 101,698 of NZ_WHOC01000028.1, forward strand.
GGATCAAATAAGCTTTTTTTCAGCCAATATGCACATAGACAGACCGTTCGGTAGGCTTACCGAATGGTCTATTTTCATTTACATGCCCATTCGGATTATTAAGGGCAAGGAATTTGCGATTTTGATGACTTTGTTTAGGTTTTAATGGGTATCCAGGATAACGGGAATCGGAAAATAATAAAGGTGGTTAACATTTTAAACAGGGGGGCAAGCGAATGGCCAGAATTTTTATTGTTGACGATGAACCTATCATCGGGATTGGCCTCAAAACGTTAATTTGGGAATATAAACGGTTTAGTGAGATCGATACGTTTACAGACGGTGTGTCAGCGTTGTCGAGCATCATGGCTAACCCTCCTGACGTTGTGTTGACTGATATTCGGATGCCTCGTATGGACGGTCTGGAGCTATGCCGGAATATTCAGCAGCTAAAGCTCTTCACCAAAGTCGTTGTGCTTTCGGGATACGGGGATTTTGCGTATGCACAAAAATGTATGTCGTACGGCGTACAGGAATATTTGCTGAAGCCTATTACAGAAATCGAGCTTTTTCCGGTGCTGGATAAAATGCTCGCCATGCGGGAAGCGGCGCTTATTTCCTTCACCCTTTTTGAACAATGGATCGATCATTTGGAGGAAGCGGTTTGGATGTTGGACAAGGTTCGGGCTAATCAATTGCTTGAGGAGGGAAAGCGGGAGTTGTTCGCCGCCCAAACGGACATTCAGCAGTACCAGCGGGTATACGACGCTGTCACGCTACTGCTCAAGAAACTGAATGCCAGAGGGGCGTACAGGATCGAAGTGAAGCCGCTTTTCGAGGAGAACACGGTCATCACGATTACGTATGAATGGTTTCAGGCAGAAGTAGGAATATGGATACAGCGACTGAGCGAGTATCGCAATCATGAAAGAATCAATGTTTTGGAGGCGGCTATCCAGTACATCGATGAGCATCTTTTCGAGGAGGAGCTTTCGCTGGACATGGTTGCTGGGAGGCTAGGTGTAACACCGACCTATTTCAGCCATTATTTTAAGAAAAATACGAACGAGACCTTCGTGCAATACCGGATGCGCAAACGAATCGATAAAGCCAAACAACTGCTTGCCGTTCCGCACTACAAAATCATCGACATTGGAACCGAGGTCGGTTACGATAGCTACCCCCACTTTTCCAGAGTATTTAAAAAGGCGACGGGCTATTCCCCTACCGAATATCGCGGGCTGCTCGGGATCAGGTAATGAAAAACAGCCTGGTACGCAAGGTTTACATTTACTTTGTCATTATTATCGCGCTGACTTTGGTGACGGTGGGGGTTACCGGTTATTGGCGGTCGTCTAACGAATTGGAGAATCAGTATGAAGGGCTGCTGACTCAAATCGTTGATAATGTTTTGCATGAAACCGATTTATTTTTGAAAAGTTACGAGAGGGCAACAGTCTCTATTCTGATTTCTCCTGTCGTGAAAGAGGCTCTTGATCTTCCAAGCAATTCAACTCCTGGCTTTTATACATCCGAAATTGCCATGAAGGGGGTATTTCAACCTGTTCTCATCAACAACCCGGAAATATCAATGACGTACATTATCGGTTATAACGGGTTCCAGGCAACGGATTTCAATATCCACATTGTTCCTTTTAATTACAAAGGCTTTGAAGAATATGTCGAACAGATGAAGGAAGACGATGATATAAACGGGAAGCTGACGATTCAGGATTCCGGATTTCTAGATGGTCATCTCACACTTATTCGCAAATTAGCGGACCGAACCTCATCGAAATCATTTAAAGGCATTATGGGTTTCGAACTAAAGATAGGAGAGCTGAACACGCTCTGGAAGGGCATAAAACTCGGACAATCCGGGTATTTTTTTATCGTCAACGATCGCGGGAAAATCTTATACCATCCGGATCCGAGCCGGATCGGCAAACAGCTTGACGGTATGCATTTCAATACGGTTGAAGCCAATAAAGACCAAATATTTGAATTGCCCGGAGAACCGGGGCGGGTTTTCTTTAGTCGAAAGTCTGACTACTCCGGATGGACGCTGGTGGCAAGCATGTCGGTTGCTGAGCAGAGCAAGCCGATTTCAGATTTGCGGCAAACAACGCTGCTCGTAGGTATCTTTACATTGATTTTGGCCTTATTTCTTGCTTATCGTTTCGGTCAATCTATCGTTCATCCAGTTCGACTCCTGGAAAACGGGATGCGTCAGACGGCCAAAGGCCAGTGGACCCGAGTACCTCTGACCGGAAGCCGTGATGAGATGGATCAGCTTATTACCAGCTACAATACGATGGTCACCCGGCTGGAAGAGCTTGTCGAGCGGGTTTACGAGACCGAGCTGCGCAATCAGGACAATTTAATGAAACGGCAACTGGCCGAATTTCAATCGCTGCAATTACAGATTAATCCGCACTTCTTGTACAACACGCTGGAAATTATTATTTGTTACGCCGTTATCCAGAAATCAAGCGAGATCAAAGACATCGTTCGTTCTCTGTCATATATGCTGCGCTATTCCATACGCACCGATTTGGAGGAAATTACGGTAGCCAACGAGCTTAAACACATTCTGTATTTTATGTCTATTATGAAATACCGCAACCAGCGCGAATTTGAAATTGATGTTCGCATCAGTACGGATTATTTGCTGGACAGTATGGTTCGCTTGACGCTGCAGCCCTTGGTCGAAAATGTGTTTAAGCATGCGTTTCCCTATGGGATCGAGGATACTCACACGATTATTATTGACGCCTGGAAGGATGAAACGGATTTTTATGTCATCGTTGAAGATAATGGCTGCGGTATTGATGCGGAATCCCTTCTGCAATTAAACATACGACTCATGAACAGCCGGGAGGAGAGGTTGCTGGATACACAACCAACATTCGAAGGCAGCATCGGGCTGCTCAATGTGCATAATCGGATTCAGATGGTGTTCGGAGAGCAGTATGGACTTTCGATACAAAGCGACCTGGGTGTAGGTACGAAGGTTACGATTCGCATGCCGTCGTCCAGCGCAAAAAAAGTCATGCCGGTGTAAAACAGCACAATGCTCGGCTGTCCCTATTTTTTGTATGCTACATATAGGAAAGACATCAAACATACCGAGTCATGGACATCGAGAGAGGGAGGGATTTATGGAAGTTTCGGCTAGCAAGAGCAATATGTTGTCTACAACTGTCGGTAAAAAGGAAAGTTACTTGTCTAGACTGAAGAAGAACGCATCCAGCCATTGGCAGCTCTACCTGTTTATGCTGCTGCCGATTATTTATTTGCTCATATTCAAGTACGTGCCGATGTATGGGGCTTTGATTGCGTTCAAAAATTATCTTCCGACTAAAGGGGTATGGGGCAGCGAATGGGTAGGTCTGAAGCATTTCGATCGTTTTTTCCATTCGTATGAGTTTGTTCGGATTATGAAAAATACGGTCCTGCTCAGCATCTATAGTTTACTTGCAGGGTTTCCGTTCCCAATCATTCTTGCGCTTTCCTTGAATTACGTAAACGCTCGTTTCTTTAAGAAAACCGTGCAAATGATCACTTACGCACCGCATTTTATTTCCGTAGTCGTTATGGTAGGCATCATTCTGCAAATGATGGACCCACGGGTTGGCCTGATTCAAACGATTATGAAATATTTCGGATTGCCGACAATCAATTTCATGGGCATACCCGAATGGTTTTCACACGTTTTTGTCTGGTCCGGTATTTGGCAAAACGTTGGTTTTTCCTGCATCATCTACTTGGCAGCGCTTGCAGCTGTCGATCCTTCGCTGCACGAGGCAGCTGTTGTGGATGGAGCCAATAAAGTGCAGCGAATGTGGCACGTCGACTTGCCGGGTATTATGCCGGTTGCCGTTATCTTGCTCATCATGAACACCGGCCATGTGCTGGACATAGGCTTCGAAAAGGTATTGCTGATGCAGAATCCGCTGAATATGAGCTCATCTGAGGTGATCGATACTTTTGTGTACAAGGTCGGCTTGGCATCAACAGCTATCAACTATTCCTACTCATCTGCCATTGGATTGTTTAAATCAGTCATTAATTTGGTCCTGCTGGTTACCGTCAATCGGATAGCCAGAAAGTTGGGGCAAACCAGTCTGTGGTAATAAGGGGGCATGTCTATGACGGGAAGCATTAAAGAAAGTGCGGATGACAGGCTTTTTACAATTCTGAATTACATCATCCTATTCATTTTTACGATTACGATTCTTTATCCTCTGGTTTATATTGTTAGCGCTTCCTTCAGCTCATCCACAGCGGTTATTTCCGGTAAAGTCTGGTTGTATCCGGTAGAGCCGACGTTAGCGGGTTATGAGGCGGTATTTAAGCATCGTTTAATTATGTCTAGCTTTTTGAATTCGGTCTTTTATACCGTAGTGGGAACGACGATCAATGTGCTCTTTACACTCATTGCGGCTTATCCGCTTTCGAGAAAAGATTTTATGCCACGTAATAGCATTATGGCTTTGTTTGTATTCACAATGATGTTTTCAGGCGGATTGATCCCGTCTTACCTGGTTGTGAAAGAGCTGGGTATGATCGACACTAGGTGGTCTTTAATTATTCCGGGAGCGCTTGCCGTTATGAATATGATCATTGCCCGTACGTATTTTCAAACAACCATTCCGGATGAATTGCTTGAAGCCGCTCAAATGGATGGATGCAGTGATTTTACGTTTGTGCGGAAAATCGTGCTTCCTTTGTCAGGTCCGATCATAGCTGTTATCTCCTTGTTTTACGCAGTCGGACATTGGAACCAATATTTTAACGCACTGCTTTATGTAAAACATCAGGAGTTGTACCCGATTCAATTGGTATTAAGGGATATTTTGGTGCAAAACGAGGTCGATGCGTCGATGATAACCGACGTTGCCGATCAAGCAGCAAGGGATGGCCTGCGGGAGCTGTTGAAATTTTCCCTTATCGTCGTGTCTACGCTGCCCGTGCTCATCATCTATCCATTCATACAAAGGCATTTTGTCAAAGGCATGATGATTGGATCACTCAAAGGCTAAAGGGGGTTTTTACATGAAAAAAGGTTTAACAGCTTTAGTAGCGGTTACCGCTTCTCTAGCGCTTCTAAGCGCATGTGCGGACAGCGGACAAAAGGGAGCAGATCCAAAGACGGAAGCAGGCAGTGACGATCAAGTAACAGTAGCAGGTGTATTCCCGATCACGAAAGAGAAGACGACGCTAAGGGTCATGGTCAAAGGATCCAGCATTGTCGAAAACTTTGCAACGAATGAGTTCACCAAGTGGCTGGAGGAGAAAACGAACATTCACATCGATTGGGAAGTCGCTCCGGAAAAAACATTTGCAGAGAAGCTTAACGTTTCACTCGCAAGCGGCGATTATCCGGACGTGCTGCTTAATATGAGCGTATCGCCGATTCAGCAGTCGATTTACGGTAAGGATGGCGTATTTATTCCGCTGAACCCGTATATTGACAAATACGGCGTGGAAATGAAAAAGATGTTCGAGCAGGTTTCCTATGTCAAAGATTTGATTACCATGCCTGACGGCAAAATTTATTCGGTCCCTCAGGTGAATGATTGCTACCACTGCTCACTTGGTCAAAAGATGTGGATTTATCAACCATGGCTAGATAAGCTCGGTTTAAAAATGCCGGAAACGACTGACGAGTTTTATCAAGTGCTAAAAGCATTTAAAGAAAAAGATCCGAACGGAAACGGGAAGGCAGATGAGATCCCGCTTGTCGGCGCTACGAATGGCCCATCATCTACGTTGGACCTTTTTCTAACCAGCGCTTTTATCGAGAAAGATTTCAACCTGCGCTTTGTTAAGGATGGTAAGGTTCAAGTTGCCTATAATCAACCGGAGTGGAAGGAAGCTTTGACATATATGCATAAACTGTTTGCTGAAGGTTTAATCTCTCCGCAAACGTTTACACAAGACAGAAACCAGCTGAAACAAATGGGCATGAACCCGGAAATCCCGATCGCCGGAGCTATTGCCTCACAAAACCAAACGGTATTTGTCGAAGTCGATAACCCGAGATTCAAAGACTTCGTATCCGTACCTCCGCTCAAAGGACCGTCAGGTGTACGTTCAACTGCGTATAATCCTTACGCGGTATCTGCTGGTCAATACGTCATTACCAATAAGGCCAAAAATCCCGCTGCCGCATTCCGTATGGCTGACCTGCTGCTTTCGGAAGAAGCGACTCTGCGCAGCACGCAGGGCCGTCCTGATCAGGAGTGGGTGCGTCCTGCGGAAGGAGAGCTTGGCGTTAACGGGAAGCAAGCGAAATGGAAACCGATCGCCACGTTTGGCAAGCTGCAAAATATTCACTGGGCGCAGGCGGGGCCGTCGCTGCGAACCAACGACTTGCGATTAAGCGTGGCAGCAGATCCGAAAAATTCGCTGGAACTTATTTTGTATAAGGAAACTAAAAAATACGAGCCTTTCAAAACCGACCCGAGCAAAATTGTGCCGCCATTGTTCTTCACCAACGAACAAGCGGAGGAGCTCTCTACCCTTGAGAAGACGCTTACGGACTACAGAGCTGAATTTTTTGCGAAAACAGTTACAGGCTCGCTGGACATTGACAAGGAGTGGAACAACTATTTGAGCACTTTGGACAAAATGAACATTAAACGCTACCTGGAAATTTATCAACAAGCCTATACCCAGTTTAAAACAAAAAAGTAGCCGCATCCGGAAGCATTTCTGTCTCGTGAGAGTGAGGTACAAGATGAAAGAGAAGAACTTAAAGAAGCTTTCAGCCGAAAGACCTAATGTCGTATTTATCATAGCGGACGATCATCGTGGTGAAGCCATTCGAGCATTCGGCGATGAAACCGTGCAGACGCCGGTATTGGATTCGCTGGTTGCTAGCGGGACAGCTTGTCGTAACACGCATATATTCGGTGGCCTGACCGGAGCGGTTTGCGCGCCTAGCAGAGCGTGCGTAAATACGGGAATTCCTATCTTCCGGGCGATGATCGGCAAGGATATGATGATCCGGGAGCATTCGAGCGTCATTCGTCCGGATGTTCGGCTAATGCCGCAAACGATGCAGGGTGCCGGGTACCTGACGCATGCGATCGGCAAATGGCATAACGACAAGGCAAGCTTCGCCCGAAGTTTTGAAGGAGGAGATAAGCTAACTTTTCACGGAATGAGCGAGCATACAAAGGTTCCTGTGTACGATTATGATCTGACTGGGGCTTATCCGAAGGAACAGGAATATATCGAACGGACGTTCTCGACGGAGTTGTTTACGAGCGTCGCCGTCGAATTTATTGAGGATTACCGGGAGGATCGGCCGTTTTTCCTGTATGTGGCTTATACAGCGCCGCATGATCCCCGAACCGCGCCGGAGCCGTATGCTAGCATGTACGACAAATCCGACATTCCGCTACCTCCGAACTTTATGAGGGAGCATCCATTCGATACCGGCGATATGGCGGGTCGGGACGAGAAACTTGCACGATGGCCGAGGGACGAGGGCGAAATTCGTGAACATATTGCCGATTACTATGCGATGATAAGCCATTTGGACGCGCAAATCGGTAGAGTCGTCGAAGCGCTGAAGGCTAAAGGCATTTATGAAGATACACTCATCGTGTATACAGCGGATCATGGCTTGGCGGTCGGGCAACACGGACTGATGGGCAAACAGAACCTTTATGAGCACAGCGTGCGCATACCGCTTATATTCCGGGGGCCAGGCGTGCCGGAGGGCAAGCAGGAACATGCGCTGGCAAGCAATATTGATATTTTTCCCACCGTTGCAGGGCTATGCGGCGTCGATCTGCCGGAGGAAACGGAAGGCATAAGTCTGTGTCCCATCTTTGCTGGGGAAATTGATGGCGTTCGCGGTATCGTGGGCTCGGTATATCGAGATGTCCAGCGGATGGTAACGGACGGAAGATGGAAGCTGATCCGTTATTATCGCTCGCCAGAAACGAACACAGGAACGGAACGAATCCAGTTGTTCGATCTGCGGAGCGATCCTTGGGAAACGCAAGATTTGTCGGCAGAGCCGGCAAATGCCGGGATCATCGAACGGCTTGCTTCCGAATTGGCTTCATGGATGCAAGCTAGCGGCGATATTTTGCAGGATAAGCCGGTGCTTCCTGTAACATCCTTGGCTTGAGCCAAGAGCCTTATCTCATAAAGAGTCGCGAAAATCGCGACTTTTTATGAGATAAGCGTATGTTTTGGAGTGAGCGAGGAGCTCCTAGCTGCCTCGTGCGGAGATAAGGGAACTACAGTGCGCTATTCCAGCCAAAAGTGTCAATATTTCGAGGTTGGGGGAACTACAGTGCGCTATTCCAGCCAAAAGTGTCAATATAGCTAGGTTAAGGGAACTACAGTGCGCTATTCCAGCCAAAAGTGTCAATATTTCGAGGTTGGGGGGAACTACAGTGCGCTATTTTGCTGTTTGATGGGAAATTCAGCGCTTTTTGTGGAAATAAGACCCTGTAGTTCTGCTAACACTCTAGTATCTCTGCTTTTTGCCTAAATAGAGTCCTACAGTTCCCTTAATAGTGTCCCACAGTTCCCTTAATAGGGGGCCGATGCGCTGAGAATAAGGTAGCTGAACGTGCTTATTTGTTCGAATTGTTGCTGTTTTGAAGGCATAAGCAAGGCAGGAGTGCTTATTGTACGTTCAAACGCCAAGAAAACAAGGAAATGCAGCAGATAAGCACGCTCGGTGGTCTTATTTTAGAAAACGTTGCACAATTTGGAAGAATAGGTATTTCTAGCTTGCCTATTTATAAAGAGGTGTATTGAAGCATGCAAACAATTGAAATAAATAAAGAGTGGTTTCGAGGTGCCGTTTCAATAGAAACGACGGATATTGGACTCCGGCCATGGCGATTGCCACATGATCAGCTCAGCTTATTTGCCTCGAAATTGGTGGAGAAGGCAGGGGAAACAGCGGGTGTTAGAGTTGCATTTATGAGTGATTCCACTTCAGTGGAGCTGCATGTCGCTAGAACGGATAAAGATATACGGTTTGACCTCGTTATCGAAGATGAATTAGTCGATACCAAGACGCTTCTTGCAGGAGAAGAAATTTGTTTATTTACAAACTTGCCAGGCAGCATGAAGAGGGTTGACATTTATTTGTCACAAGAAGCTGCGGTCATTGTGAAAGCACTAAAAGTCGATGATAGGGCTTCGGCGGCTCCTTTGCCAGACAATCAACCTAGGTGGGTTGCCTACGGCAGTTCGATTACACAATGCAGCGCAGCTGAAAGTCCGGCTCTGACTTGGCCGGCAATCGTAGCACGCAACAAAGGTTGGGACCTGACTTGTATGGGATTTGCTGGACAATGTCATTTGGAACCAATGGTTGCTCGTGTCATCCGTGACCTTCCCGCCGACGTCATTTCTTTATGCCTAGGCATTAATGTGATGGGTGGCAATAGTTTAAACATCCGAACGTTTCGTTCTGCAATTATTGGCCTGGTATCAATCATTCGGGAAAAGCATCGCAACACGCCCCTATTTTTATTTTCTCCTATTTATTGTCCTCATAGGGAGACAGACGAAAACTTAGTAGGAATGACCTTGGTTACAATGAGGAAAGAAATCCAGGAAGCAGTGAGTATTCTAATTTCTTATGGGGAATCAAATATGACTTATGTTGACGGTTTGGATATTTTCGGAGAAGCCTTTATTGACAAACTACCAGACCATCTGCATCCGAACGCAGAAGGATATAGAATTATAGCTAATCATATATTGGGTAAATTGAATATTTAACTAGCATCGTTCATTGACTATTCATTAGCGACAGGGGCTAAAAAGAGTTAGCATGCCGATGCGTCGATGAAGGAAAGCACCATTCATATTACGGATGCCAGAGCTGCCAAAAGCAAAGGTCGCCCGCACGAATATAGCGATCCGCCAGCCACTGCGGTGGGTAAGATAGCGGAATAATCAGCAAAATACAGAGTGCAGTGTCACTTTGATGCGCGTCTTTCAAATTTGAAGGTTGATTTAGATATTGATTAGTGGAATTTGAGAATTTGATGATGAGTTCAAGGTTTTGAAGATTTATTATCTGTAAGGGCTTTCTTATGATGAGTTTAGCTGCTTTTATGGTTTTCAGCAATGTTCCCTAAAAGCTTCATGATACAGAAGAGGTGATGAGAATTTGAGCAAGATGTCAAAAGAATTCAGAGTGCGTTCGAAACGGGCAATCAGCTTGCTACTCGCAGCAACTTTAACTTTAGCAGGTTTGCCTTCAGGGTTATCCAAAGCACATGCAGATAGCACAGTGGCAGGAACACCAGGTGGTGTGGATACCAACATGCTGAAATTGTGGCTGAAAGCGGATCCCGACAGCGTGACCCGCAATGGGAATGGCGATATAACGGTATGGAAGGACAGCAGTCCGCAAGGCAATGATTTCATCAATGACGGGACGGTTGGGGATAAGAGTCCGAGGGCAAAGCCGAAGTATACTCCGTCCAATCCTGCATTGAATTTCCAGCCTTCGGTGCAATTTATTCGTTCAGGAAGTTCAGGCAATGGAAGTCTTTTATTGGACAAAAATGGGTTATTTGACCAGGATGAGCCGGTCGAGCAGGCGAGTGTTTATTTGGTTGCTGGGGGGCTAGCGTTATCAAATCAGACCTCTCAAATCTTTTACGAAACTTTGCAAGGAAAAGGAGTGTTCGGAGCGTATATCCCCTTTTATTCCGGCACTTCGCAAGTTTTGTGGGATTCAGGAGCTACCCTATCTGGAAGTCCACGACTCACGACAGGCTATTCAATCCCTCCTCTTCAATACAATAGTTGGGGGTTTCAATATGAATCGCATCCTGCCGTTTCCAGTGCTGTTTACCAAGCGATTACGCTAGATGGGCAAACGATAGCCAAATCAACACAGGCCCGCCTCGCAATGGTTGGAAACGGAAGTAACCCGATGTCTCTCGGTTCTGCTGTCAAGGGAGGATCCGGCTATGATGGACAAATTGGCGAGATGATCGTGTTTGGCGATACGCTTACAGAAGTGCAGCAAAATCAAGTGCAAACGTACATGGCCCTTAAGTTCGGAACGCCGCTGAAGGGGAAGGATTATGTATCGGCAGGCCCTTCGCCGATGGTCGTTTGGCCAACTGAGTCCAATATGTCTTATGGCAATAACATTGCAGGTATCGCCCGCGATCAGCAAGGAGCTTTGGCTCAAGTAACAAGCCGGAGCAGCGAAGGACAAGCATCTTCGCAGGTCATCATTACTGCTAAACAAGCTTTGGCGGACAAGCAGTACCTTCTCTGGGGCGATAACGGAAGTATGGCTTCTTCTGTGCCGTACGGTGCGGACTTCAAGCAGTCAGCGCGGACGTGGAAGGTCCGAAATACCGGCAATGTCGGGACCGTACAAGTTGCATTTCCAGGAGCGATGCTTCCGCTAGGCGGCTTGCTGCTAACGAGCGGAAGCAGCGATTTCAGCCACGCGGTTCCACTGTCATTAACTCCTGTACAGGTGCATGGCGAAGCTTACTATGCTGTGGATACGGAGCTGGCTGACGGATCCTTTTTCACCTTTGCGGAGAAAATGCCAGCCATCCAGTTATCCGCGCTCGATGTTTGGGACGGCAGCCAAAAGATTGGGATGAATATCCCCTTCGCGCCTTCCAAGATGGACGGGTATGAGGTCATCGTTCCACAGGCTACCGATTCCATCCGTTTAGCCATGCAAGTCAGTGGCGGTATTTCAACGACGGTGACCCTGACGAATCTTGAAGGGGTGAATCAGCCAATAAGCGATGTTACCCGAGTTCATCTCGCACCGGGCACGAACAAGATCACGATCCGATTATCAAGCGGCGATGCGATGAATACGTATACGCTGCAAGCCTATCGGCTATCGGCCAAAGGAACGAATGGCCAAGTGCCGATGAACGCAAGTACGGTTACCGCTAGTTCCTATCAGCCGAATACGACGAATATTCCTGCCAATGTCGTGGACGGTGTTTGGAATAATGATGTCCGTTGGTCGGCTTCCGGACAAGGGGAGTGGCTGCAGTTCGATATGGGGCAGCCTGAGAAGGTTACCTATTTGAATATCGCTTTCCTAAGCGCTATCGACCGTCAAACCAATTTCGAAATTATTGGCTCCAATCAAGCGGATTTCCAGAATCCGATCGTGCTGCTGCCTAAACGAAAAAGCAGAGTGCTTAAAGCCGAAGATGATATTATGCAGCCTTATGTGCTGACTACTCCAGCAGAAGTTCGTTATCTGAGGCTGGTTGGATATGGAAATACAGCTTCTGGCAGCTCAGGCAGTTGGAATAGTATTACCGAAGTTGAACTTTATACGGGCACAGCACCCAAAGTGGATGAACCGACTGAGCCAAGCGGCCCTCCGCAAGCAGGCGATAAACCCGTGGAGCCTCTCCCTCCGGTACGGGTGGTGAAGGTCAATTCAGCGGAAGAACTGCAGAATGCACTGGATCAAGCCGCTAAAGGGACCACGATTGAATTGCAAAATGGCACGTATGCACAAAACGGTCCATTCGTTATCAAAGATAAGTCAGGCACGGCTGCGCTTCCGATTCGTATTGTCGCTGCCGAACTCGGGAAGGCCGTTATTGCTGGCGACAGCTACATGCATTTGGAAAATGTAAACTATATTGAGGTTGAGGGACTTACCTTCCATTCTGGGGGTGGATCGGCATTAGGCGAGGATACACTGCGGAGCAGAGCCGTCCCAGAAAAAAGGATTGACGCACTGAAGGGGGTGCATCCGGGTGTGGAATTGTTCGATTCGAGCAATGTCTCCATCATTCGCAACACGTTTGCCTTGGATGAAACGGGTCAGAAATATCGGTTTACGAAAACCGAGAACAAAATCGATAAGCAGATTTGGTGTGTGATCGGCGTTGAAAATAGCTGTCGTTATGGCAGCACCTATGATCCGAATGGGGCGGTTTATACGGGAGAAACGTCGCATAGCCCGAACTCGACGCTGCTTACGGACAACGGAACCGACCGGCATTATATTCAGGTGGAGGGCACTAGCAGCTACAATCGCATCGCTTACAATGATATCGGTCCGAAAACCGGCTTCGGCGCTGTCATGACATATGACGGCACGAATTCGGTCTCGCAGTATGATGTCATTGAATACAATTACTTTCATGATATCGGTCCAAGGGTAAGCAACGGATTGGAAGCGATTCGCCTAGGGCTTTCCGGACTATCTTTAGCCCCCGGACATGTTACGATTCAATACAATTTGTTCGATGGCTTGAACGGCGAGGACGAGATCGTTTCGGTGAAAAGCAGCGATAATATCATCCGGTACAACACCGTCCTGAATTCCTATGGAGGGATGGTAGCCCGGCACGGTCATCGCAACAGCTTTTACGGCAATTTCATTATCGGGGATGGCAAGAAACCCGGAGTGAGCGGTTTCCGTCTCTATGGGAATGATCACAAAGTTTATAATAATTACATGGAAGGACTTACGGATAATGCCGTTCAGATTGACGGTGGAACTGAAGATGCAGGGCCTGACGGAGGCGCGAATCCAACTATACGTTGGGGCACGGGGCCGAACGATTTCGCTGAACTTAGAAGCCTTTCCCCAGAAAGGCAGCAAGAGTTGCTGCGAGGGCATTGGCGGCAATATAATATACAGATTTTCAATAATACCTTCGTCAACTTAAGTAATAATGCATCGGCCTTTAAAATTGCCAAACGTACGTTCCAACCAACGGGAACGCAAATTTATAATAATGTCATTTTCAGTAACGTAGGGACGATATTCTATGAAAATCAAATCACATCTGAAGGCCGACCGGCATATGTCGGCAACATGGTTGATGGTCTCGCTGCTGTGGCAGCGGATGCGACTGTCGTTAGCGCCACTTACAAAGGTGATCTGAAGCTGGTCCGTAGCAGCGATGGTCTGATTCGCTTGTCGCCGCTAAGTCCAGCGGTTGATAGCGCCAAAGGTCCATATGTTGCTTTGGACGATATGGACGGTCAAAGGCGGACGACTCCTGACGTCGGTGCAGATGAGTACGACCAGGCAAACGCTCCTACCCAAAGGCCGCTTAGGGCTGCCGATGTAGGGCCTGCTGCCGGAAGGAGCATGCCAGAGGAAAATGGAAAACCGGAGTTAAGCAGCCTTCAGATCAGCTCGAATCTGACACTCACGCCAGTCTTCCGCTCGGATATTACCTATTATACAGTGATGGCTCCCACTGGAATCGGCAACATGACAATTACGCCGGTTTCCTTAAGTCAGAGGGCTGACATTCAGGTAAGCGTAGACGGCGCTTCGACGCAATCGGTAAGAAGCGGCAACGAAAGCGGACCTCTGGCCATTGCAGAAAGCGGCAGTGTTGTTCTGATTGATGTGTCGATGCCTTCCGGCGTTCATAAAACGTATACGATAATGATAAAACGTCCACAGATAAACAATTCGTCTTCATCGGATTCTTCATCTGTGTATAATCCAGTGCCTTTGCCTAAGCCGGTTCCTGAACCGACGATCCCACAGCCTTCGAAACCGGCGGATCCCTCAACATCAGCACCACCGCCGGAGACTTTTGTAGATGTGCCGAAACATTGGGCATCGGAAGCTATCAGCAAGGCTGCTGCCAAGGGCATTGTGAACGGCTATTCAGATGGCAGCTTTAAGCCTGACGAACCGATGACGAGGCTTCAATTCGCTGCTATGCTAGTTCGCGCTCTGGGCTTGAAGCCGGAACCAACGAAGCCGGAATTCACTGATGAAGCGAGTATTCCGGTATGGGCGGCGGGAGAACTAAGCGCTGCGCTGAAAGCAGGCATTATCCAGGGCTATGAAGACCAGTCTCTGCGTCCTAATGATGCAATAAATCGAATCGAAATGGTTGCAATGTTAGTAAGAGCATTTCCACAAAGCGAGGGAACATCTGCTGCGGCTTCGTTTAGCGACAGTTCTCAGATCCCCTTATGGGCATTGCCGTTAGTCTCGCGAGCTAACTCACTAGGGCTAGTTCAGGGTCGGGAGAATAATGCTTTTAAACCGTATGACGTGGCGACGAGAGCGGAAGCAGTCACGGTTGTAATGCGAATGTTGGATCACTAGGGTGCCTAAATCCGTTTTACGATCCAAACTGAAAGTTCTATGCAGCAGGTTGGCCTCTTAAGGGGGCCGACCTTGTTGTATTTCCTGCATATACTAAAGAAAGGGCAGGTCGAATGCAATCATTCGTCTGTCCTTTCTTCAGTAGAATTAATCAATAAATGTACTTATGATCCGGATAATTTATATGGGAATGGTTAAGTAGACTGCTGTTCCCCAACCGTATTTACTCCGGATTTTAATGCCGAATGATTCACCGTAAAGCAATTTCAATCTTTTGTGTGTGTTGTATAGACCGATATGATCCGTTTCGCCGATATCCTGTTTGAGTTCGTACTTAATTTGCTCAAGCCTTTCTGTGCCAATGCCGATTCCGTTATCAATCACGGCTAAGTGAAGCATCTCTTCGGATTGCCAGATTTTAATTTTGATTCGGCAGGTTCCTTCCTTCACTTTGATGCCATGGTAGATACTATTTTCAATAAGCGGTTGCAAAATGAGCTTTGGCACATTGTACTTGTTGACCTGCTCCTCATATTCCCAGATAACATCAAATTTATCGTGATATCTAACCTTCTGTATGTCGATATAGCTTAAGGTATAAGCGATTTCTTTTTGAAGGATAACCGGTTTGTTATGCCCTTCCAAGGAATATCGCAAAATATCTGCCAAATTTTCTACCATTTTGTTCAAATTCCCAGGTTTTCCGGTAAGGCTAGCGATTTTCCAATTGATTGTCTCCAGCGTATTATATAGAAAATGAGGGTTCAGCTGTGACTGTAGGGCGATCAATTCCATCGCTTGGGCTTTATACTTTCGTTCGGACAGTTGGATGCTTAAATAGTTCTGCTCTATAAAATTTTTTAGGATGCTATGAATGATATAGCTGTAAACGTCTTTAACACGTGAAGGTAGAGCAGGCAGCGGCTTGCTGTTTTCGGCGGATTCCAAAATCGTAACAATCGTTTTCACATCTCGGTAATTTTTTCTGGTCAAATAATACGTTAATCCGCTTCCAAATAAAAAGGAGAACAGCAGGAGCAGCTGGCTGGTCAGGTTCAAACGATCGGGAACTTCATATAACGATGTTTTGGGGGCAATAGATAAGTAGGTCCAACCGTACTTATCCGAGTTCAGCTTGGAAACGATAAATGGTAGGCCGTTCAGGTTCGTCTCATAGAAGGGACGTCCATCGGAAACGAGATCTTTAAAAATCAAATGATCAAAATAGGGGAGTTTTTTGTTTTTAAACATAACATCCCCGTTCGGGCCTAATATGAGCAGGGTTTGATCCTGCAGTGTGGACAAATTGGACAAGTGGTTCTCGATATATTTGGCGTCAATGTTGAGCACGATGAGACCGTCTCCCTGATCGCGGGACAGTTTGCGGTAAAGACTGATAAGCTCTACGGCAGAATTCTCAAAGTTATATTTCTTAATAGTTCGGTTTTCCGTCCATACCAAATCGTCACCATGTTGATGCCTTTTATAGCTGTCGAACCAGGCTTTATCATAAAATTCATTTAAATCGATCAGTCCACCGGAGGTTGTGGAAAGTAAACGATTTTTGTCATTATTTAAATAAACGTAGACAGAATCGATATAAGGCATCGCCATGGCAGGCGCATCAATCAGATTTTTGATGGTTGCAAGTACTTTATAGTCATCGAGCTCCAGAGACGGCTTGAGCATTAGGCTCTTTAAATTCGCAAATTCGATAGAATTGCCCATAAAATGGATGTTCAGCGAATCAAGCTGTTTAAAGATCAATTCGATATTTTCCTTGGTTTGCTTTAGCATATTGGTCGTGTTGTGATTAATTTCTTCCGTTACATATCTCTTAATAATGACCGTGGACATTGTGCCTAGGATCAGAATAGGTACAAGCATGGGGATCAAAAAAGTGAATAAATTTTTAAGGAAAAATGCATGGTAGGTTTTCATCCGATTTCGTATAGTCCTTTATTTTTATTCCGCATTTCTGAATTCACGCGGGCTTTTGCCAAAATATTTTTTGAAGGTGCGGGTGAAATTTTTAGGGTTGCTGTAACCGATCATTTCGCTGATTTCATAGGTTTTATAATCGATTTCCTTTAAAAATTGTGCGGCCTTCTCCATCTTAACGGAAATGACGTAATCCGAAAAATTCTCTCCCGTCTTTTGCTTGAAATACTTGCTAATATAGTAAGGGCTCATGTGAACTAAATCCGCAGCACCCTCTAGGGCAGCATCTCGGTAGCGCTCTTTCACGTAATTTTTGATCACCGAAATCACTTTATCGGAAACAGCCCCTTCTTGCGCTGCATCTTTTTTCTTTTCTTGATTTAATTCCTCTTTGATGCTCAAGAAAATATTCATTAGTTCATCATACTTGGTCGGCTTGACGATATAATTTTTTACGCCGTAAATCAGCGCTTGTTGGGCGAATTCAAAATCTTTGTAACCGCTTAGAAAAATGACTTTAATTGGTGATTTTTTTAGGTAGAGCTCTCTAGCCACATCGATTCCGGTCATAATCGGCATTCGGATATCGCAGAGAATAACATCCACCTCATGTCTCTCCGTATATGCCATTACCTGAGTGCCATTATCAGCCTGACTCACGACCGTGAAGCCAACGTCTCCCCAGGGAAAGTAGTTGCTTAAGCCATTTCTGATTTCATATTCGTCATCAGCTATAAGGAGCTTATACACAGCGACCCGCCTCTCTATTTGGAAAAATCAACAACCATCTTATAGGCACATTATAGCATTGATAGGCAGCTGTAGTCCCTCAATTTGTCAAATGAGTATGTAATGATTACTTTTTGTTAAAAGATGATACTTCTTCGTCCAGTTCGTCCTTATCGAGCCAATAAATGATACCAAAAGAGGAACCAACCGCCTTTTTATTCTTCCTGTATCCTTTATAATCAAGGTATTGAAAGCGTTTCCTAACGAAAGGATGAGGAGATTGATCAGAATATCCATAACAACAGCAAGAGTGGATCACCCTGATAGTTATTTGAAGCAGCTTGTACAGCTGGGGGCGGATTGTCTCGATTTCGGGAACGGCTCCAGCTTCGTTGGAGTGAAGGAGCAAGGGTACCCTGATTTAGATGAACTGTTAAAGCTTAGACGCAGACTCCGTTCCTTCGGACTGGATATCAACCGTGTGACACTGCCCAATATGTCGGAAAGATTCATGAGGAACCTTCCTGGCTCGGAAAAGGAACTGGATCATACGATTAACGCCATGAAGGTATTTGGTGAAGCAGGAGTACCCATCGTACGACAGCGGTTTGCTGGGGATACGTTCGATCAGTTGATGACCCGTTACGATGCGGTGCTGCGTGGAGGGTATATCTCCCGTGGAGAGAGCTTAGGACTTACCAAGCAACAGCAGGAGACGCCGACTTATGAGGAACTTAAAGCTTGGTGGGAACGTTTTCTAATCGTTTATGGTCAACTTGTCCCGATTGCAGAAGATTTCAATGTGAAGCTGTCCATGCACCCTTCGGATACACCAAACGCAGATACGCCTTTTGGCAGTCTGGGTTATCATCGAATTACCGATGCTTTTCCGAGCAAGCAGGTAGGCTATCTGTACTGCATCGGTACCCGTGCCGAAGCGGGCGGATCATCGCTCGTGCTTGATGAAATCAACCATTATGGAAGACAAGGACGCATTCATCTCATTCATATGAGAAATGTTCGCGGGAGCCTGCCGACTTCGGGAGGGTTTGAAGAAACGCTGTTGGATGATGGGGACTTGAATATGTTCAAGGTTTTAATGGCATTGAAAAAGGTAGGCTATGACGGTTGTGTCAATCCGGATCACATTCCTTTTCTTGAAGGGGACGATCGGGAGCGGCACAGTGGCGACAATCGTACTGCATGCGGAATCGGACTTGCTTATTCGATCGGGTATCTCAAAGCACTACTTTGCGCGATGTACGCCATATAAATGACAATACTACATTATGAGGTGAGACTATGAAATGGAATAGAGTGAGCTCTGTATTAGCAGCAACTACTTTGTTGGGAATGATTGCTGCAGGATGTTCGACAAGTAATAATGCGGATACTTCTTCATCTATTGATAAAGCTGCTTCGCCAAGCACTTCTAATGGTCCAAAAGAGAAATTTATCTTCTGGGATAAAGGGGAATATACCCAAGCTTATAACGATCTTATGAAGCAGCGGGTGGAGGAGTTCGGAAAGGCGAACAATGTCGATACTGAATACGTGGTCATTGCTCAGAACGATTTGAAAACGAAGCTGTTGGCCTCGATTGAGGCTAAGAATCCACCAGATCTTATTGTGGCTAACGACCCGGTTGCCAAGCAGTTTGTTACCTCCGACCAGCTCGTGGACACTTCGGACATCATTACGAAAATCAATTTTACGGATGGAGCCAAGAAATTTTCCGTAGTGGCAGATAAATATTTCATGGTACCTCAATCCTTCCAAATGGGCGGAGCCTACTTGCGCAAAGATCTTTGGGAGAAGCACAAATTACCAGTACCGAAAACGTGGCAGGAGCTTTACGAGCAGGCCAAAATTGTCAACGATCCGAAAAACGGCATATATGCCGTAGGTCTCCCGTTAGGCCAATCCGGAGGCGGAGATGCCGAGAGTTTTGTTCGGGATGTCATACTAGCGTATGGCGGAGCTATTGTCGATAAGGACAATAATATCACGGTCAATTCCAAAGAGACGCTGGAGGCGATTACATTTCTCGCGAAATTTTGGCAAGAAGGCCTAACGCCGCCATCTTCTGTGACATGGGACGATAACGGCAATAACAACGCCTATCTCGCGGGGACGGTCGGTTTCGTTATCAACAGCGGAAGCATCTACGATCAGGCCAAGAAGGACAAACCAGAGCTTGAGAAAAATACGCTTCTCATTCCAAAGCTTGCCGGCCCTAAGGGTGATTTTATTCTAGGCAGCGGCAACGTCTTCGCCATATTCAAAAATGCCAAAGGCACCAAGTGGGCGAAGAAGTTTGTTACCGAATTTTATGATAAAGATTTCTACAATAAATTTGTTGAAGTCATGGGCGGGAAATTCCAGCCTGTACTCAAGGGCTCCGAAGAGATGGCATTCTGGAAGGATCCGAACAATAAAGCCGCAGGCTGGATGAAAATGATTAATGATGTTGTTGGCTCAAGCAACTATCCGGGTCCTGAGGATGATCTCGGATCCAAGGCCAAATCCATGCAGCTTGCGACAAGAGCGGTGCAAAGAATTGTTGTGGAGAAGATGGATCCGCAGAAATCTCTTAATCAGCTTGAACAAGAGGTCAAGCAGTTATACGGCAAAAAGTAACGGGGTCATACTATACGCAGTCAGGCGGTGATTTCTTGCGTGGGACAGTTAAGCAGAAAATATGATAAAACGCTCGGATACGTATTAATTCTACCGGTGGCTTTTGTCATCTTTGTGGTCATCGGTTTCCCATTCATCAATGCCATTTATTTAAGCTTTACGGACAAAGTGGTAGGTGTGAACCCCAAATTTATCGGATTTGACAATTATCTCCACATTTTCACAGATAGAGAGTATTGGAAGGTACTTAAAAACACCTTCATCTATATGATCTTCAGTGTAGGCATTAAATTAGTCGTTGGTTTGATGCTGGCGGTCGTGGTCAACGAGACTTTCTTCGGTCGTGGAATTTTTCGTATGATCCTGCTTATTCCATGGGCTCTCTCAGGTATGGTGGCCGCCATCACCTGGCGGTGGATGTATGATGATACATACGGCATTATCAATTCCCTGCTGCTTCGTTTTCACATCATAGATACACCTATTTTATGGACCTCTGGACTCCATATGGCACTGGTTTCCGTCATCATCGTGAACATTTGGAAGGGACTTCCCTTCTTCATCTTCAGTTTGCTCGGCGGCTTACAGACCATCGATTCACAGATGTATGAGGCGGCTACCATTGACGGAGCGGGCTGGATACGACAGTTTTTCGCGATTACAGTTCCTTCGATCATGCCAGTCATTACCATTACTACGCTGCTTTCTTGCATCTGGACATTTAACAATTTTGAGAGTGTGTATTTGATTACGGGCGGAGGCCCCTTAAATGCATCGGCGGTTATTTCCACTTATACGTATGAAGTAGCCTTCCAACAAAATTTATTGGGTCGGGCGCTAGCTGTGGCCGGTTCCGTGGTTCCTATTCTAGTCGTCATGATTGTAGTCTCCATGAGAAAACTGAAAACGGATGATTAGGGGGAACTAGGATGAAACGATCTACTGTGAAAAAGATAAGAAAGATGACCATCATTTACGCGATTGTCTTCATTTTTACCATCTGGACGTTATTTCCGGTGTATTGGATGGTTAAATCCTCCTTTACCCCTAACGATCTCATGTATACACCGAATCCCGGTTTGGTTCCAGATACGTGGACATTATCCCATTACAAGGATTTGTTCCATAAAACCAAGTTTATGAATTTTGTGAAAAACAGCCTTTATGTGGCTTCGCTTGTTACCGTCATCTCGGTCAGCATCAGTATTTTGGGCTCCTACAGTATGACCCGGCTGCGTTATCGGGGGAGAATCTTTTTTTCGCAAAGTATCATTTACACGTATCTGCTGCCAACGGCCGTTTTGTTTATCCCGATGTACGTGGCGGTAAGTAAGCTTGGTTTGAGCGACAATAAGAACGCCTTGTTGATTGTTTATCCGACGATTATCGTACCTTACTGCTGCTATATGCTGATTAGCTATTTCAAGGCGATTCCCAAAGAGCTGGAAGAGGCTGCTTTGATCGACGGATGCAGCAGTCTTCAGGCTTTGTTCAGAATCATCATACCTATTGCTTCTCCAGGCATAGCCGTTGTATCTACCTTTGCCTTTACGCTAGCATGGAACGAATATTTGTATGCGTTGGTATTAACGACCAGCCCGGGTCAACAAACAGTCAATATTGGGATTTCCGGCTTTAAATTTTCGGATCAGGCAGTCTGGGGACTGCTCATGGGCTCGTCTGTCATTGCATCCTTGCCAGCTATTTTACTGTATTTCCTGGCTCAACGGTTTTTAAAAAGCGGATTGGCCGCTGGAGGTGTCAAGTGAGGGTTAACTAGCGAGTAGGAGGCTAACGATGATGAAGATATCGGTTACGGTTAATATGTGCGATTTAACGGATCGCGATTTGAAGCAAATGTGCCAGTTGGGCATCGATTATGTAGATTTCGGCAAGGGATCTTCCTTTCCCGGGGTGCAAGAGCAGGGTTATCCGGATTTGGATCAGTTACTTCAGCTGCGCAGGCGTGTACGTTCCTTTGGGCTTGATATGAACCGGGTTACGCTCCCGGACTTCACTGATCGGTTTATGAACAATTTACCAGGTTGTGAAAAGGAACTTGAGAATTCATCTCTTGCTGTAAAGGTATTTGGCGAAGCGGGCTTGCTGATTGTAAGGCAGCGTTTTGCAGGGGATACCGCACCTGTTTTGACGAACGGCTATAAAGCCGTGCAGCGGGGGGGAGCTGTAGCTCGGGGAGAAAGTCTTGGCTTGATGAAGAATAAGCCTGAAATGCCTAGTTTGAAGGAGTGGGAGCGCTTTTGGAGCCGCTTTATGGAAGCGTTCCGCACATTGGTTCCCTTAGCCGAGGATTATAACGTGAAGTTGACAGTTCATCCATCTGATACGCCAAACCATGGAACCCTTTTCGGCGGGCTGGGCTTCCATCGGATTATCGATGCTTTTCCGAGTAAAAACGTGGGATTCGTATACTGCGTAGGAACGCGCGCCGAAGAAGGCGGAAGCTCTTTGGTCATGGATGAAATCAATCATTATGGGCGCAAAGGGAAAATATGTTTGGTACATCTTCGCAATGTGAGGGGCAGCCTTCCAACAGCGGGAGCTTTTGAAGAAGCGCTTCTAGATGATGGTGATTTGAATGTATTCAAAATTTTACTCGAACTGCGGAAGGTTGGATACGAGGGCTGTATCAATCCTGATCATATTACACAGTTGGAAGGCGACAGTATCGATTTAGATCAAAATTGGGCGCATTCGGGCATCGGATGGAAATCATCCAGCATAGGTTGGGGCTATTCCATCGGTTATGTGAGAGCTCTGCTGACCGCATTGGCGGAGTTTGAGGGCAAACGTTATGGACACTAGTTTTATTCGCGGAGTCATTCCGACCATCATCACACCAGTTGTGTGGAGCTCATGACGATGTGTCATTGCATAAATACCGCCAGGGGATCTCCTTAACAAGAGAACCCCTGGCTATTTCTAGTCGTTTTCGCCGAACAATGGGACCAAACACGCAAAGTTCGCAGATCATAAAGAATAAATTGACGTATAATTTAATTTGTCTTACAATATGACTTATAAATAACTATTTCCTTATTTTATATTACTTTTTAATGAAGGGAAGAGAACAATCTGATGCAGGATATGAAACATGAGCAACTGAATAACCGTTTTTCAGGCACGCCAATCATTACTGAAATGCAGGTCATCCCTGTGGCTGGGTACGACAGCATGCTGCTTAATCTCAGCGGTGCACATGCTCCTTTCTTTACACGCAATATCATCATTCTTAAAGATAACGCAGGCCATACGGGTGTTGGTGAGGTCCCGGGCGGTGAAAAGATTCGTCAAACACTAGAGGATGCACGGGCGCTCGTCATTGGTCAATCCATAGGTCAATATAATAACATTCTGAACACAGCACGCAAGCTGTTTGGTGATCGAGATGCTGGAGGACGCGGTTTGCAGACCTTCGATCTACGTATCACAATTCACGCAGTTACTGCTTTGGAAGCAGCGCTGTTAGATCTTCTGGGGAAATTCCTCGGTGTTCCTGTTGCTGCGCTTCTTGGAGAAGGCCAGCAGCGTGACCGCGTAGAGATGTTAGGTTACTTGTTCTATATCGGCGACCGTAATCGAACGAAGCTTCCTTACTTGAGCGGACAGGATAGCGAGGATGACTGGACACGATTGCGCAATGAGGAAACGCTTACACCGGAAGCAGTCGTGAAACTGGCTGAAGCGGCTTACAAGCGATATGGCTTTAATGACTTCAAGCTGAAGGGCGGCGTACTTCGCGGAGAAGAGGAGATCGAGGCCGTCACCGCGCTAGCCGAACGTTTTCCGCAAGCAAGAATAACGCTGGATCCTAACGGCGCATGGTCTTTGTCTGAAGCAATTCGCCTTTGCCGTGATCAACACCATGTACTGGCTTATGCCGAAGATCCTTGCGGAGCTGAAAATGGTTATTCTGGACGTGAGGTCATGGCAGAGTTTCGCCGTGCTACCGGGCTGCCGACAGCTACGAACATGATCGCCACGGATTGGCGCCAGATGGGACACACGATTCAAATGAACGCGGTTGATATTCCACTTGCCGATCCGCACTTCTGGACGATGCAAGGCTCTGTCCGAGTAGCTCAAATGTGTCATGAATGGGGTCTGACGTGGGGATCGCATTCTAACAATCATTTTGATATTTCGCTGGCCATGTTTACCCATGTCGCTGCTGCTGCACCGGGAAAAATCACAGCTATCGATACCCATTGGATTTGGCAGGACGGGCAGCGTCTGACCAAAGAGCCTTTCCAAATTGTCGGAGGCATGGTGGAAGTTCCGAACAAGCCAGGTTTGGGCATTGAGATTGATATGGTTGAAATTGAGAAAGCGCACCAGCTTTATAATGAGAAAGCGCTTGGAGCACGTGATGATGCGATGGCTATGCAGTATTTGATTCCTGATTGGAAATTCGATCATAAACAACCTTGCCTTGTAAGGTAAGCGAGATAATCAAATGAAATGAAGGAGAGATCACTATGGACTTTAGTCTTATTCGCGGAGTCATACCGCCTATCGTTACACCGGTTGATGCTGATGAATGCGTGGAAGAGCAGGGACTACGAAGGGTAGTCGAGCACGTTATCGCAGGAGGAGTGCACGGTATTCTTTCTTTAGGAAGTAACGGAGAGTTTTACGGATTGGATCATGAGCAGCAGGAGCGTGCGGTTCAGATTACAATCGAGCAGGTAGCAGGGCGTGTACCCGTTTATATGGGAATTGGGACCATATCGACCAAGGAGTGTGTGAAATTAGCCAGACTTGGCGAAACGTTAAAGGCTCAAGCGCTTACGATCTTGCCTCCTATGTTCCTTACGCCTTCGGAAGAAGAGTTATATCAACATTTCCGTAAAGTAGCTGAAGCGACTGCCTTGCCAGTACTGCTCTATAACAATCCGGATCGCGTGGGGAATAATATTTCCGTTAACTTGATCGAACGGCTTGCCGATATTCCCAATATCGTTGGAGTGAAAGATAGCAGCGGCGATCTAACGTTGACTTCCGAGTATATCCGCAGAACACGAGATAAAGGATTTAAGGTCATGGCGGGAAGGGATGTCATGATCTTAGGCTCATTGGTTTACGGCGCTGTAGGTTGTGTCGCTTCAACGGCGAATATTGTACCGGCATTGGTCGTTGAGATTTATGAGAAGTTTATAGCCGGTGATCTACAGGGAGCATTGGAAGCCCAGTTTAAGCTGGCTCCTCTTCGCATGGCTTCTAATCTCGCAAGTTTTCCGGTGGTGACCAAGGAGGCCATGAACCTCATCGGTCTTGAAGTGGGAGGCTCGATCTTGCCGAACACGAGCTGCTCCGAAATCAATAGAAATAAGCTCGCTGACATATTGAAGCAGATGGGGGCTCTATAATGAAAATGAAAGTAGGATTCATCGGGTTGGGTATTATGGGTAAGCCCATGAGTAAAAACTTGTTGAAAGCGGGTTATGAGCTAGTTGTTCTCGATACGAGTAAGAATGGTTCTGAGCTTGCAGCGGCGGGAGCCAAGACGGCCTCAACAGCTAAAGCTTTGGCTGAGCAGGTGGATGTCATTATCACTATGCTCCCGAATTCACCACAGGTGAATGAAGTGGTTTTGGGCCCGAATGGCGTCATAGAAGGGGCTAAATCAGGAACCGTTGTTATCGATATGAGTTCGATCGCGCCCCTGACCAGCCAGGAAATCGGTCGGAAGCTGGCGGAAAAAGGGATAGAAATGCTTGACGCACCAGTGAGCGGGGGAGAGCCTAAGGCGATCGCGGGGACTCTTTCCGTGATGGTTGGCGGAAAGAAAGAAGTATTCGATCAATGTTTTGATGTGTTAAAAGCAATGGCTGCCTCTGTCATACGTACAGGAGACATCGGAGCAGGGAATGTGACGAAGCTGGCCAATCAGATCGTGGTAGCTATTAATATTGCCGCAATGTCCGAAGCGTTCGTGCTCGCCAGCAAGGCTGGCGTTCAGCCAGAGCTCGTTTATCAGGCGATTCGCGGCGGTTTGGCTGGCAGCACCGTCTTAGATGCGAAAGCGCCGCTGGTGATGGACCGCAATTTTGACCCGGGATTCCGTATCAACCTACACATAAAGGACTTGAGCAACGTCTTGGAAACCTCCCATGAAGTAGGCGTGCCTCTACCGCTGACGGCTGCCGTCATGGAGATGATGCAGGCTTTGAAGGTGGATGGAATGGGTGATTGCGACCACGGCAGCTTGATTCGCTACTATGAGAAAATGGCAAAGGTTGAAGTTAATAGGTAAGAATCCAAGAATCCGAAGAAAACCTCTTATCACCTATAAGGGGTTTTCTTTGTTAAGTATAGAATTATACAGATTTATGTGTGAAAGAAAGAGAGGGGAGAAACACCATGCGTATTATATTGGCACCCGATTCATATAAAGGGAGCTTATCTGCCCTTGCTGTTGCTGATGCGATGGAACGAGGGATTCGGGACGTATTCCCTCATGCTGCAGTGAGCAAGGTACCTATTGCTGATGGTGGTGAAGGTACGGTAGAAGCGCTTATCATGTCTACCGGCGGTCAAATGATCCATCAAAAAATAGTAGGACCTTTGGGTGAAGAAATCGACTCCTATTGGGGGATTCTCGGCGATGGAGAAACCGGGGTGATCGAGCTTGCGGCTGCTTCCGGATTACCATTGGTACCGAGGGAACAAAGGAACCCACTGATGACGACGACTTATGGGACTGGACAATTAATCAAAGCGGCTCTTGATTACGGACTGCGAAAGCTAATTATAGGTATCGGAGGCAGCGCAACTAATGACGGCGGAGCGGGAGTGGCACAGGCCTTAGGAGTCAAATTCCTGGATTCGGACAACAACGAGCTACCCCAAGGTGGAGTGGCTCTTGCCAATCTCGCACGAATCGATTTATCCGATTTGGATAAGCGTATTGCCGAAACGGATATTAAGGTCGCATGCGACGTTGATAACCCGCTGTGCGGGCCGTTAGGCGCATCCGCGGTTTATGGTCCGCAAAAAGGTGCCACATCCGACATGGTGGCTCAATTAGATCATGCGCTTAAGAATTATTCGGTTGTTGCCCAATTGGCAACACGCAGGGACGTTGCACTAATTCCGGGTGCCGGTGCAGCCGGCGGTGTAGGGGCAGGATTGTTGTTTTTCACGAATGCGAAGCTGATCCCAGGCATTCAAATCGTGTTGGAAGCTGCAGACTTCGCTGAAAAGCTTAAGCAGGCGGACCTGGTCATAACCGGTGAAGGCTCCACCGACTTTCAAACCGCGCACGGTAAAGCCCCTGTTGGTGTGGCTAAGATCGCCAAGCAGGCGGGCATCCCGACGATCTGCTTGTCCGGCGGTTTAGGTAAAGGCGCTGAGGATGTACTTCAACATGGGATCGACGGTCTGATGAGTATTGTGCCCCGGCCCATGGAATTAGAGCAATGTATAGAATCGGCTGAAGAGCTTATTCAAACAGCCACAGCTAGAATATGCAGATTGATTAGCATTGGAATCAAGATGAAATAAAATCATAGCTATGGGGCTGCATTGTTATTTCATCTAATTCGTCTTACAATATGATTATTCGTATTAGTCAGCTAAGAGAGAAGGGTAAATATGGTAGAACCTAAAGGAAGCGTTGAATTGGATACTGTTAAACGAAATACGCTGCCCAAGCAAGTCGTTGACAGCATTGTTCAGCTGCTTATCAGCGGTCAGCTTAAACCTGGAGATAAACTGCCGTCCGAGATGGAACTGATCGATATGTTAGGCGTGAGTCGGCCAGTTCTGCGAGAAGCATTAAGTTCACTCGAAGCACTTGAAGTGATTACGAGAAAAACCCGTGGAGGTACCCATTTTAATAATAAAATCGGCAGCAATCCGTTCTCGGTAATGCTGGCTTTGTCCATTGGCAACCTTCCAGCGATCATCGAAGCACGGATGGCATTAGAATTGGGACTTGTGGCCATGGCGGCAGAAAAGATTACGAACGAGGAGTTGAAACGATTAAAGGAAACTATAGATGAAATCGCTGGCAGTGTTGATAACAACTATGGGGAAGCGGACAAGGAATTTCATCGGATTATTGCAATGAGTGCGAACAATCCGATCATTGAAGGGATGATAGATCCGCTGCTTATCACTCATGACAAAATGGACAGACAAATTAGGGAACGTGAACGTGATGTAACGGTCCAATTCCATACAGATATCTATAATGCGCTCGTTAATCGGGATCCACACGAAGCGTTTACTCATATGTACCGCCATCTTAGTTATGTCCGAAATAAGCTTTTACAGGTATATCAAAACGAATAAGCGGTCCATAACGGCCCATTTAAAAAGTCTGCCAATCTCTCGCGACTGCGATACAGAGATCAAGCAGACTTTTTTCGTTCAATTCTATCCACCATTATGTATATATGCTTCAATTCTATAAAGGGCAGAGGTTAAGGCAGTACGATGCAACTGAAAACAATGGTAACTGGGGTCCATTTTATCCTATAAGCTGCAATTTCACTGAGAATTTAGATGGTTCGATCAGTACTATTGCCAGTTGTAACCGCAAAACTTATGATTTGAATTGTGATCGATACACAGATGAATTCAGTCAGGGGGACGGCGGATGAACGAGCAGTATGAAGCTCAGTTACAAATGAGAACCAATTACCGTTTCTTTAAAGAATCTTTGTTCATAAGGGATATTGTTAGGGATCGATGGTTGTATGTAATCTTATTACCAGGCATTTTATATTTTATCATTTTTAAATATGTTCCTATGTTTGGCTTACTCATGGCTTTTGAGGACTATAAACCGCATCTAGGTTTTATGAATAGTCCTTGGGCAGGGCTGAAGCATTTCGAACGATTTTTTTCAGAACCTCAGTTTTGGATACTGTTCCGTAATACCATTTTGTTAGCGATTTATAATTTGGTGTTTTTCTTCCCGCTGCCTATCGTACTAGCGCTTATGTTGAACGAAGTTCGTATTGGGCTATTCAAACGCTTTGCTCAGACGCTCTTGTATTTGCCTCACTTTATTTCATGGGTAGTAGCGGTTGGTATATTCTATGTCTTATTTACAACTGAAGGTGGAGTAGTAAACGAACTGATCCAAAAAATCGGTATGGAGAAAATTCCGTTCATGCTAAGTGAGGATTGGTTCAGACCGATGATCATCAGCCAGTCGATCTGGAAAGAGGCAGGCTGGGGAACGATTATTTTCCTCGCAGCGCTGTCTGGAGTCGATCTTCAGCTATATGAAGCGGCTCGTATGGATGGAGCTGGGCGTTGGCGCCAGTTGTGGCATATTACATTACCAGCTATTCGCAGTACGATCGTCATCTTGTTTATTCTACGCTTGGGCAGTTTTTTGGACACGGGTTTCGAGCACATCTTTCTGATGCTTAACTCCATGAACCGAGAAGTCGGGGAAGTGTTTGATACTTTTGTATATATGAAAGGCTTGACGCAAGGACAATACAGCTATAGTGCCGCGGTCGGGATGTTTAAATCCCTGGTAGGGCTTGTCCTAGTACTCGGATCCAATTGGATAGCGAAAAAATTCGGCGAAGAAGGCGTATATTAAAAAGCGTCAGGAGGCTGTCAATATGCTGGCAGAAGATAAGAATTGGAGCAATCGGCTGTTTAATACGGTAAACTATTCGTTGTTGACCCTTGTATCCCTAATCACAATCATTCCCTTCGTATATATCGTTTCAATGTCTTTTGCTTCCCCAGAGGAGGTGGCTAAAGGCGGGCTGCTCTTATTTCCTTCGAAGTTTACCTTGGGGGCATATAAATACATCTTTTCAACCGATACGATGGTTCGGAGTATTCTAATCTCGATTTATATTACGGTGTTCGGAACGTTGATCAACTTGCTGTTGACCTCGTTTACCGCTTACCCGTTGGCTAAAGCGACCTTACGAGGGCGCCGGACGATACTTCTCATGATTTTAATTACGATGCTGTTCAGCGGAGGCTTGATCCCGACCTACTTTGTAGTTAAGGCCTTTGGTATGATCAACACGTACTGGTCCCTGATGATTCCGACCGCTATAAGCGCATTTAATTTAATCGTGCTCAAGAACTTTTTTCAGCAAATTCCCGACAGCTTGGTAGATTCGGCGAAGATCGATGGCTGTAATGATGTAGGGATTTTGTTTCGTATTATTTTGCCATTATCGATGCCGGCGATGGCTACCTTCGGACTTTTCTATGCCGTAGGACATTGGAATACATTCTTTAATGCGGTGATGTATATGAACGATGCGGAGAAATTTCCGGTCCAGGTTATTTTGAGACAAATTGTTTTGTTATCTCAGGATCAAATCGGGAATACCACATCACAGCAAGATCCAACCGACTTTTTACCGCAGACCATTCGAATGGCTTCCATTGTAGTCGCGACCGTCCCGATTGTGCTCGTCTACCCGTTCTTACAGAAGCATTTTGCCAAGGGTGTGCTATTAGGATCGGTAAAAGGATAACTCTTTCTCGAAGAGTGTCCGTTTACATAAAGAAACATTCAGGAGGGGTTATGTATGGTAATTAAGCGCTTTATTACTGTGGTTTCATTGCTGACGACTGTAAGTGCTTTAACGGGGTGTGCAGGCGAGAAGAGTTCACCAATTGCACAGCAGGATAATACGCCGCTTACAGTTACTATTGCTACGCCTCAAATCGGAGAAGCTCCGAAAAAAGGCAGTGAAGTGGAGCAGGCTATCGAGAAATATACGAATTCAAAAATCGATATGCAATGGATTCCATCCGCTGCTTTCGAAGATAAGAAAAACATCATGATTGCCTCTAATGAAATGCCCAAAGCATTTAAAATTACGTCGAACGCCACTACGCTTAGCGCGATCCAATCCGGCTTGTTTTGGGAAATCGGCCCTTTGTTAAAGGATTATAAAAACTTATCAGGTGTCAACGCACTGTATTATGAAAATTTAAAGGTTGATGGCAAGTTATATAGTTTGCCTCTGTACCGGGACATTGGCCGTGCCGGTATCACGTACCGGAAGGATTGGTTTGATGAACTTGGCCTAAAGACGCCGGTAGCCTTAGATGACTGGTATAACCTCATGAAGACCATCGCGGAGAAGGATCCTGATAAGAATGGTCAGAACGATTCGTATGGTATTTTTCTTGATAAGTCCTATAACGACCCGGTTGCCAGCAGCTCCTTTCTGACCCGACTCGCCGTTTCTCAGGGAGCACCGAATAAATGGGGTATAGAAGGAGGTAAGGTGACAGCTGAATTTATGACCAAACCATATTTCGAGTCCATGAAGCTGCTTCGCAGACTATATCAGGAGAAATTAATCAATCAGGACTTTTCCGTTGTACAAACAGCTGATGCCGATAATAAATGGAATGCAGGCAAGGTAGGGATTCGGGTTAATACCGTTGCCTCGGCAGCTGCGACCTCGCAAGACAATCTAAAAAAAGCTGTACCTAATGGTGTAGTTGATATTGCACCTTATATGGGGCCGTCAGGCAATCGTGTACCGGCTGAGCCTGGCAATAATGGCTTCTTCGTCTTCCCGAAATCGAGTGTCAAGTCAGAAGCGGAATTAAAGCGACTGCTGGGCTTCTTCGATAAACTGCTGGAGCCAGAGATGTCGACACTTTTAACCAGAGGGATTGAAGGCAAACATTTTACTAAGACGGCTGACGGAAAAGCGGAGTTTAAAGACTTGACCCAATTTAATCTCGAAGTTAAGCCTTATCGTGACAGTCTGCCTTCATTTGAGGTAACCGGAACGGGTCTGCCTCTGAAATTATCAGATTTGCAGGCGAAGGGTTGGAAGGTCATTGCCGACAACCTGAAGAATGTGGTGCCCAATGTGGCGTTAACGATGAACTCCAAGATGTATTCTGAAAAAGGCGGAGAATTGGATACATTAATTCGTGATGCCCAAACCAAATTTATTATGGGGAAAATTGATGAGGCTGGTTGGCAAGCAGAAGTGGATAAATGGAGAAAAGCCGGCGGTGACAAGGTGATTGAAGAATATACGGCCGAGTATGCGAAGCAGAAGAAGTAAGACACTCTAGTTCTAGCATTTGTATGCATAGGCATCGTAGATTCCTCTGATATAATGGTAATGTCGAATCCTTGAAAGCGAAGAAAGGAGAGGTTTCCGTTGCCAAAATACTTATATCGAATGCTGGTCTTCTCTCTTCTGTTGAGCGCAGTTCCGGTCGTTTGCATTGGGCTTATCTCCTACTATATTGCCTCAAAGGATATTGGGAAGAAGGTTAATGAGGGGAATGTACAGATCCTGCTGCAAAACCAGATGCGAATGGAGCAAATCTTAAAGAACGTGGAAATGGGCGCTGTACAGTACATCAATTCACCGTTGGTAAGCGATTTCATCTACCATGATTTACAGAATGATGATTTTCAAACGATCAACAATCTCTCCAAAGGCTTGTATAATCTTCATTCGATTGCGGGTGTGGCCGACACGCAGTTGATTAATTTGGAGCACGACTGGATGATCAGCAATCTCGGTTTTACATCAACAGAAGATTTTGTGAATCGAGATTTACTGAGCGATTATGCCAAGCGCCCTCAAAATTTATTTTGGTTAGCTACTATCGGTAGTTCCTTAGATGAAAATAAGATCCGGTTGGTCGTTAAGCTTCCAATGATTGCCTCTACGACCACGACCACTCCTAAAGCATTGTTGATGATTGATATGTCGCATGATGCGTTACTGAGCAATTTGGCCCAAAACACCCAATTAGGAAATATTTATGTACTTAATCGAAATAGGGAGCCGTTCTTAGCTAGTTCCAGCACTGTAGGGATCCAGCCTTCCATCCTGCAAAGGATGAATGCCGCGACGGAACCAGAGGGGGCCTTTGAAATAGGCGATATGGGGGTCAACTATCGAGTTTCCTCTTATAACGGCTGGTCCTATGTTTCGATCGTGTCCATTGATGCAATTACGAGGGAATCTAAGAAAATTGCATTCATCACCTTAAATGCTTGTGTGATTATTTTTATTCTAATCGCATTAGCCGCCTTCTACGGAACCCGCCGCATGTATAGGCCGATCCATCGGCTATTTATGATGATGGAGCAGTTCGGAGGAGAGTCCATAGGGAACAAAAAGCGGGATGAATTCGCTTTAATCGAAGAGCGCTTTTCATCCTTGTTTAGCACGAGAAAGCAGCTTCAGCAGCAGCTGCAGGTTCAGAGTGGGCAGGTGAAGGAATTTTTCCTGTTGAAGTTGATAATGGGACAGGTCACAGAAAGCGAATTCTCCTATAAGTATGAGACCTATGGCTTTGGGGAAAAGGGGAAGGCACTAGGAGTGCTTGCCCTGCAAATTGATTCTCTAGAGGACACCCGATACTTGGATAGCGATAAGGAGCTGCTGTTATTTGCGATCAACAATGTCGTTGGGGAGCTAATCCCTAACGACCGTATCTTGGGTACTTTGCTGCTGGATCAGTCTCAGGTAACGATACTGCTAGGCGATTCGGAGGATCCGGATGAACTGAAGGGTTACTTCTATGAAATGGCGGAGCTTATGAAGTCGAAGGTGCACGAGCTTCTTCAGCTCAAAATCAGTATCGGCATCAGTCGGCCATTTCATAGGTACACAAATGCGATGGATGCATACTCAGAGGCTTTGGAGGCTCTGAAACGCAGAATTAGTCTTGGAAATGAGCTCATCCTGGGCTATGAAGATATCGAACCCGTTCACCGGAACAGCGTTCAGCCTTCATCTTCCTGGAATCACCTTGAAGAAAGCTTGATGAATG
The DNA here is from genome assembly GCF_013141785.1 of Paenibacillus germinis. Classification (NCBI taxonomy): domain Bacteria; kingdom Bacillati; phylum Bacillota; class Bacilli; order Caryophanales; family Paenibacillaceae; genus Paenibacillus; species Paenibacillus germinis. The sequence goes on from NZ_WHOC01000028.1 coordinate 135,875, forward strand.
GACTTAAAACAGGCGATGCTGTTTCTGCTTACGAGTATTACAACCAGTATGCGTCAGCGATTTTGGAGAAGAGCGTCTCGTTCAATGATTTTCAAATATTTATGCTTCAATTAATCGCCAAAATTTATCGGCTTGTTGGGCAGCAAGGTGGCATGCTGGATGGATTAATCGGCGCTAAATCGGTCATTATCCGATTCATGAAATTGAATACGGCGGAGGAAATTATGACTTGGTTTAAGACTGAGCTGATCCCGCCCACCCTTGCTTTCCTACAGGGACGCATCGATTCGCAATATATCAATATCGCACACCAAATGATCGAGCTCATTCACGAAAAATACGATCAGGATCTTACGCTGGAATTGTGCGCTGCGCAATTCCGTTTTCATCCAGTTTATTTAAGCCGAGTATTCAAGAAAGAGATTGGAACGACGTTTATCGATTATTTGACGAATTACCGGATGAATATGGCGAAACTGTGGTTAAAGGACAGCAATATGAAGATTACGGAAATCGCGGAGCGTCTCAACTATACCAACTCCACTGGATTTATCCGGACCTTCCGCAAAGCTACTGGCATGACACCGGGCCAGTATCGAGAGGCCCTTTCGAGATCACAGTAATCGCCAGCTCGGTGAATGACCCATAATCGTGTTATCCATCATGGAGGTGTACCTGTTGACCTATGAATTGGTAGAAAAACTGAAAGCAGCATATATGTCCAGTGAGAAGTGGTATTCCGTAAGGTGGCATTATATCGAGGGCTGTATCTTAAAGGCGTATTTGGACTGCTACGAGCAATCCAGCAGTGAAAGAGATTATATCTTTGTAAAAAGCTATATAGATCAGCTTTTTGACTCGGACGGCAATATCCCTGAAATCCAAATCAGCAGTTATAATATCGACCAAATCCGGATGGCTGGAGTTTTGTTTACGCTATACCAAAGGGAGCGGGAGCCCAAATATAAAAGGATCATGGATATGTTGTATCAGCAGTTGGCTTCTTATCCGAGAACGAGTTCCGGTTCGTTCTGGCATAAAGAAAACTACCCCTACCAGGTTTGGCTGGATGGATTGTATATGGGGCAGCCTTTCTATGTTCAGTACGTGAAGCAATTCGTAGAGGTCAAGGATTATTCCAATACGCTGCAGCAGTTTAGAAATGTAAGACAATATATATATAACCGAGAGAAGCGGTTGTACACCCACGCTTATGACGAGAGTCGCGATATTTTCTGGTGCGATAAATCAACAGGGCAGTCACCAAATGTGTGGGGGCGTGCGGTCGGCTGGTTCGCGATGGCATTGGTGGATGTGCTGGAGCTGCTGGAAGGAGAGCCGGCAGATACCGGCATACTCAAAGCCTATATCAAGGAGCTTATAGATGACATGCTGCCGTACCAGCATAGCGAGGGTATGTGGTACCAGGTTGTGGATAAGAAAGAGCATCCGGGCAATTATCTCGAAGCCAGCGGTACGCTGATGTTAGCTTATGCCATTCTGAAAAGTGCGCGATTGGGATATCTGCCAAAAGAGTATGCCGTATACGGCATACAGGCTTTTAACGGAACGATTGCTCGTTACCTGAGGGAAGAAGACGGTGAAGTGCTGTTAGGCGGCATTTGCCGAAGTGCTGGCCTTGGCAAAAAGCCGGAAACCGGACAAATGCGAGATGGCAGTCTTGCGTATTATTTCTTCGCCGAACAAATCGTGGACAATAACGGGCATGGTGTAGCACCGCTGCTGATGGCCTACAACGAGATTAAGCGGCTTGGCTGAAAAAGGAGGATATCTGTATGTCTAAGCTTGCAAAAAGTCAAAATGAAGCGCCTCTTTACATAAAGGTTCACGCCGAGGATAATGTTGCGATTATCGTTAATTCCGGTGGGTTATCTAAAGGGAGTATCTTTTCTTGTGGTCTAGAACTTAGGGAAAGCATTCCGCAAGGGCATAAAGTAGCCCTAACTGATTTAGAGCAGGATGAACCTATCGTTCGCTACGGTGAAGTTATCGGTTATGCGGATAGTCCGATCCTGCAAGGTAGTTGGGTGGAGGAGAAGTTGGTAAGACTCCCCACACCTCCTGAGTTAGATGAGCTGCCGATTGCCAATCATGTACCGTTACCGCTGGCGCCGCTTGAAGGGTACACTTTTGAGGGATATCGTAACGAAGATGGCAGTGTCGGCACGAAAAATATACTGGGAATCACGACAAGCGTTCAATGTGTTGCAGGGGTGCTTGATTATGCTGTGAAAAAGATTAAAGAGCAATTGCTTCCGGGCTATCAAAATGTAGAGGATGTCGTGGCTTTAACTCATAATTATGGTTGCGGAGTTGCCATTAATGCTCCTGATGCTATCATTCCGATTCGCACCATTCAAAATATCGCGACCAATCCCAATTTTGGCGGTGAAGTTCTAGTGGTGGGGTTGGGTTGTGAGAAGTTAATACCGGAAAGATTGCTTCCGGACGGAGACTCTTCCAACATCGTATCTCTGCAAGATCATCATGGTTTTATGAGTATGATTCAGTCCATTATGAGTATGGCGGAAGAAAAATTGGTGAAGTTGAATCGACGACAGCGCGTAACTTGTCCTGTGTCCGACCTAGTGGTTGGTTTACAATGTGGAGGAAGTGATGCTTTTTCCGGGGTGACGGCGAACCCGGCGGTAGGGTTTGCCGCTGATCTGTTGGTTCAAGCTGGCGCAACGGTGCTATTCTCAGAGGTCACCGAAGTGCGGGATGCCGTTCACCTGCTAACGCCGCGCGTAATCAATCAAAAAGTGGGTCAGGCATTAATACAAGAAATGAAGTGGTACGATAATTATTTGCAAAAAGGTCAAGCGGATCGGAGTGCGAATCCGTCACCGGGAAATAAAAGAGGCGGATTGGTGAACGTGGTAGAGAAGTCACTTGGATCGATTATCAAATCGGGTAGCAGTCCCATTGTAGGCGTATTATCCCCGGGTGAAAAAGCGACTCAAAGAGGGCTCATTTATGCGGCGACACCCGCAAGCGATTTTGTTTGCGGTACTTTGCAACTAGCCTCGGGGGTAAATATGCAAGTTTTTACAACGGGTAGAGGCACACCTTATGGGTTAGCGATGGCACCAGTTATTAAAGTATCTACTCGAAATTCTTTAACGGAACAGTGGCATGATTTAATCGATGTGAATGCAGGAACGATAGCAACGGGTGAAGCAACTATTGAAGAAGTGGGCTGGGAGATTTTTCGCATGATCGTAGATGTAGCAAGCGGGAAAAAGAAGACTTGGGCAGACCACTGGGGATTGCACAATGCTTTGTGTCTGTTTAACCCAGCTCCAGTAACCTAGTCGTTGTTGGGCGTCTTGGGTTGGAACTAGGTGGAGAAGAGCGGACGCAGCGGGAGATTATTAATGAAAGAAAGGACCGGGACTCCATGGGATATGGGATTCCGGTCTTTTGTGCGTTTGGCAGCGCAATCGATTAAGGAGTGAAAGTCTCCCGTACACCGCGAGGTGGCTTCTTACCAAGACCGTGATGGTTAAGGTAAGAGGATAAGAATGGTGAGAAGTCAGACGCAGCATTTATTGGAATTTCTGCTTGGTATTAGTCAACTCCATTTGCTTCTTCGAGAGAATGAATGAGAAGACTATGATCGATCGGTGAAGACATGACAACCAGCATCGTATAGGTTCCATATTTATCGCACTGATTGCCAAACTCTTCGAGCGTGCGTGTGGATTCCGTCACTACTTTTAATAAATAACTGTGTTCTCCGCTTATTCGGTGGCACTCAGCAACATGGGGAGATGTATGGACAAAATCAAGAAACGCTAAACAGTCTCTAGTCCGAAACAACATATAGGCTGCCGCATGCTTCCCAATTTTTTCGGGAGAAATGACGGTACGATACTTTTCGATTATTCCCTTTTCTTCCATTCTCTTAACTCGTTCCGTTACAGCAGGTTGGGACAACCCCACGCTTTTACCCAGCTCAGTCATTGAAATCCTTGCCTGGTTTTGAAGATAGAAGAGGATTTGTTTGTCTACATGATCCACTTTGAGTACGCTCCTTTATTTTTAAGGTCTTTTAAATATAATAACTTTTATTACTTTGTATAATCATCATATTTGATTTTATTTGATATGTAAAATGAACGCTTTAAATTATATAATAAGACTCACCTTAATAAGGTGCTTCACACATGAGAAGTCAGAGAGGATGGCAAGCAATGAGCAAATACGATTTAAAGAAGGCAGGTACAGAAGATTTACAGGCCCGTATTGATGAGGTCTTTGATTGTACAATTGACGAAAAAAAGCTGGCTGGTGCTGTTACCAAATCTAAGTATGGAGGATATTCTCAATGACTCTCTCCCATTCTAGCAAAAATATAATGGCATTGGCTGCGATATGTTTGTCCGCGTTAATGTTCGGCCTAGAAATTTCCAGTGTGCCAGTGATACTGCCAACCTTGGAAAAGGTATTGCATGGCAATCTCAAGGATATGCAATGGATTATGAACGCCTACACCATTGCTTGTGCGACGGTTCTGATGGCTGTGGGAACGCTGGCTGACCGTTATGGAAGGAGGCGCATTTTTATTATCAGCCTCGTCTTGTTTGGTATTACATCCTTGATTTGTGGTTTGGTGCAAGACACATCAGTACTAATCGTCAGTCGGTTTCTACAAGGTGTAGGTGCTGGCGCGATGCAGATTTGCCAGATAGCCATTCTTTCGCATCGGTTTCAGGAAGGACGAGAACGCAGCAGAGCCTTTGGAGCATGGGGGATCGTGTTCGGTATCGGCCTCGGTTTTGGACCGATCATCGGGGGGATGATCGTGGTCGTATTGAACTGGCATTGGGTTTTCCTGATCCACGTCCCGCTGACCATCCTCACTCTGATCCTTGTCTTTGGCAGTGTGGAGGAATCCAGAAATCCGCAAGCGAAAAAGCTGGACATTATCGGCATCGTCACGCTTTCGTTGACGGTTTTTGGCCTGGCATACTTTATCACGCAAGGGCCCGAACTAGGCTTTACCAGCGTAGCATCCATCAGCATCCTTGTTGCAGCGGCAGCAAGCTTCATTATTTTTCTTTTTGCGGAAAAGCTCAGCGCCCATCCGATGTTTGACTTTTCCGTATTCAAGATACGCAATTTTTCCGGCGCTCTCCTTGGCTCCATCGGTATGAATTTCAGTTACTGGCCGTTCATGATCTATCTGCCGATCTATTTTCAGAGCGGCCTTGGATATGGCATCGTAGCCGCCGGGCTGTCTCTCTTGGCTTATGCGCTGCCCACCCTGGTGATCCCGCTCTTGGCAGAGCGCCTTTCGCTCCGCTATCAGCCGCGTATAGTTATCCCATTGGGTCTGTTTATCATCGGATTGGGCTTCATGTTGATGAAATATGGCAGTGGAGGCGATCACGCCAACTGGCTGACCATGTTACCGGGTTCCCTGTTGGCTGGTATCGGGCTGGGCTTGACCAACACGCCTGTGACCAACACGACTACTGGCTCAGTTCCAACTACCCGTGCAGGCATGGCTTCCGGTATAGACATGAGTGCCAGATTGATCAGTCTAGCCATAAACATCGCTGTGATGGGATTCATTTTGCAGGAAGGCATCCTATCTTATTTGAAGCGGGTCCTTCCTGGGACTCTCGATACAACGCAATTGCGGACTTTGGCCGAGAAAATAGCCGCTGGAAACACTACATCTCTCAATCAGGGTTTGCCAGAACTGACCTCTCTGGATGCGTCCGGAGCCGTGGTCCATGCAGCTCTTGTGCACGGCTTTGGCTTGGTGATGCTCTATGGTGGCATTGGCGTGTGGGTTTTGGCCGCGACCAGTTTTATGATTTTTGGATCAAAGAGAGTAGCTAGAGCATGAAGGGCATCGCGCCTGCAGGTGGTTACTTGTAGTAATACATCAGCTTTTCGTTTTTGGTGACAATCCAAATCCGTTGTTAGCAGGGGCATAAATTGCCCCTTACATGATGAACATCATTGGGTACTATAAACGGCCCTATTCGCTTGAAAAGCGAAAGGGTTGTTTGACATGCGTCTATCTCCGATTAAGCTTGATAAGGCAAGGACCTATAGGTACTCCAGAGTATCATTGTGCCGATATCTGAAGTAAGATAGTATATTAATAAAAAGTACATAGATTTCACATAAAGTAAAAATAGTTAATTTTTACCGCAATCATAGTTCAATTGCCGGGGAGGTGGAAAATGTGTACCGCAAGCTGCGTCATTCACTGCAATGGAAACTAATGTTCATGATCACCGCTATCATTACCATTGTCATCACAGTCATCGGAAGCATCAGCTACGACAGGAGCATCAAAGCCATTGATTCCGACGTGGTCAGGTTCAGCAATCAGATCCTGACGCAGGCGAATTTTAATTTGAGCCGCTATATGGATGACAATGAGCATTTTTTTCAAAGAGTTGGGACAAGTAGTGATTTTCGCGATTGGTCCAGCGTTTCAAATGGTAGCGCTTACTCAATCTACAAAAATTATAAAAGCATCGAGAGTAATTTTATCGATCCTTATATTGCCTATCATCGGGAAATGCTTGCCATTGTGTTCTACAGCAGCAACGGTTACCAGAACATTTACCGAAATCCGGAGAATACGGACTATATGCTTAAAACCGACTATAACATGAAGGACGAAATGTGGTTCGGGAAGCTCCCCTTCTCGGGAGAAGCGACCCGTTTGGTGAAGGTGAGTGCCTCGTATGTGGATCGCAGGGGCTTTCCAGCGAATATACCCGTGTTAACCTATATGCAAAAATTCAGTTTTGGCAATCAGACTGGCTATTTGCAATTCGATATTTCTCTGCTGTCTACCCAGGCCATTCTGGATGCTATTAAGCTTGGAGCCACGGGCAGTACGTTTATCGTCGATGGCAATGGAACCGTCATCACCGCACATGATCAGAACAAGGTGGGGACCGTAGTCGAAAGGGATTTACAAAATATTTTGACCCAAAATGATTCCGGTTCTTATTATGATAAAAAGACGAAACAAATGATCGTCTATCAGATCATTCCCCGGAACGGCTGGAGAATTGTTTCGTTAATTCCCTGGAACCCGCAGATCGGAAAGACTGAAATGACCAGCCATATTATTTATCCGTAATTGTTGGATGAAAAAGAAGCAACCCCGAGCAGTAAGCTTTGGGGCTGCTTCTTTTTGGATTAATCAAATCCTTTTATTTGATTGATGATATAAATAGGGGACCCCAACCTTGCACTAATTTTCGAGAGCCTTAGCATTGCCATAGACTGGAATAGCCCCATGAGCGGACGCAGCCCAACGTACAGCATTTGCGATGACCCGCAAAACGTCTTTATTGTGATAGGTTGGATACGCTTCATGTCCCGGCCGGAAATAAAATATCTTACCGAGACCGCGGAAAAATGTACATCCGCTGCGGAACACTTCCCCGCCTTGAAACCAACTTACAAATATAAGCTCATTGGGAGCAGGTATATCGAAAAATTCTCCATACATTTCTTCATGCTGAAGTTCAAAATACGGCCCGATGCCTTCCGTGATCGGATGAGCTGGATCGACAACCCACAATCTTTCCTTTTCGGCATCTTCTCTCCATTTTAAATCGCAGGTGGTACCCATCAATTTCCTAAATAGTTTCGATAAATGTGCCGAGTGCAGCACGATCAGTCCCATCCCCTGCAATACTCGCTTATACACCCTTTCGACAATTTCATCACTAACTTGATCATGAGCCAAATGCCCCCACCAGATTAAAACATCTGTATGATTTAATACCTCTTCCGTCAAGCCATGTTCGGGTTGTTCCAATGTTGCAGTCATGATCCGGAACCCGTATGGTTCAAGACCGCCCATAATAGTTTTGTGTATCCCATTCGGATATATGTTCGCTACCTTTACGTCCGTCTTCTCCTGTACATACTCATTCCATATCGTTACATGAATTGGCCGTGTTTCGAAGAACAGCCTATTGCCAATTCTCGCATTTATCATTGTAATGTCCCCTTTGTTCGTCAATTCCATATCACCATTTATTTATATGTGTGTTTGCCCAAAAGGGTCTCGATTTAGCGCAGAATTCGATTCAAATACATAATCGGATTTCTTCATTCATACCTATCTATTATTTCCATAAAAGGAGTGAGAAACTTGCGGATCCATGTCGCCCATGCAGGAGAAACCCTTATCGCCATTGCCCAGAAATATAACATCGAACTGGTTGACCTCATTCTTATAAATCCGCACATTCCAAATCCGGATCTCGGTATTGGGGGGCAAAAAGTAAATCTTCCTTCGGATTCCGCTAAGCAGGCAAATTTAAATGTCCCATTTTGTTCGCCTATTGTTGAAGAAGGACGCCAGGATGACTGGATTCCGCTGACACCGCTTGAGCAAATGGCCAATACGGAATACGACGTCCTTATTGTCGGCACTGGTGCCGGCGGCGGAGCGGTTCTCTGGAGATTATGCGAAAAGTGGAAGAACAGCGGGAAGCGTATCGGCGTTGTTGAGGCAGGAGGTCTCGTGCTGCCGACACATATGAATAATGTTGCGACACTGGGCGGGGAGCGCGCGGTACGTTTTGCAGCGAGCCATAAAGTACCGTTCCCCGCAATCGAAGATCCGGTCGAATTTCCGTTAGCCAAACAAGTCCTTGCGCTTGGCGGTAAAACTATATTCTGGGGTTTGGTTTCCCCGCGCTTCCCTCCATCGGCGTTTGCCGAATGGCCGCTGTCATACGAAGAAATTAATCCTTATTACAATATCGCCGAACAAGTCATGAATGTAGGGCCGGATTTCTTCGAAGATTCATCTGCGCAGCAAGTCTTGTTTAAACGTCTGCAGGAAAATGGATTTCCAAACGTGATCCCGTATCCATACGCCGTTTATACGAAATCGTCCAAATATGGAAAAGTTTTCTCCAACCCCTTTTTTAGTTCCATCGTGTTTCTCGCATATGCGTTAAACCTTCGCGCCTTCGATTTGGCCGTGAGTGCCCGCTGCGTTCGAATTTCTCAGGATAAGGATAAAGTAACAGGGGTTACCGTAATGGATCCCGCTCTAAGATCCTATAATATCAAAGCAAAAAAGGTGGTTTTGGCGACAAGTACGCTAGAAAACCCCAGGCTGATGCTTGCTTCCGGTATTCCGGGAAAAGCGATCGGACATTATTTGACGGACCATTCGTTCATCGTTGCCGGTGGAAAAGCAAGTCGAAAGGAATTCCCGGAGATACCCGGAATCGTAGGTTTGCTCATGCCTGCCTCGGAACACGAACCATTCCAGATTCAGATGGGAGGAGGGATAGGTAAAGAGGTTTATTTTCAGCAGTATCAAAATATCCCTTTTCAAGAGGAGTTATCCTTGCATATTTTGGGATTTGGCGAGGTTCAGCCTCGATACGAAAACAGAGTATTTCTTGACCCCGCCAAAAGAGACCGTTACGGCGTTCCGTTCATTAAAATCGATTTCTCTTACAGCAAGCGTGACTATGCGGTCATAAACCGGATGGAGGCGACTTTGAAACGATTTGCTGCGTCCGCGGGAGTTACTTTGCAAAAGGAACCAGGCCAAACTGAAATCTGTATGCGTCAACCCGGAGGAAGCATTCATGAGGCAGGCACATGCCGCATGGGAGATAACCCGCTTACTTCCGTAACCAATCGATTCGGTCAGGTGCATGGCATCTCCGGTTTATATGTAGCGGACAACAGCGTATTCCCCACGGTAAGCGGAACCAATCCTACACTGACCATCGTTGCCTTGGCGATTCGAACGGCTGATTATATCGCTTTACAGTAACATCAAGGTTCTTTTATCTTCAGAAAAAAGTTTGGACCGGGACTCCATTAGAAATAAGGGGTCCCGGTTTATTTTATTTTATTTTATTTTCAAGTAACGTTTATTTTATTAAATGAAAATGCTGGCATTCAGCTATTCCAGCTAAAATTGTTGCAGCAATCTTAGTGCCAATACCGGGTATCGATTGGATTAACATAAAGGGTAGCAGCGGCAACCCAAAATATTGGCGTCAAACCGAAGGTCCAAGAAGATATCGGATGTCTTTTTTATTAGCAAAGATAGCTTCTGCTTATGTAATAAAATTCGCACTTCTTTGGTAAGATTCATACTGGACAAAATAGGAATCCTGTCATATTGTTTTTGTGGGATCATTGAGAAAGAAGGGTATATCATGTGGAGCCGGATAAAGCCGAAGAAGATGTATTTAAACATATTTTTGTATTCCTGCATTGTCGTGAGCTTGCTCACCCTAGTGTTCACTATGTTCCTGAGTCAGCAGTTCGTTCGAAACGCAATTGATGAAATGGACAAGTCAAATCAAGAGAAAATGAAACAAGTCATTAAAACCTCGGAATTTACCTTGCAGAAATTACGACAGTTTGCTTTAAGAGTCTATTCGGATGAAAGTATTGCACTCTGGATGAACATGGAGAAGAACGATTATTCCCCTTTGGTATTGAATAAAGCTGCGACAAGTGTAAGGGAATTTATGAGCAGCGAGCCTTTTATTCACGGCATTTATTTAATAAACTTCAATATTGACCAAATCTACACCTCAGAATCAAGCATCTATTCGACGCAGGATTTTTATGACCAAATAATGTTGAATTACATTAAAGGTCAAAAAACGCCATATCTACAATATGTTAATCATGAGGTGGATGGTGAATCGTATCTGGCTCTTGTCGTACCGGCAGCCGGGCCTAATCAGAACTATCAGGGATTTGTAGCGATTCTGTTCAGTAAACCATTGTTAAATGAGAACATGCTGCAGATATCGGAGGAAGATCAGAACAAAATATATATTGAAGGCAAGAATAAGGAGTTCATTCTGGGGAATACGGATTCTGCGTTAACAAAAGCATTAATGGAAATGGATAAACCGGCAGCAGAACCGAACTGGAAATGGAAGTCCGGGAATGAGACCTGGTCCATTCAGTCAGAACGGCTGCCAATAGAAGGATGGAATGTTTATCACTTGTCACCGATCTCTTTATGGCAAGCAAAGGTAACCAAGATCCGGATCGAAATTATCGGTTCTTCGGTCTTTCTGCTGTTAGCTCTGCTTTTATTCTTGTTTTGGCAATCATACCGCAGCTTGAAGCCTATTAGCGACTTGGCCCTGCAAATAAAAAGCAAGCTGGGCAAAGAGCATCCTGTCATGCAGACCATGAATACCAATAATGAGATGGCATGGATACATTCCGGTTTTCATTCACTCGTCGAGAAGATCGAACAATTGGATTTATCGATCAAGAGCAGCAAAGCTTTGGTCAAAGATGATTTCTTGCGTCAATGGATTCTTAATTCGAAGTCTTCCAAACCGATTGAAGAGTTTATTAGAATCCAAACCCAAATTCTCAGCACGGGATGGTTCCGCATGGCTATCATTCGTCTGGAATCGTTCGGACGCTTCGATGAGCATTATGACTTCGCTTCGAGGAAATTATTGCGCTTTGCCATGGGAAACATTATGGCCGAAGTCCTTGCGAATCACGGGTATGCAGCGGAAACGGTCGACTTCGGCTCCGATCACATCGTGGCGCTTATTTCCTCACCTGCTTTAGAGGGCGACATGGCACAAGCAATCGGAGCGATGGAGGATGTACGGGTTCAGATACGGCAATGGCTTAAGCTGGAAGTGCATGCAGCTGTCAGCTCTGTACTTGATGTTGAGGAGAACTTGCCAATTATTTATTCCCAGCTATACGAATTAACGTTAATGAGATTCATTAATGATGAGGACAGGGTGTTTACCTCCGAAGATCTGGAGCGATATGAACGAGGCAAAGACAGTGATCTTGACGAAGCCTTGCTCAAGCAGGTTATTCACTCCGTCCAGCTCAAGAATGAGAAGGCGCTTGAAGGATATTTTGACCAACTCACCCTGCATATGCAGGAGCTAAGCTATGAGGAATGCAAGCTGCAGCTGACCCACATCATCTATTCGATCATGAAAAACTTCAAGAATCATACAACATTTCATGGGATGAAGAGCATCCACTCCTTCCTGGAGCAATTTGTAACCCTTGGGGAAGTAAAATCGTGGATATATCAGGAGATGCTGCAGATCATAGACCGGCACGGCAAGAAGAATGTCTCCAGTCGAAAAGAAGAGGTTGCTGTGGAGATGATCGAATATGTGCGCAACCATCTTCACAATCCAATGCTCTCCGTGGATGACGTCGCTGATCATGTATCCATATCGGTGAACTACGCCAGACAAATATTCAAGGACCATTTCCATTGTTCATTGTCCGATTTTATTACGAACCAACGGATCGAGCATGCCATCAAGCTGCTTACAACGACCGATTGGACCGTAGCGGATATAACGGAACAGTCCGGATTTCAAACCAAGAGCACCTTCTTTTCTACGTTCAAACGTGCAACCGGGATGACGCCGAACCAATACCGTATGGAAAAAACATAAGTAAAAGCGTAAAATTCGTACTCTGTTAGTAGAAAATTATGTACTCTCCTGATTTGTGACAATTCGTACTGATTGATAGATACCGGACTATACGGAGCCTGAGTAATCCGTTTATGATACAGACACGATGCCGAGCAAGCGGGATGCACGAAGCCAATAATCAAAACATCGGTATTCCGCTATGCTAGGTTTGTTATATAAACTGAGAGGGGTTAAAACGATGAAATTAAGAAGTAAAAGTACCTTGTTATTGGCCATGTCGCTTATACTAGCGGGAACATTGGCAGGTTGCAGTTCGAAACAGGCTGAGCTATCCGAAACAGGCAAACCGGCAGCCTCCGCGGCTGCAAAATTGAATCCGGTTACACTGAAAATCATGTTCCCTGGAGATCCGCCGGCGGGCTGGAGTGAAGTCAAGGCAGAGATGGAGAACCGTCTGGCAGGCTCACTCAATGTGAAGCTGAATGTGGTGTTTATTCCATGGGCGGATGTCCTCCAGAAACGTCAAGTCGCCTTGTCCTCCGCGGAAGACTACGATCTGATCTGGGACAATAATCCGTATCAAAATATTGCTGCCGGACTCTACGAACCGTTAGACTCACTCATTGACAAGTATGGGCCTGAGATTAAGAGCAATCGCTCTCCGCAGTTGATGGAATCCAATAAAGTGAACAGCAAATTGTATGCGGTTCCGCTTGAAGTGAATTTCATTCGTCCCTGGACGTTTGTCATACGCAAGGACATTCGGGAGAAGCTGGGTGTCGCTCCCATCAAGAGCTATGACGATCTTATCAAATTCATGTATACCGTGAAAGAAAAGGCTCCGGACATTACGCCGTACATCCCGAACGGTGCCGAACATATCGGCTTAAGGTTGGCAAATTTGTTCGATGCGAATGCCAACATTCAGCCTGTAGTGAACTATGCGGGGCTTTACACCAAAGGCAACGATGGAAAGGTCTATAATATCTTCGATAACATGGACCCTGCCATTATGAAAAATTTTGAACAGAATCACAAGCTCTATAAGGACGGGATTACTGCTAAAGACGCCATTACGCTCAAAAATGCGGAGTTCCCCAAAGGGAAAGCGGCAGTAACAACCTTCTTTGATTTCGGTGTAAATCTTAACACCCGTTCTTCATTGGAAAAGGCGGTTCCGGGAGCCGCTGCGGAAGCTTTCAGCTTGTATGACCCAAGCATGAAGCTGTTCTCAACGTTCAAAGCAGGCAACTTCATTGCTGTCCCAGTTATCAGCAAAAACAAAGAGCGCGCCGTTCAATTCATCAATTGGCTGAACCAGAAGGACAATTACGACCTGCTTGCCTACGGGATTAAAGGGAAAAACTGGGAGGAATCCGGCGAAGGCCTTTATAAGCCCATCAAAGAAAACTCTTACTCCGGAATTCCTTTTGCATGGGGATGGAATTCCAAGCTAGATCGTATTGACGCCAGCTTGTCTGAAGATGTCATCAAGCTGAATAAGTGGCAGCGCGATTCCGCTAACTTCAAAGCAGACATCCTTGCAGGCTTCACCTTCGATCCAAGTCCGGTATCCAATGAAATAGCACAATTGAACATTGCGAATAAAGAACTGTTTGAGCCAATCATTTTGGGTGTGCTGGAACCGAAAGACGGCTTGGCGAAGTTTAAGGATAAGGCATATGCCAATGTTAAGAAAATTCAAGCCGAGTATCAAAAACAGCTGGATGCTTCTCTCGCCAGCAAGAAGAAGTAAGCGACCCTATAAGCCGGCGATCTTGAATCAAGGATTGCCGGCTTTTTATATTGGTAAACTCCGGACTTCCGTGAGTGATAGAATTCAAACCTCAATAAAGTGTTACAGTTCAAACTCATTGATAAATGCAAGACTATACGCGCAGCTTCAGGAATGCGTAATATTCAAGTAGATACGAAAGGAGATGTGAGCATGATACATGAACTCAGGAGGAACAAATGGCTGTACGCTATGGCGCTTCCCGTGATTGTATACGTTTTTATTTTTTCTTATTTACCGATGTCAGCTCATGTATTGGCCTTCAAGCAGTTTATACCTGCTAAGGGGATCTGGGGGAGCCGATGGGTAGGACTCGACAATCTTACCTTTTTTTTCACGGGTCCGGATTGGTTGGCGGTTACATTAAACACGGTATTTTTGAACCTTCTGTTCATTACGGCAGGTACAGTGAGCTCTCTATTAATTGCCCTGCTGATGAATGAAATCAGACATGTATTCTTCAAGAAGGTGACCCAGTCGCTCGTGATCTTGCCGCATTTTATTTCCATTATCGTCGTGAACCTGATGGTCCTGAATTTTTTTAACGGACAGGACGGCATGATCAACCTGATAATGAAGGATTTTGGCTTTCAATCGGTTGACTGGTTTCAGACCCCTTCGGTCTGGCCTATGCTGCTGACGATCATATTCGTGTGGAAAGGCGCCGGGTGGGGTTCGATCATATATCTTGCGACCATAACCGGCTTCTCCGAGGAATATTATGAAAGCGCGCGAATTGACGGCGCCAAGCGATGGCAGCAGATCTGGTATATTACCCTGCCGTTGCTCCGGCCGACCATTATCGTGCTGACGCTTCTGGCGTTGGGACGTATTTTCTACGGTGATTTTGGCTTGATTTACGGTATCATCGGAGACAATTCTCTCCTCTTCAAGGCTACGGATGTCATCGATACTTATGTGTACCGGTCCTTGCGGGATTTCGCGAATATGAACAGCTACAGCAATGCCGCTGCGGTATCGTTATTCCAATCGGTCATGGGCTTCATTACTATTCTTTTCTTCAATTGGATCGTCCGCCGGGTTGACAATGACTCGAAGTTATTCTAGAGAGGAGCTTTAGCATGATATTGAATCAACGAGATGCTTCGCAATGGGCCGTGTCTGCTGTGGCTTATGTGTTCATAGGATTATTTGCCCTGATTTGCCTGATTCCTTTCTGGCTTGTATATATCGGATCGTTCACGGCGGAGCATCTGATTGTAAAAGGCTTCCAAATGTTCCCTACGGAATTTTCTTTTGATTCCTATCGCTTCTTATTTAAGGGCACCCAAGTGTACCGGAGCGCCTTTGTCTCGATATTTGTAACTGTGGTCGGAACAACCTGCGCCGTGCTCATAACTTCCATGTTCTCCTATGTCGCCTCTCATCTGAAGGTGAAATACCGGAATTTCCTTTCCTTTTATATTTATTTAACGCTGCTGTTTGCACCCGGTTTGGTCGGCTATTATTTGCTCATCTCCAACTGGCTGAACTTGCGGGACTCGTTATTGGCGTTGATCTTGCCGCACATGTTCTCCGTTTTCAACGCATTCTTGATGACTTCCTATTTCCGGACGCTTCCGTTTGAATTAAATGAGGCGGCGACGATGGATGGGGCGCATGAGATGTATATCTTCTTCCGGATTATTTGGCCGATCTCGATGCCTGTCATTGCAACCATCACCCTGTTCTATGCGCTCACGTACTGGAATGACTGGTTTAATGCGCTGTTGTTTATTGATAATCCGGAGAATCATCCGCTGCAGATGATGTTAAGAAGAATCGTGTCCAATGCGCAGAATCTGGATTATTTAAATGCGAATGTGAACATTCCGGTTTCCGCGTCAGGCGTTCAGCTTTCGACGGTATGTATCACGATCGGGCCGATCATTTTCTTGTATCCGTTCCTGCAGCGCTATTTCATCAAAGGTTTGACGATTGGCGCAGTCAAGGGGTAGTTATAGCATACACATTCAAATCCTTGGAGGATCACTTATGTCTGCCCAGAGCAATCATAATCAACTGCTGGCAAGGCTTTCGGAACAGGATGCATCATACGATCCTGCCGTGAAAATGCAGTTTGGACCGATGATGAAAACATACCATACGGCTCTTAAAAAGGATTCCTATCCCTATGTGCACGAAACCTACTTGTCCGTCGTATATGCGCTGGATTTGTTGGATAGCACACTGCCTGAATATACGGAACGGGCGGCAAAAATATTATCGGTCATCCTGCAATTGCAGGACACGCGTCAGGATAGTCCTACTTATGGTTTATGGCCCTATTATTATGAGGAGCCCTTGGACCAGATGGAAGCCCCGGATTGGAACTATGCCGATTTTATCGGCAAGAAGCTGGTCTTAGTGTTGAAGCACCATGGGGATCGCTTAAGCGAAGTGCTCAAGCAAGGATTGTTGGAGGCAATAGGGCGTGCTTGTCAAGCGATCATGACACGGGATGTAGGTCCTAGCTATACCAATATAGCTGTAATGGGGGCTTTCGTTACACTTGTCGGCGGCGAGGTCATCGGACAAGAGAAGCTGGTGCAATACGGCCGGAATCGGCTGCAGCGGCTTTACGATTACACCATGCGGCTGGGCACTTTTGTCGAATTCAATAGCCCCTGCTATACGCCGATTACGATTGAGGAGCTCCACCATATTCATAAGGAGACCAAGGATCCTGATTCCATAAGGCTGACAGAGCGGCTGCAGCACATCGCTTGGAAAATGGCGGCTGAGCGTTACCACCCGCGTACGAAGGAATGGGCGGGTCCGCATAGCCGCTCCTATTCACCAATGCTTAATAGGAGCAGCTTGGAGTACGACATAATAAGACAGGTTTTGGAAAATGACCCTGACCCTGACCCGCAAGCGGTCCGTTGTCCGGAGGAGCTGCTGCCCTATTTCAGCTTGGAAGAAGAACGGCACTTACGCTGCCCTATATTTGACGAAGAGGAGACGGGGTACCAGAGCTACGCCACCACGTACATGCACGAAGATTACTGTCTAGGCTCTTTCACTAAGGACATGATGTGGAACCAACGAGAAAATCTGATTGCTTATGTGGATAACCACGGCAAGGCGGCCTATGTGCAGCTGCGCTTTTTGAAAGACGGCAAGGACTTTTCGTCGGCTGTCTTCACGGGGGTACAGGATAAGAGTGATATCGTGTTCGGCATCAATATGGCGCTCGATTTCGGGGATTGGCATCCCGCATTAGATCCTGTTAACGGTGTGTTTGATGCGGAGGATATCAGGATCCGTATCGAAATCGGAGGTTATACCGAAGGGTTGGATTATTTATCCGGCAACAAGCAGGATTACGATGCTGCAGTTGTCATCGGGAATCAAACTGTACGGGTCAAGCAGTTGTCCGCCCTTTCGGATATGGGAGTACCCCGTATTGCGATCACCCGCTCAGAGCAAGAAGGCCTACTTGGCATCGATTACATCATCTATGAAGGACTGAGGAAAGAATTTGATTTCCATAAATGGAATCAAGCGGCATGGGTGTTTTTGTTTACATTGTCGGCACGAGTGGAAGAGCTGCAATCCGGCAGCGAAGTTAACAATGGCTCACTATACGCCTGGTGCGAGAAGCAAGACCGGAAGATGAGTATTACCATCCCAGTGAAGCCGGAACGAATTGGGCAGCTATTCCGGAATAATGAAGTCTCATTTATGGCAGAGGATGTGTAGATGTGACCCGTGAACGCCAAATATCTGAACTCATAATCTCAAAAACAGGAGGAACATCCTCATGAAGCCGCATTTCCGATATTCCCCGCAGCCGGTGCTCGAACCGGTTCCTGGTTGTGAGTGGGCAAGCAAAATGGTGCTAAACCCAGCTATTGTAAAAGATCCAGCTTCCGATAAACTGCATATGCTCTTTCGGGCTACGGGTCCATGGTCTCAGAAGCGCAAGGAAGGCAAGCACAATCCGTATCCGATCTTTCTCGGGTACGCGGTAAGCAGCGATCTGGGCAAGACGTGGGACGCCGATTTTTCCAGACCTGCACTTGCTCCTGCTCTGAATGAGGGGTTCGAAGACATCTACATTACAGACATACACGGTAACCGGGTGCGCGATTATTCCAATGGCTGCATCGAGGATCCGCGCATCTTTCGAGTGGAAGGGGAGCTGTATCTTTCCGTGGCGTGCCGGATGTTTCCGCCGGGCCCGTATTGGCTCATTGATCAGGAGCCTTCGGTTGATACACGCAACGACTATGTGCCGGAGTGGGTGAAAGAAGGTGATGATGCATTCAGCGTTGCAGCGCGCACCAACAATACCGTAACCGTCCTGTATAAGCTGGATTTGGATATGCTGAGAGCAGGCCGCTATGAAGAAGCTTTTATCTATGTATGCCCATTGACGGAAGGCCATGTAAGCGATAATCGCGATGTCTTCCTGTTCCCCGAAAAAATGCGAATTGATGGGGAAATGCAATATGTGATGCTTCACCGTCCGATGACGCCTGCATGTTTCCCGCAAGGATCTCAAGTAAAGAAACCGTCGATCTACCTCGCTGCAGCGGAGAAATTAGAGGACTTTGCAACGGACCGGGCAACCCATCGGCTGCTGGCAACCAGTGAGTTCCACTGGGAGGACAACCGGATCGGAGCAAGCTGGGCGCCGCTCAAGATTTCAACTAATGAGTGGCTTGTTTCTTATCATGGCAAGAAAGATATCCACTATGGTTACACACAATCCTTCCTGATCGTACGCGAGCAGGATAACGACTTCCCAATTGTGGCGCATCGATGCTCTGAGCGCTTAATGTACGCCCAGCAGGCTTGGGAGATGCCAAGCGATTATCCTACGCCGTGCTTGTTTACAACAGGCGGAATTATTGCAGGAGATGATCTGATTATGTCTTATGGCGCTGCAGACCAGAAGGTGGGCATTTCTTGGGTGAATTTCGCCGAGTTGGTGGCGTATGTGAAGCAATTTGACGCTAATGGACAGAGGATAGAGGAGTAATTTAGACGAGCCATTTATTAAATCGGTGCAAGAAATCGAGGATATCGATGATGTGCCGATTAAACCCAATAATATGTAAGCGCTTATATTTCTGGTTTGAAGGAGAGGAGGTGGTCGATATGCAGCATCAAAATCAATTTTTCATGAAGAAGACTAAACAGATGCTTTCGAAGTAAGTTTTTTTCGTTTGTAAGCGAATTCTTAAAAACTTGTAGAAAGAAAAGAGGAGGTTAAAAATGATGGGGAAATGGCGTAAATGGTATCCAACCCGTGTTTTGACAGTATTTCTGGCACTCATCATGGCAGCAACATTTATCCCTGCCGGAGATGTTCATGGGGCAGGAACTCTGCTTAAAACCGGCAATTATAGCTACAGCGTCGCACCGAATGGGGGCAATTCTCCGGACAAGGGAGTAACCGGATTGATATCCTCAGCTAGTGGCGTGCTACTTGATGGATCAACCACAACGTATGCCGGATTCATGGGTAGCGGCACGGGTACCCCAGGGAGCGTACAGGTCGTATTTGACCTGTTGAAGGATTACCCGTTGGACAGTATAAACATCGTGTTGAACTCACCCAATTCGTTTTGGGGATTCAATGAATTTACGGTAAAATATCGCCCGGAGGCTGCGGAATATTACTATATTGCTGACAAACACACCAGAACACCAGGAATAACCTCAACGAGCCCAAGCTCAACCTGGAACTATTCGGTCAACATACCGATGTCGAACAAGACGGCCAGATTTATTATCATAGATATTAAGCGTCCTCATGACTTTCAGCATATCCCCCTCACAGAAGTTCAAATTTATAAAGGGACCGGCCAGGAGGGCGTGAATCCCGGGCCTGCGCTGACTGCGGAGCAAATGGCTCTCGAACTGAACAAAGACAGCTTATTGGCAGAAAATTTGCTTAAAACTGGAAATTATTACTTAAGCCCTGCCCCGAATGCAGGCAATAGTCCAGACAAAGGAGCAACAGGGCTCGTATCCTCAACGAATGGTGTGCTGCTTGACGGATTAACCACAACCTATGCTGGTTGGCTGGGAAGCGCGACTGCCCCAGGGACTGTACAAGTGGTATTTGACCTGCTGAAGGACTATCCGTTGGACAGTATAAACCTCGTGCTAAATTCACCCAATTCGTCATGGGGATTTAAAGAGTTTACGGTAAAATACCGCCCTGAGGCAGTAACGGATTATTACTATATTGCTGCTAAACACATCAGAACTCCAGGAATAACCTCAACGAGCCCAAGCTCAACCTGGAACTATTCGGTCAACATACCGATGTCGAACAAGACGGCCAGATTTATTGTCATCGAGATTAAGCGTCCTCATGCCTTTCAGCATATCCCCCTCACCGAAGTTCAAATATATAAAGGTACAGGACAGGTAGGTGTGAATCCCGGACCTGCGCTTACTGCGGAGCAAATGGCTCTCGAACTGAAGAAAGACGCCTTAATGGCAGACAAGTACGGGCAGTGGGTTTATGAAACCTGGCCTGGAAAGGTAACATCCGACGGGCAGCTTCAGCAGGAATATACGAATGAGGCGAATGCGCTGTCAGATGTTTCACTGGATCTTACCAAATACGATCAATACGGCGGAATTAAAAGTGGAGGCGGTTACACGGGCAGCGGTTATTTCAGGCTTCAGCAAATCGATAACAAATGGTGGTTTATTTCTCCGGACGGGAATAAATTTATTCTAAAAGGCGTGGATGCCACAAGTATATGGGAGTGGGGATACGGGACAGCGCTTAAAAAAGCTGACGGTACCCCAAGAGGGGTGTTTGAGGAACTTCCCGATCCAGTCGCTTATGCTCCTGCTTATGTAAATGATTCCAACGGCGAAAGAGTAAGCTTCGTCGTCGCAAATATTATGCGAAAATACGGCGGTAACTATGAGTCGAAATGGGAGGATATCACAAAGAAGCGGTTGATCGATTGGGGCTTTAACGCCTTTAGCAAGTGGACCAGACCCACTAATATTACGTTTCCTTACATTAATGTCCTGCAAGATCCCGGTGGTTTAAAAAGGATTCAATGGACTTACGATGTTTTTGATTCGCAGAGTGAGGCCATCATAGAAACCGCATTGACCCCTCAGCTTGAAAAAGCGAAGAATGACCCGTGGCTAATCGGTTATACTTACGATAATGAGGCCGGATGGACAACCGATATCGTAAAAGAGGTACTGACGTATAATTCGTCATCTCCGGCTAAAAGCGCTTTCGTGGCTTTTCTTGCACCAAGATACAACAATGACATTACTGCCGTCAACCAGCTTCTGGGTACGAGCGCGTTATCTTTTGATGAGTTAAAGGATACTTCGATCAATATGGCCAAGGTGCCTGCTGCAGATGTGTCGGAATTTATCAAGCTGGCATCCAGGACGTATTTCTCAACTGTCAAAAATATCATCAAAAGACATGATACGAATCATCTGTTCATGGGTTCGTCGGTAGTTCCCACCTGGCGGACCAGTCTGGAATGGGATTCGGCGGCAATGGAGTTTGTAGATGCATTTTCAGTGGACAATTACACGAACGATCCAAGTTGGATTTCCAGATATGAAGCTTTCGGAAAACCATTATTGAATCTGGAATATACATTTAGTACTACCCAGCGTGGGTTGTCACCCGTAAATGGGGCTACAAGCGTGGCTAGTATAGCGGATAGAGGTATGGCCTACAAATCTTTCGTGGAAAGCGAAACTTCACATCCGTTGTTTATTGGCTCAGGCTGGTTTTCGTACTTCGATCAAGCGGTTACATGGCGTAAAGACGGTGAGAATTTCAATATAGGCTTAGTAAACCAACAGGATCAGCCCTATACAGATATGGTCAATATCATGAAGACCGTCAATGCCGGTTTGGAAAATGTTCATGCTTACGGGATTAACCTCGCCTTGGACAGACCGGTTACGGCCAGCTCATCCAAAACTGCTTCTTTAGTTGCCGGGAATGCAGTCGATGGTAAAACAAATACGAGGTGGGGCTCGAACTACACCGACAATGAGTGGATATATACGGACCTCGGTACAATCCAGCCAGTGAGTAGGGTTAGACTAAACTGGGAGACAGCTTTCGGTAAAGCATATAAGATACAGGTGTCGGACAATGCTGTAGACTGGATCGATGTATACAATACCAATACAGGCAATGGAGCCATAGACGATATCTCTTTTTCGGCAACCAGCGCAAGGTATGTAAGGATGCTGGGTATACAAAGAGGTACCGGCTACGGATATTCACTGTGGGAATTTGAGGTATATGAGCAGCCTGGAGCTGCGCAAGATGAGATTCCACCGGTTACGACCGATGATGCGCCTTCTGGCTGGAAGAATACGAATGTAACGGTATCACTTGCCGCTACTGACGATCAATCCGGTATCGAAAACACGCAATACCGGATTACTGACGGGCAGTGGCAACCGTATTCGAATCCGATTACCGTATCCTCTGAGGGTAATACCGTTCTGGCGTATATGAGCGTCGATAAGGCCGGAAACCCCGAATCCCCGAAGAGCGTGTCTATCAACATAGATAAGACGGCTCCGATCACTACAGTTGGATTACCTCCGGCCAATGCCAACGGATGGTATCATTCGGATGTGAATTTGACCTTAAATGCGTCGGATCCGTTATCCGGTATCCATAAAGTTCTATATCGGATCAATGGCGGCCAATGGCATACCTATGATGGCGCCATCGACATTTCAGCTGAAGGAACGAATACAATAGAGTATCAAAGTCAGGACAAAGCAGGAAACACGGAAGAGCTAAAGAGTGAAGTCGTGAAAGTAGATAAAACAGCACCGGAAATGCAAATGAATCAGAATAAAAACGAGCTGTGGCCGGCTAATCACAAAATGGTGACCGTAACGGCCGGAACTTACGGCGCAATAGATCCGATTTCCGGCATTCAGTCCATTGTTCTAAAATCCATCACCTCTAACGAACCGGATGATGGTCTTGGAGACGGAGACACCTCGCAAGATATTCAAAATGCGGACTTTGACACACTGGATTATATGTTTGATTTGAGGGCTGAGCGTTCCGGAAGCGGAGGAGGACGGGTATACACCATTACTTACGTCGCTACGGATTATGCAGGTAACGTGAAAACAGTAACATTGACGGTAACCGTTCCGAAGAACCGAGAACAAGGATGATCTGATAAATAATGGCTCCCGCTCTAATGGTGGGGGCCATTTATCGTAGTACTTTTACGATAAAAGGTTGAGAATCCTTTGGTTAGCGAGGAACATAAACATGCTCTCGATAGCTTAAACTATATTTCAAATACCATCTTACTGTTAGTAAAATGATTGCCGATTCATATTGCTTCCATTTAAATAAATCCAATTTCGCTTCCAAAGTGAGTTGCTCCATCCCATGACACACGAAGACGCGTAAAATCGGATGAAAAGGCTGACATACAGAAATATATGACACCAAGATCATAACGCAGTCTGTTTATTTTAATGCTAATCTTCCTGATAATGTAGGTACGCCAAATAGAATCAGGAGGATTAGCATGACTGACAAAACAAGTAAGGCAAGAATCCTGCGTACGGCAGCGGCTTTTGTTGCAGGCACAGCCATTGTTATGACCACGGCTTGTGACAGCAACCCGGACATCAAGATGATGGACCAGATTCAGATGGGCTCTCAGCTCAAAGTGCTGTCCACGGATAAAGGATCCTATAAGCCGGGTGAAGACGTTCATTTCAATTTAACCTTACAGGATGGAACGGCTGCAGGCGGCACGTTTCATATCCGTTATAAACATATGGATCAAATTATCGAACAAGAAACGAAGACGGCAAAAAGCGACAAGCTGTCTTGGAGCTGGAAGCCGCCGGAGGTCGACAATGAAGGCTATATGGCCGAAGTGGTTCTTGAAAAAGAAGGCATGTTTATCGGCCACATGAACATCGCCGTGGACGTTTCCTCCGACTGGGGGAAGTTTCCCCGTTACGGCTATTTGGCGGACTTCCCCGCTATGAGTCAAGAAGAAATGTCTGCTGTAATCGACCGTTTGAACCGGTTTCATATCAACGGGATTCAGTTTTACGATTGGCAGTTTAAGCACCATGATCCTGTTCCTTACGATGGGACCAAGCCTGCTGGGCAGTGGAAGGATATCGCTAATCGTCCCGTGAATTTCAGTACAGTGAAAAACTATATTGATCTTGTTCACAATCACGGCATGAAAGCCATGAGCTACAATTTGCTATTTGGAGCATATGAAAATGCGGAACAGGACGGAGTGAAGAAGGAATGGGGATTATATAAGGATTCGCAGCACAATGACCAGGACAAACACATGCTGCCCAAAGATTGGGCCAACGACATTTTCTTGTACGACCCATCCAATTCGGATTGGCAGTCGTATTTAGTGGACAAGGAAAAAAAGGCATTTGAATCGCTCCCTTTTGACGGCTGGCAGGTTGACCAGTTAGGTGAACGTGGACCGCTCTGGACATACGACGGCAAAAGCGTCAATCTGGCTGCGACTTTCCCGGAATTTCTCAAGAAAGCCAAAGAGAAGCTGAATATCGATTATGTCATGAATGCGGTCGGTCAATACGGCCAGGGTTACATCGCCCGTCAAGCGCCCGTCAAGTTCCTTTATACCGAAGTATGGAAGGATCATCCGGGCTACCAACAGTTGAAAGAAGTGATTGATCAGAACGGGAAGCTCAGCGAGAACCGGCTGAACACGGTTCTGGCCGCTTATATGAACTATCAATTCTCCAATAATCCAGGACAATTCAACACGCCTGGCATCCTGTTCACGGATGCAGTGATTTTTGCCTCAGGCGGCTCCCATCTGGAGCTCGGAGAGAATATGCTGTCCAAAGAATATTTTCCGCACAAAAACCTTGGAATTTCGCCAGTCTTGGATAACAAGCTCTTAGTCTATTACGATTTTCTGGTAGCCTATCAAAATCTGCTTCGGGACAAGCCCGATGATTCAGCTTTGCGTGCAGAAGGATCTGATAGATTGGCTATATCCGATCATGCGGAGAAGGGTAAGGTATGGAGCTTTGCTAATTCTGTTAGCCGAATCTGATTCGGGAAATAAGGGATGATGGGCATCGCGAATTTCGGATACAGTAGCACAATGAAAAAGGGAAACAGCAGGAGATGGATTCCTGTTATTTCCCTTTTTTAATTCCATTTCGCAGAGGGGGAGGTAAGATCCCTGAAGCAGAATCAAGCGTTTCTATCCCGACTTATATTTCGATTTAAATCACAAATTAGTATGGGGAATTTGTCCTCATAAGATTGTTATATTGACTTGGTGACATGCCGAATCTGGACTTGAACAATCGGTTGAAATGCGTATAGTTGGAAAACCCGCATAAATAAGCGACCTCGTGCAAGGTCACTCCCTCGTTCAGCATCCGTTCTTTCGCCATCGACAGCCGAACTTCTATTGCGTAGTCCATAATCGATTGATTCAAGGTCTCCTTGAAAAGCTGGGACGCTCTGGAGACGCTTAGACCTACGGAAGCTGATATGTCCTTCAAGGTAAGCCTTTCTGTCGCGTTGCGCTCGATATACAACTTGATCTGATTGGACACGGACCGCTTATATGTATTGGCATGTTCTCCTGATTGGCTTATTCGCTGAATATGCAGCATAAGCACACGCGACAAATACTCCAGGATTAATGGACTGGAATCCTTCACTCTTCTATTCTCGTAGACCAACTGCTTCCAAATCGAGGAAAGCGCTTCATCCATACCAATATTGATCAACGTTCGCTGCCCGTTAAGCTCCCACCATTGTCTGATCCAAAGCTCTTCTGAATGGATCGTAACGTAATAATCCGCGCTTCGGGGGGGTTCGTGCTTATTGAGTGGAATCATTAAATTATAATAATCCCCAGGCTTGCAAAGCAAAAGGCAACCGGGTTGAATGGAATATACAACTCCATTGACAACGGACTGACAAACTCCTTCCATTTGCAATCGAATTAAATAGAACTCTATGGCCTGATTGCGATTCGTATAATACGGACGCGTATGGATGGAGTATCCTGCAGATATCATATTCATTTCCTTCCTCCATTTCACAAGAAGATAAGTAAAATCGCTATCACTAGTTTAATTCGTTTGTTTCATTTGGTAAAGCAATGCTTCACCTATTAAAGATCATAAGATCAGATAATAGAATCGTAAGATACGTAAAGGCACAATTGCACCTTTTGCTTTATACTTGGTTTGACGAAATGAATTTTCAGCCAAGGAGTGATGCTGTGTTGATGAACAAGTTAGCTATTCAGTTGTATACGCTTCGCGAAGAATGCGCGAATAACTTTCCTCAAGTGCTTCGCGATCTGAAGCAATTGGGTTGGGCTGGTGTGCAGATGGCCGGTTACCACAATTACGATCCTGAGGAACTGGCTTCGGTTATTCATGAACAGAAACTGCAAACTGCAGGACTGCACGTAGGTTTGGGCAGAATAACCGACGAATTGGACGAGTTGATTAAGGAAGCCCGCCTGTTCCGAACACGGGATATTATATGCCCGTCGATTCCTTTGGAAAGCCGTACGGAAGCTGGCTACCGCAATGTCAAACAGCTTTTGGGAGAAGCAGCAGTAAAGCTGAAGCAGCACGGACTGCGACTAAGCTATCATAACCATGCCTTTGAGTTCGAAACGGCCGTCGAAGGCAAAAGTGCTTTAGAATATTTGCTTTATCCGTCTGATGACAACCTGATTCTCGCTGAAATTGACGTCTATTGGGTTAAGAAAGCGGGCTTGGAACCTGCTGCATTTATTCAGAGATACGCGGGTCGAATGCCTATTATCCATCTGAAGGACATGTCCGATGATGATGAGCAAATATTCGCGGAAATCGGAACGGGCAGTATCGATTTCCGGCCGATATTACAGTGGGGCGAAGCCAGCGGAATCGAATGGTACGTGGTCGAGCAGGACACATGCCGCCGTGATCCAATGGACTGCGTAATGACGAGCTTGAGCAATCTGAAGCAGCTGATTGCCGAACGGCAAGCTGCAAATTGAAGAAGGAGTTCAAGGAAGTAAACCATTTTCTTTGAGATCGAAAATGCGTATTACTTTAAATTTTACCTCGTTTCGTGTTCACAACCTCAAAAAATTCGACAACACAGGTGAAGATTTGGAGGATTTAATCTCGATTGGGACGATCGGATTGATCAAAGCTATCGAGTCGTTCTTTGTGGAGATTTTAAACATTTTAAAGAGATTAAATGCACAAGTCGGACGATTATTTTGATTACGCATGACTTATTAATTGCTCAGCAGGCGAAGCGGATTGTGCGGTTTCGGGATGGGCGGTTGAATGAAGTTGTTTAGTGTTTATAAGACCGGAACTCCAAATAAGGGGGGCCGGTTTGTTTTATTTTTTGATATATAATAACACAAACAAGTGTTCTTATATAGGAGTTGATTATGTTGGCAAAGGAACGGACGATTTCCTTGCGGACTGCCAATCGTTCTACGCAAGTTTACAAAAATGAAAGCCAGATACATGAGTCTAAAGCTATCGCCGCAAATGATAGAATTGTTCAAAAAATCGTTGCTGAGTTCATTGTTAAATAAACAGGGGAAATCTAAACTAATAAACGATGAACTATTATGCAGAGTGGACAATTCCACTTAAGTCATTTGGACTCAAGACTAAATCGTAGAGGAGTGCACTTCATTTGAAAAAACGTACACCTAAACCGCTTCGCCGGGCAACACTAGAAACAACCCTGAAACCGTTCTTCAGCATGGAGCAGGATCACGTCGAACAAGTATGCGGTAAAATGATACGGCAGTGGCGGCCGTTGATCGATCAGTCGGAGCATTGCTCGATGCTTCTCTGGATTGCCGACGGCAGCGAAATATTAATGTGGAACGGCGACTTGGATACCGAGATCGAGTGGGCGAAATATATCGGATTAGCTAATGAAGAATGCTTCGGCATTTCAGATCCTGACGATCCGATGCGGGCGAGACCGTATACGGACAACCCGTCGCGGATCACCTACCGAGATTTGATGAGGATTGTAGCAACGTTTAAACGATTGGCCGCTGAGCAAGGCCTGACGATGGAAGTAGGAGCAACGTTCGATCCGGGGCCTGAATTTGTTTACTCCGATTTTAAGTACAGTCTGCATCGTGAAATCAATGACGCCGCATTGGGCGGGAATTTCGTCTCCCTCCGCCCTGATTACAAGGTGATTTGCTGCTGGAGCCAGTTAAAGGGGGACAACCTCCCTTATGCAGAATTTCCGCATGGCATTCCGGAGGGCACTTCGTTTGGCCAGTTTTTGGGACGGCAAACCAGACGGTTTTTAAGCGATTTTGGATTTGATTACATTTGGTTGTCTAATGGGTTCGGTTTCTCGTATTTTCCATGGACTTATCTTGGGAGTAATTTCGACGGATCAAGCTTTAATCAAGCTGACGTTCATGAAATGAAAGCCAACATCATGTCCTTCTGGGATGATTTCAAAGCGGAATGCCCGGATTTTCGCACGGAGGTAAGGGGGACGAACTTTAGCACGGGGATCGAATTGGCCAAAGATTTTGTCCCGCTAGACGAGATGTACGCCAAAAAGGTTGTGGAGCTGCCGCCGCCTAATTCGCCGTGGGGAGCGCTGAACCGTGATTTTGGCTTGGAGATGTCCGGATACATGTCTCGAATTGCGGTGCTGCCAGGTGAGACGTTCCCATTCCGTTTCTATGCCAATGATCCTTGGTTTTGGCAAAATCCTTGGTGGGATGCCTACGATAGGGAAGCCTACGACATTTATTGCCCCATGTCCGTTGGACGGGTTAATGCTGCGGGAAGGATCGAAAATCCCGGTATCATTGAAATCCTTTCCATCGACACGGAAAAAGGGGAGCTGATTGATGCGTGTCCGGCCGAAATCATTCCTCATTTGACCAAAGCAGTTAAGGATTTCCCGGACCAGCCGGGCATCCTGACATGGCTCTATCCGTTTCATGAATATTTCAGGCTTGTCGCCGAGCGGCAGGAGCTCGCAAGCCTCGTTTTTTTCGACGATTGGTTCGTTCGCAACGCGATCAATCAGGGACTTCCGCTTAACACAGTCATTAGCACGGAAAGCTTCAGGACTGTCATGGACGCCGAGATCGGGTCTTTGAAAGAAACGATCTTGCTTGTATCCGCATCTATGCTGACGCAAGAGATGATTCCTTATCTGATGAATCATGTGGAGCAGGGCGGGAAAATGCTTCTCTATGGGCCATTATCCCAGCCGGATTTGTTGGCGGCTCTGAATTTGCGTCAGGCTGAGGGGCTTGTCGGAACGTTTCGGTTGGAATCTGAACTGGCTGAAGACCAGCTGGCAGTGCCCCGCAGCCAGCTTATCAAGCATGATCCGCTTATTTCTGGGGGAGCGATTCAAGAAATCGTAGCAGATACCGCCGATCCTCACACCGTCGTTAAAGCTCGCGTTAAACAGGATGATAAGGAAAGAGCATATGCCATAGTCACCAAACGTCCCGATTGGAACGGAGGCGCAGTGGCTTGGACACGCGGCACCTTGGCGTTCGAAACGGGGGCGAATAGCCATCTGCCCGTCAGACAAAGTACGGACTACGTCGATTCTTCTATTTTCATTCGCTATCTACTGGCTGATTTGGGCTATGTCTTTTTGCAGAATCGCTATGATGAAACGACTCTTTTGTACCCTGGAACGAGGTATCAAGAGTTTGCCAAACCGATCTACTGTTTTGTTTCTCGCCAAGATAACGCCTATTGGTTCAGCGGCTATAAGCAGGATGCGACCGCTACGATGCAGCTCGCCTTCCCGGATGGTGCGCCTTTGTTGATTGGACAGTCGGCAATCATTAGTGAAGGCTGCGCTACCTATACGATGGATACCTCCTTTCACCGGGAATGCCGGTTCCTTGTTAAGCAGAAAGGCGCGGGCATCGTTGCATGCAAGGAAGGGCACCCGATCCGTACCCCTAAGAAAGACACGGCGCGAAGCATTGTCTTAACAGGTTTGAAGGAAGCCGATGTGACGATCCTGCCTCCAGTTGAGATGCTGCATGCGGGTAGGGTAGAGGTTTGCGCAGATCGTGTTTATCTTCCACTCGAAGACCAAGCGACGGCAAGCTATATTCGCTTGAAAGGTATCAGCGGAACCATCGAAGTTACATGGTAGAGGGAGAGAGGGATCTGGCAGGTCAAATGGATTGGGCCTGAAGAGGATCCGCAGTGCTACAAGCGTCCGTCACCGACTTGAAATAATCGCCCTGCCTTGCAAAAACCGCCTCCTTATTCTGAATCGCTCCGTATCGGTATACTTTACTTGCAAGTTCATTTCAACTCACAGCTATAAGAAGGAGGAATGAGGAGCAGTGAAGCCCGCATGCGGATCGAAAAAGAAGACGGAGGTGAATGTAAAAATGAAAGTGCTTACAAGAGTGTTGCTGGTAACCTTGCTGTTCGGGTTGCTGTTCCCGACAAGCGCCTACCCGCAAAGTCTCCGGTACGAGGATATGCCACTTGCGAATCCCGGCTTCGAAGTAACCACTGTACTGGGGGGGCAACGCGTTCCAGTGAGTTGGACGTCATCGTTATGGGGCAGGACCACCCCGGCCGTTACGGGGGTGAGCGATGCCGATGTTTCGAGCGGAATGTATTCGTTGTACGTGATGAGCGTCGATCAAGGCTCTGCAGGCTGGACTTCCGGGTTTCTAAGCGTGACCGAGGACGTCTATGAAATTAAGGGTTCTTTCAAGGCGAGGAAGACGACGGACTACTCGGGCAACGTGCCTTGGGTTTTCCTGAGCTTTTGGCAGGATGGCACGTATCTAGGGACCTCGACGGTGGCAGTGACCGCCGGTACAGCCGGCTGGTCGCCCAACTCCTTTCAAGTGAACGCGGGGCAGTTTCCATCTGGCACGAACAAAGTACGGATCAATCTAGCGACTTCCCGGGTAGGCCAGTCCGGCGCCATTGCAGGCTCTGTACGGTATGACGACGTTGTGATCCAGACCGGGACCCTGTCTGATGTCATTGATATTGCGAATCCCGGTTTTGAGCAGACGTACGTCTCCCAAGGCAAGTTGCTCCCGTTAAATTGGACATCCGCACTATGGAACCGGACGATCCCAGTCGATACAGCCGTAACCAATACGGTGTATGCACAAGGCAATCATTCCTTATATATGGCAGCGGCCGACGCAGGATCGGCAGGCTGGGCTTCGCAGCCGATTGCAGTTTACGGCAGTCCGCAGTCCATCAAATTGACGTTCGACATTAAGAAATCGTCCAATTATGTAGGCAATGTGGCATGGGCATTTATCAGCTTTTGGAACAATTCTACATTTATCGGTACGGCAACCGTACCTGTCAGCGGGTTGTCGGAGGCATGGTCGGAACAATCCTTGACCTTAAAAGGAGCGCAGTTTCCGCAAGGGACGAATTACATGCGGATCAACCTAGCAACGACGAGGGGCGGGGCTTCTGGCACGTTGGGCGGCACTCTGTATTATGATAACGTGCAAATGAAAACGGTGGACGATTTTTCGCTGACGAGCAGCGCATTTGCCAATTGGTATAAACTTGGAGAAGACGTCGTGTTTAAACCGGAAAATCAATTGCTGCCGCAATCGGTACACACGGTAACGGGTACTGTATACGACGAAGAGGGTCAGGTCATCGCCCAATCGACAGTCAATCGACAGACGCTGTTGAGTGATGGTTGGAGTTGGGAGCCCGAAAGGGCTGGGTATTACGAAATTGCGTTTGATTATGTCAAAACAGGCGATACGACCCCAGTGGCCCATACCGAAGCGTACACTGTTACTTCGGCGAAGGGAACGGCTGGTCAATTCGTGAGGGACCGGTACGCCGTTGCCGTAGCGGACGGCGATACGAAGGCAATGTCTCAAAGGAGCCCGATGTTTGGCTTCAGCTATCAGCTTGAAGGCGAGCAAGCGGTTCAGCTGGCAGATACAATCGGTTTCAGTATGGCGAGAATTCATTCGGTTCCGTGGGGCACACAGTTCACGAATACGGCGATGGCTCTTGAGCCCTCACGCGGTACGTATAACTGGACAGCGTTCGACGCTCAAGTCAACATGCTCCGTTCGTATGGTTTCGAGCTGGCGGGCAATATTTTGTTCACCCCGCAGTGGGCTTCCTCACATCCGGAGGATACTCAGATTTATACGGCCGTTCCGGGCTATGCTGCTTATGCACCTGCTGATATGGAGGATTTGGCTGACTTCCTGCGCGCGTTGATCGACCGTTACGGAGATCGCATAAGTAAGTGGGAGGTCTGGAATGAGCCGCATCTTCCTGGCGGAAGCATCTTCTGGCGGGATACACCGGAGAAGTTTGTGGAGCTGTTGCAAACGAGCTATGAAACGATCAAAGAGGAGCAGCCAGAATCCGAGGTTTGGATCGGTGGACTGGGAGGTCGGCGTTATCTTCCGTTCTACAGGGAACTGCTACGTTTGGGCGCGACGAGCTATTACGACAAGCTAGCGCTCCATGGCGCCTTTCCAAATGCCGATTATTTCAAGGATTTGGATGATCAATACGAAGCAGCCTCCAAGGATTGGGTTACATCCGAAAGCCATGCCGGCTTGATCAGCTCGATCGGATTAACTGCGGTGCCTTCGGAAAAAGAGATCGCGTTCAAAATCTTGCTCGATTACTTGTATCAAATCAAGCACGGAGCAGAACAAATTGCTTATTTTGAGATGATGAACCAAGTGGAGACCGAGGCTCTTACCTTCGCGAAGGCCGACGGCTGGCATACGCATGCATCCGGCTTATTCCGCAAAAAGCCGCAAATCGAGCCAAGGCTTGGAGCCGTCGCGCTGCACCGCTTCTTGGAAACGGCCGGCCAAACGGTATCGTACCGAGGAGAGTATGCGCTGTCCAGTGTTCAAAATGCGGTATACCTCGATAACGGTGGGACGCCGCTAACTGTTCTCTGGCTTAGTGGCGAGAACGAGCAGGTCATTGATTCGCGCCTGACAGACGCTTTTACACTGCAAACAAAGATTAGGGATTGGACGGGACGATCGTATTCGGCGAGCGCTTCCTTGGTACTGAAGCCTGGACGCATGTATTATATCGAGCAGTTGGACAAAGACAAGTTAGGCGAGCTGCCTTTATCTGACGAGGTATTGCTCTCGGATTACGACAAGGTTAGGCGCAACGCGACGATTCCAGTTGGTGCCGGTCAAGCAGGCGAGCTGTTTGATCATGAAACCGGGGAGCTGCGAACGGAGCCGATTACATGGATCGAAAACGATTGGGTGTTCGATTCGGAGACAGGGCAAACACGGCCAGCCGGATTGGATGCTAAGTTCGCAGTTGGCTATACGGAGGATGGCATTGACCTTACCGTTGACGTAGCAGATGCCGTCTTCGTACAAAATGAGTCGACCGGTTTGTACTGGAGGGGCGACAGCCTGCAATTCGCCATCGATACGTACGGGCTGGGTGCGCCGGCGGAAGCGCGCATGGATTTTCAGGCGGCCTTGACAGCAGAGGGGCCTAAGCTTTGGAAGGAAACGACGCCTTATATCGGAGGCGATCTTCCATACAATTGGACGCAGCAGCAGCAATTCGTCCAACATGGGCAAATCCATATCGACCGTACGGGAACCCAAACGCTCTATAAGATCCATCTCGACTGGTCGGAGCTGTATCCCTATGTTCCTCAGGCGGGAGTCCCGATCTATCTGTCTGTGCTCGTCAATACGAATGACGGAGCTGGGCGGATCGGCTGGCTGGAATGGGGAAGCGGGATAGGCAAATCCAAGGACCCTTCTCTCTACGGAAAAATCACGTTGAATTAATGGCATTAGGCAGCTTATTCGGAATGTTAAACTTTTTCTTGGCGGGGGCGATTCATCGCAATCGCCTTTTTTTCTTCTTTGCCCGGCCTGCTTTTACGAAAACTGGTAAAGCAATTATAATAGGATGCAGCACGGCTTTATAATGGCTTGGTTTGAAGGGGGATTATGATGGCTGCAAAAAAGGTTTTTTCCATGACGCTCGTCAAATACATACTTTCCTTTTCTTTAATTTTTTCAATTCCGCTTCTCATCATGGGTGGTCTGATGTATAAAAACATGGTTATGAATGTAAAAAAAGAAATCGAAGCTGCGAACATGGACAAGCTTCAGCAGGTTAAGGAAGCCGTCGAAGGACAGATGAAGGTACTGCAGCATATCGCCGCGAAAATTTCTTATGATCCTAGGCTTACTTCCTATATGGTGAGAAACGACATATACACGGCCAAGGAAGCCATTACAGAGCTAGACCGCTACAAAGAAAGCAGCGGCATCATCGATGATTTATTTTTATTTTTTCGGGGGGATTCCACGATCTATTCATCAAGAGGGCTGACATCCTTAGCAACATTCCTCGACCGCTATTATAAATTCGAAAACTGGGGCTCCGATACGTTTATTCAGGATATCAATGGTACGCCCAGGCCCATTATGAGACCTTCGGAGAAGGTTGAGATCAATAATTATGAAGAAAAGCGATATTTAACCTACGTTGTTCCGATTCCGTTCAATCAGGACGTTCCATTCAGCACGGTCCTGTTCATGATCAACGAAACCTTGCTAACGAATCTGTTTGAACATGTGCTAGGAGAGAAGAGCGGCAGCGTGTTCATTTTGGATGAAAATAAAAAATTATTAGCTACCAAAAGCAAAAAAACGAGCTTAGTCTTCCGTGAAGTGGCAGATTCCTTGCACAATATCCAGGATACAGGCGTATACAATTTCCGCATCAACGGAGAAGAGCAGTCGGTCGTTTACCTTAGGTCAGAGTTGAATGGATGGTCTTACGTAGTGTCCATGCCGACATCTCAATTTCTGGCCAGAGTCGTGGAAACGAAAACCTTGCTGTTTTATGTGCTGTTGTCTCTGACATCCGTCGGTTTGACGCTTATCATACTGTTATCCAATAGGCAGTACAAACCAATTCGCGGTCTGATGCAGTATATTCAGCATAATTGGTCTGGCGAAGCGGAGAAGTCGACAAAAAACGAGCTGGAGCTGATTCACGATACGCTCGTTACCACGTTCGACAGCAATCAGCAGTTAAGGGAGCAGGTCGACGCGCAGCTTCCTGTATTACGCGAGCGTTTCCTGACGGATCTGTTGAAGGGCAGCTTCAAAAGCAAGGAGGAGCTTCAGAAAAATCCGTTTTATCAGGAATTTATCGCGAGCGATGCCTCTTATATCGTCATGCTGCTTGCGATGGAGAAGGAGCGGGGAGAAGACGGTCAGCGGGCAGTATTTACTGGATCGACACAGCTTTCTTTTGCGGGCGGAGAAGCCTATGCGGTGGAGCTTATTCATGAAGGCACACTAGCGCTTGTTGTCGTCATGAACGAGGGGAATGACATACATCATAAAGTCCAGAGCTTTGCAAAGGAACTACATAAGTCGCTTGAGGACAAGCAAGGTGTACAGGCGACAATAGGAATCGGAACGCCATGCGCCGAGCCAGAACAAATCGGCATTTCCTTTATCGAAGCTTCCGCTGCGATGGAGTACAAAATGAAAGCGGGAGTCGGCAGCATTATCTTTTTCGAGGACATCATGGCGCTGCAGGAGCATGCCTTTTATTATTCTGTCGAGGAACAGGTCCGATTCATGCAGAGCTTGAAACAGGGGAACGAAACGGTCGCACACGAAGCGCTTGCGGCCATGCTTCAGAGCATATATGACAAATCAGTATCCATCCTACTCGTCCGCTGTATGTGTTTTGACATCATCAATGCGGTATTCAAGACGATCAGTCAAATGAACGTAGGCGATTACTCGCATCGGATCAGAGGCCTGCTTGAATTTCAATCCCTGCAGGAGCTCGAAAACAGACTGACGGAATTAGTCTCCGAAATTTGCGGCGCGGTACAATCCTTGAATGAAAACAAAAATATGGCTTTGCGTGACGATATCGTGCAGTTCGTGCATGAGCATTTTCGAAATTATGATCTGGGCCTAGATCAGGTGGCCGTACGATTCCATCTATCTGCTTCATCGCTAAGTCGATATTTCAAGGAGCAAATGGGCTCGAATTTTACGGAGTACATATCGGATTTGAGAATTGAGGAAGTGAAGCGCGAGCTGCTGCAAACCAATAAATCCATTCAGGCAATTATTCAGGATGTCGGCTATGAGGATATTTCGCAGTTTCGCAGGAAATTCAAGAAGCTGGAGGGGGTAACGCCAGCACAATATCGCAGTTTATATACCAAAAACTCGCAGTAAATCAAGGAAACAAATGTCGCCCCCCTTGCAAAAACCGCCTTCTTTACGGGTAAGCTCGCTCCGGTTAGATTTAAGCCTATCAGAGCGGAAAGGAGGTGCAAGTCAAACATGGGAAAGGCCATTGTGGATCATGTGATTACGTCGACGACAAGAGCAAGAATGAAATCCAAATCCATGAAGCGCATATGGAAAAACTGGGAGCTTTATGTATTCGCCTTACCCGCAATCGCTTACTTTATTATTTTTCACTATATTCCTTTATACGGAATTCAAATCGCGTTCAAGGATTTCACAGCAGTAAAAGGGATTTGGGGAAGCGAGTGGGTAGGCCTCGAGCATTTCCGGCACTTCTTCGCCAGCTATTATTTTTGGTCACTCATCCGAAATACGATCGGCATCAGCCTGTACGAGCTGGCGGTAGGGTTTCCAATACCGATCATTCTTGCGCTCGCGATGAACGAGCTGAAGAATGGTTTTTTCAAGAAGCTTGTGCAGACGGTGACCTATATGCCGCACTTCATCTCGGTCGTAGTCATGGCAGGTATTATTATTTCTTTCTTATCGCCGACTACAGGCATTATCAATCAAGTGATGAAGGTCCTCGGTGGAGAGCCAATCGCTTTTTTGATGGAGCCGGGATGGTTTAAAACGATTTTTGTCCTTTCTGGCGTATGGCAGAACATGGGCTGGGGGACGATCATTTATCTGGCGGCACTTGCGGGGATTGATCCCCAGCAGCACGAGGCAGCCGTAATCGACGGGGCTAATCGCTTGCAGCGCGTTCGACACATTAACATTCCGGGCATTATGCCCACTATTATCATTTTACTTATTTTAAACGTAGGAAGCTTTATGGCTGTAGGCTTCGAGAAAGTGTTTTTGCTGCAAAATCCAATCAATATGGAGTCTTCGGATGTCATTTCGACCTTCGTTTACCGCAGCGGATTGCTCCAAGGGCAGTACAGCTTCTCGGCGGCGGTGGGCTTATTCAATGCGATAATCAATTTCGTGCTGCTGATGACGGTGAATAAAATCGCGAAAAAGACAAGCCAGACGAGCTTGTGGTGAAATGAGGGTAGGCAATGATTCGAGATTCGTGGACGGATGTATTATTCACGGTTTGCAATAAGCTGTTTTTGGCTATCGTTTTACTTTTGGTTTGTTATCCTTTGATCTATATCATCAGCGCTTCCATCAGCGACCCGATTCTGGTCAACCAGGGCAAGCTGTGGCTGTGGCCGCAAGGAATCACGTTCGAAGGCTTCGAGCGGGTGTTTCATAACAAGGAGTTGTGGGTCGGCTATCGTAACACGATCCTGTACACCATTGTTGGAACCGCTATCAATTTGCTTGTGACGCTGCCATGCGCATATGCGCTTTCCCGGGGGGATATGGTCGGGCGCAATGCGATCATGGCCGCTTTCGTCTTTACGATGTTTTTCGGCGGAGGCTTGATCCCGACCTATTTGCTGATCAAAAACCTCGGGATGATTAACACAGTTTGGGCTTTGCTGATCCCGAACGCAGCGACGATCTGGAATATCATTGTATGTAGAACATTCTTTCAGATGAATATTCCCAAAGAGCTTCAGGAATCAGCGGAAATAGACGGATGCTCCAATACACGCTTATTCGTACGCATCGTACTGCCCTTATCGGCTCCTATTATAGCTGTAATGGCCTTGTTTTATGGTGTCGGGCACTGGAATGCTTTCTTCAATGCCTTGATCTACTTATCCGATCGGACCTTGTTTCCACTGCAATTAATTCTCAAAGAAATACTAGTCCAACAGCAGGTCAGCACGGATATGATGACAGGCGGGGGCGGAGATCTCGATGCGCTGGCGGTTCAGGCGCGAATTGCGGAAATCGTCAAATATGCGGTTATTATGGTTTCGACGCTGCCGGTTATTATCGTATATCCATTTGTTCAACGGTATTTCGTGAAAGGCGTTCTGATCGGATCGATTAAAGGATAATCCAATGATGAATAAATAGGGGGATCTTCATGCAAAAACATGTCATGATCGGTTTGTCATTTACGTTAACGGGTATGTTGCTAACAGCTTGCTCGAAGGAGCCGGTGGCTCCTACGGGGGAAGGAAATCAAGGGAAGGCTAGTGCACCCGTCAATTTGAATACCTCAGGTTTTCCCGTGGTCAAAGAGAAAATTACCTTAAATCTGCTTGGCTCCAAAGCTGCTATTCAAGGCTCTTGGGATCAGCTGCAATTTTTTCAGGAAATGGAAAAATTGACGAATATCGGCTTGAAATTCGACACGCCGTCGTCTGACAGCTATAACGAGAAGAAAAATCTGGCATTCGCGAGCGGAGAAGTCCCCGATCTGTTTTTCGGAGGCAATCTCACCGTTAATGACGAAATTACATACGGCGGGCAGGGCGTGCTAATTCCTCTTGAAAGCTTGATCGAGAAGTATGCGCCAAACGTCAAGAAGCTGATCGATACGAATCCGGATTTGAAGCGCTCGATCACGACGATCGACGGGCATATTTATGCGCTGCCGCAAATCAACAATGTGCCCAGGGATCAGGCGTTGGCGAAGCTGTGGCTGAATAAGCAATGGCTGAGCAACTTAGGCCTGCAGCCTCCGACGACGATCGACGGCCTGTATCAGGTGTTGAAAGACTTCAAAGATAAGGACCCGAATAAGAACGGCAAAGCGGACGAAATCCCGCTGTCATTCGATAAAGCGACGCTCCCGATGCTGCGGACAAGCCTGTTAAGCTCGTTTGGCTTTGTCAACAACAGAGTTGATGTCATTCAGGACAAAGTCGTCTATGTATCCGTTCAGGAAGGGTATAAGCAATACCTTACCTTTATGAACAAGCTGACGAAGGATAAGTTGTTGGACGAGGAAGCTTTTACGCAGACGAATCAGCAGATGGTGGCAAAAGGAAACGGTGGGAGGATCGGGGTTTTCTCCAATGCTGGGGCGTATCTCGTCTCCACGGTAGAAGACAGCTATAATTATATGGCGCTGCCACCGCTCACGAGCAGCACGAACTCGACCAAGATGTGGCCGAAGAGCCCTGGTATCACCCGAGGAACATTCGCGATTACGAATAAGAATAAACATCAGGAAGCGACGATGCGATGGGTCGATTACTTGTATTCCCCGGAGGGCGGTGCGTTCGCTTCTCAAGGACTGGAGGGCATCGGCTGGAAGTGGAGCGATGCCGGCAAGACGAAATGGAGCAAAATTCTCCCAGAAGGATACAAGAACACGGAAGAATTCCGCGGTGGTAAAATAACCCCAAGCGCCGGCACTGTGCTTCCGGGCATCGTCGATTCGGACTTTATTTTGAAGCTTGACCTGGCGCACGTATCCAATCTGGACAAAGAAGTGAAGCAGTCCTACACGCCTTACCTAAGAAACGGCTATCCGTCGGTTTACTTTACGCAAGAGGAGCAGAAGCGTCTGTCCACGCTCGAAGCTGATTTGAATACGTATATCGACCAGATGGAAGCGAAATTCATTTTAGGTAACGAGCCGCTGCAAAACTGGGATAAGTATGTAGATACGATTAAAAAAATGAAAATGGACGAAGCAGTTGGCATCTATCAGGCGGCCTATGACCGTTGGAAACAAGTAAAATAACTCAATTTCTAATTCTCCCCCCAATCACAACTGTAACTCTTAGAAGGATGAACCTGGCCAACGGCCAGGTTTTTCGTGCGCCTCAAAGTCGCACAATCTAGGAATGGATGGAGGCACTTGCTGAGCAATTGGGCAGCGAAGGCAGGGAACCAAGGGATCTCGTAGTTAAAGACAGAAACACTGGTATTACCCTTAGGATGATAGCTATTTGTTTTTTATTTGCAGTCGAAGAACGTTCCATGAAGCTTTGCTGAGATCAGCCTTTACATATCCGTCGTCTGTTTTGGCGTTACCGCCTTTGTGAGGGACGACATTATCAGGCTTCGTTTTTGTATTGGTCGCTTTTAAATCTTCATTTTCCAACACTAAATGCTCGATAATGCTAACTTCGCCGAAGCTGCGGACGTCAACGTTAAGCTCGAGTCCCTCTGATAAATGACGATTTACAGCGAAGATCGTAACTTCACCTTGCTCTTCATTGAAAACACTGATTGCCTCTAGATACGGAACATCGGTGAAATCCTTTGAATCATATTTAGGTGATGAAGTAATGGGGTGAAGCACCGTTCCTCTACCGTACAAAGAGGCATGAAGGTATGGATAATAAGTGGTTTGCAGCCAAAGTGGGCCTCCATTTTCAGTCATAATCGGTGCAATCACATTAATCAATTGGGCTATGCACGCCATTTTAACACGATCCGCATGTTTCAGTAGTGTAATCAAGAAGCAGCCTACGGCAAGAGCGTCTTCCAATGTATAAACATCTTCGAATTCCGGCGGTGCCACCTGCCAGCGTTCAGTAGCACGGCTTGTTCCGATGGAATTCCAAACATTCCATTCATCTAATGAAAGCATGAGCTTTTTCTTGCTCCGTTTCTTCGCTTTCATGTAATCGCAGATAGCTGTTACACTGTAAATGAATTGGTCCATATCAAGCGATTTCGCCAAGAAATTAGAGGAATCATTCTCATTATTATTGTAATAGGTGTGCAAGGATAAATAATCCACTTGATCGTAGGTAAGATCGAGCACGGTAGCCTCCCAATCAGCGAATGTACTCATTCCACTTGACGAGCTGCCGCATGCCACAAGTTCTAGGGATGGGTCAACCCACCGCATAGCTTTGGCCGTTTCATTTGCTAATCTGCCATATTCGACAGCCGTTTTTGCTCCGATTTGCCAAGGGCCATCCATTTCATTCCCAAGGCACCATGTTTTGAAATTATGCGGATCTTTATAACCATGTGATATTCGCAGATCACTCCAGTAAGAACCAGAAGGATGGTTACAATATTCGACGAGATTTCTAGCCGCGTCAACGCCGCGAGTACCAAGATTAACGGCCATCATGACTTCTGAACCGACTAATTTAGCCCAATCCGCGAATTCATTTGTTCCCATCTCATTGGTTTCTGTTGTCCACCACGCTAAATCCAATAGACGCTTCCGATCGCCCTTTGGACCAACACCGTCCTCCCAGTTATAGCCGGATACAAAATTTCCCCCTGGATAGCGAATGATAGGAACATTCAGTGAACGAATAGCCTCCAGAGCGTCGCGTCGGAAGCCGTTCTCATCTGCGGTTGGATGGTTTGGCTCATAAATTCCGCCATATACGGCACGTCCTAGGTGTTCGATAAATGACCCATAGAGCCTTGGATCTACTTCTGAAATGGTGAAATTCTTATCAATAAGCATAGTCGATTTCATGGACATAGCATATAATCCTCCTAGTTGAATTAATGAAATGGTTAAATCATAATTGTTGATATTCTCTATAATATTTATCATAATAGATTAATACTTTCAATGCGTTGGATGTGAAAAACATAGAATTAACTAAATTACTAATTCAAGAATGGGTGTGTAGTCATGTATTTAACAACGGATTCGGAATCGCTTCGGGTCTACGAAGCACTGGCGAGCGAGGTGCGGCTGCAGATTATTGATTTATTATATACAAAAGAGATGCATATTAAGGAATTGGCTTCTGAGCTTTACCTAAGCAGTGCAATTGTCAGTACGCACGTTACCAAACTGCAGAGAGCAGGGCTTGTAAGCTATAAAATGAAAAGGGTTAATGGCGGGACCTATAAGTATTGTTCGTTATCAACGGAGTACCTACAAATAAAATTATCCCGTTCTTCTATTTTGAAAAGAAAATTCGTTGAGGTTGCTATGCCTGTCGGCCAATACACGGATTTCGCGGCTTCTCCTACGTGTGGAATTGCAACAACAGAAAAGATGATCGGTTATTACGATAATCCGACCTATTTTTTGGATCCTGAACGCGTTCATGCAGGCATTTTGTGGTTTGCTAGAGGGTTTGTCGAATATAAATTACCAAACTATCTCTTCAAAGATCAAATCGTACAAGAAATTGAAATCTCCATGGAAATCGGTTCCGAAGCTCCCCATATTAATGAAAACTGGCCTTCGGACATCCGATTTACAATCAATGATAAATTACTGGGAATGTGGACGAGTCCCGGAGATTTCGGTCGAATGAGAGGTAGATTGTCACCAGACTGGTGGCATTCTGACGTCAATCAATATGGATTAATGAAAGTACTTCGAATAAATGCAAACGGTACATTCATAGATGGTCAGCAAATTTCTGATGTCACGATCAAGGATGTACAATGGGATAACACGCAGTGGACATTGCGAATAAGTGCTGAAGATACCGCTCGAGGTCGAGGTGGATTAACCTTATTCG
The DNA here is from genome assembly GCF_013141785.1 of Paenibacillus germinis. Taxonomy (NCBI): domain Bacteria; kingdom Bacillati; phylum Bacillota; class Bacilli; order Caryophanales; family Paenibacillaceae; genus Paenibacillus; species Paenibacillus germinis. Next base: position 178,749 of record NZ_WHOC01000028.1, read on the forward strand.
GTAGGGGATTCGGCAACTACGATCAAGACATCGTGATTCGAAGTTATTACGAGTGATTTGAAGAAGGTAATAGATATTCAATGCGGAGGTAAAGGGATGGCTCGTTCTTGTCGTGTACTTATTGTAGATGATGAAATTTTAGTCAGACAGGGTATCAAGCACTTGTTGTACTGGGAACAAGAGGGGTTTCAGATCGTAGGAGAGGCTTCCAACGGCAAAGAAGCTCTTGAACAAATAGAGCGCATGCAGCCGCATATCGTTATTACCGATATCGTGATGCCTGTAATGGGAGGAGCGGAGCTTACTCGTGTGATAAAGTCGCAGTTCCCGGAAATTGAAGTGATCATATTAAGCAGTTTTGGTGAGTTTGATTATGTGAGGTCCACCTTTCAAAGCGGGGTTGCTGATTATATATTAAAGCCAAAGCTAGAAGCTGAGCAGCTGCTCGACATATTGAAGCGCACCGCGCGTAAGATTCCCTCTTTAAAGCTGGAAGAGTCAAATGACGATGGCAGCTTGTCTATTAAGATTGTCATCGATAAGCTTATTTCCGGTTATGAGGTCGATGACGATTTTAAAGATATCACCGCTTCTTTTCCATATCCTAGTTACATCCTGCTGGGGGCTGATCTCAAGCAATTGCCGAGCAAGAGCAAGAATCAACATACCGCTTCACAATGGATGGCGAAAATTGCTGCTGAGTTTGATAGTGGCTTCGAACATGCGGTTTATTATCCCGTTCCCACTGATCCTAATATGGTTGTTGTGCTGGTAAACATGGACAAGAGCGAGTGGGATCGTTTCACATTTATCGTTCGGAAGCTTGCCGCTTGGACAAGGAATCAGCAGCCGGAGATTGGCTGGACGGTCGGTGAGGCATTTAGCGATTTGAGACAGCTCGGCATGAACTTTAGGGATGGGTTCCTGAAAATAAATGCTTATCGCTTTTTTTTACCTACCTCCAACAATTTAATTGTATATGGGGAACTGCCGAAACATTCGGAAGAGGTTGCGAAATTTAATATGACTCGCTTTACAGAACAAATGAATCGACAACAGTTCGAAGAGGCCTTCCAGGAGTTGCTCAGGTACGTGCAAGCCGCGTCAAACCATTATCAAACGGATGTGTTTGAGTTCAAGTCCTTTTTGGGAAACATCATTTTTAATATAACAATTGTGCTTGGCCGTTTGGAATTGGATATGAAGAATTTGGAAGAAGCGAAATATGCTTATTTCAAATCGATAGGTGAAGCGTCTCATGCCAGCGAAGCGATCAAGCTTCTTGAGACATTTATACAGGAAACAAATGCTGTTATAAAAATGAAGCGGTCAACGGGCGGAAATCCAAATATGACAATGCTTCTTGATTATATCCACCAGCATTACGCTGAGCCACTCAGTCTAACAGAAATAGCTAAGCATTTTCATTTTAATCCTTCTTATTTGTCGAGTTATTTCACATCGCATAATAAAGAAGGCTTTAGCGAATATTTGAACAAGATCAGAGTCGAGAAGGCAGCGGACCTTCTGAAGCAGGATTTCGCATCAATATCCGAAATTAGCGGAAAAGTAGGTTATTCGGACCATAGTTATTTTACAAAAGTATTCAAGAAATTAACGGGCATATCACCGAGCCAATACAAAAAAATTCATCTCAACAAGAATAGGAACTAAGTTATGAGGAGACTTCTGGACAAATTTAAATATCACGGTCTTTTTATTAAAATGTTTATCGTCACGGTGGTTAGTATTATTTCCGTGTCACTCTTCACTTCACTTGTCACGATTCAAATGTCGGAACGACTCTTCATGAATACGTTCAGTATTACGAATTCAAAAATCATTAGCCAGATTCAAGCGAATTTCGAATCGTTCAATTATTCTATCGTTACGGCATCGAATAATGTGCTGCAGAACGGCACTATTAAAGAGTTTCTAACGAATCCTGATATGGACACACTTTCAACGGTTCGAAGTCATTATGAGGCTAGCCAACAGATGAAACGGATTCAGTCTAATGTTGCAGCCTACCCAGTTACCATTACGATCAGTGGAATGAATAGGAAAAGCCACTCGACGGATAGCTATTATTGGCCGAGCTCATTGGAAAAGCTGAGAAACAGCATGTTAACCGTTAACACCCTTGTCGCGCCAAAGCGGCTTATCTATCAATTGGACAAAGAAAGCATAACCAATTCGTCTGAAGCAGACCCGGTGATTGTCGCTTCTAGGGCACTTATGGAGAGAACGAGCGGCAATCCATATGGTGTTCTTTATTTTGCGATACGAGAAAGTGACTTTAAGCGGTTCTTCACGAACTTCACGAGCGATGGGAACGACGTTATCATATTGGATCGTTCGGGCAACGTCGTATCAAGTAACCGCCATGAGTTAATTGGCGAAGAGGCGCATGATTTACTTGGCTATGCGAAAGAAATTGAACAAAAAAAAATAAATGTCAAAGATGTAAGTGTAATGGGGAAAAACAGACTAGTGCTTTCGGAGTACCTCCCTACGTATGATTTTTATCTAGTCAATCTCATTGATAAACAAATGGTGCTTAGCCAGATGGTCGATGTCAAAAGGGTTGCGCTTATCTGTATGGCTATCGTGTTCGTAGCTCTGCTTATTGTATTTCTTATTTCAAGACGTTTGACAAAGTCATTGACCCTACTAGCCAGACAAATGTCGGGCATTACGGAAAATAATTTCGATAATTATATAACGGTTACTGGCAGCTACGAAATCAAGGAGCTCGGACATGCATACAATTACATGCTGGATGAGCTTAACGATTATATAAAGAAGCTGATTCAGACTCAGAAGGACCAGCGCAACGCGGAGCTATCCGCTCTGCAAATGCAGATTAACCCGCATTTTCTATACAATACGCTGGCATCCGTGAAAATTTTGGTCCAGCAGGGGAATAAGGAGAAAGCCGCCGCTACCATCAACTCCCTTATTTCCCTTCTCCAGAATACCGTCAGCAACATTAGTGAAACGATAACCGTGGAGCAAGAACTAGTTAATTTGAGAAATTATGTATTTATTAATCACGTGCGTTACGGTGAGCAGATCAAAGTCGATTATTTTGTAGCCGAAGATTGTTTGTCCTATCATGTTCCCAAGCTCATCATCCAGCCTTTTATCGAAAATGCATTTTTTCATGCCTTTCATGAAAGGAACGAAGGGTACATTTATGTACTGGTGTCGCGCGAGGCAAATGCGTTAGTCTGCGAGGTCATCGACAATGGTATTGGAATGAAAGGCTTTGATAATGGGAATAATTCGCAGAGCTCCGTTAGCAGCAGTCGTTTTTTCTCCGGTATTGGAATTCGAAATGTACATGACCGTGTAGCACTGCTTTACGGAGAGGAATACGGCGTTACTATTGTGAGTAACATCGACGAGGGAACGAGAGTGAAAATAAAGCTTCCACTCCTTCATACCTAAAAAAAATACCAATAAGCAAATTAATTGCTATTTACATAAATAGCCAATAGAAAGCTAACAATAGAATGACAAATCCACACAAATATATTACTAACGAGTCATTTTAACGAATTGTTATAATGACTATTGTTAGCGGGGCAAACGCTTTCAAAACTAATTTATAGTCATTTAAAAGGGGATGAATTTTTGTGAAAAAGGTACTCGCCATCCTATTGGCCAGCTTAGTACTATTGACGGCATGCTCGAGCAAAGGGAATAATGTGCCGAATACGGGTGGAAAAACTGCTGAAGCTACGCCTGCAGCTGCGAAGGAAATTACAGTATGGGCGTGGGATAAAGTATTTAATATTGGTGCTATGGAACGTGCCAAAGCAGCCTACGCGGCGAAAAATCCCGATTCCGGTTTGAAGATCAACATTGTGGAAAACGCGCAAGCCGATATCATTCAGAAATTGAACGCAGGATTGAATGCAGGCACGACAAAAAGCTTGCCGACAATCGTATTGATCGAAGATTATCGTGCACAAAGCTTCCTGCAAGCTTATCCTGATTCGTTCTTTGAATTAACAAATGTGATTAAACCGACTGATTTCGCCGATTACAAAATCGGACCTACAAGTGTAAATGGCAAACAATATGGGGTTCCATTTGATTCCGGCGTTGCTGGATTGTATGTAAGAAGAGATTACTTAGAGCAAGCGGGGTACAAGGTTGAGGATCTGCAGGATATCGACTGGAAGAAGCTGATTGAGATCGGTAAAGCAGTGAAAGCCAAAACAGGCAAACAACTGCTAACGCAAGATCCGAACGATCTTGGGCTTATTCGCATGATGATTCAGTCCGCAGGCTCGTGGTATTTAAAAGAAGATGGAACGACGCCTAACTTGGCAGGCAATGCGGCCTTGAAGGAAGCGGCTGAAACCTATAAAGAAATAATGAAAGCGGACATTGTGAAGGTCACATCGGATTGGAGCCAATTCGTTGGCGCATTCAACAGTGGCGATGTAGCTACTATTCCAACCGGTAACTGGATTACGGCTTCGGTTAAAAAAGAAGCGTCGCAGTCCGGCAAATGGGCTGTCGTACCGTTTCCTAAACTGACAAACAACCCAAAATCCGTTCATGCATCGAACCTTGGCGGCAGCTCGTGGTACGTCATGAACGTCGATGGAAAAGAAGCTGCGGCTGATTTCTTGAAACAGACATTTGGCTCTGACGTTGATTTGTATCAGAAGCTTGTTACGGAGATTGGTGCAATCGGTACGTTAAAAGCAGCGGCATCCGGACCGGCGTACACGCAGGCTGACGAATTCTTCGGCGGTCAAAAAGTAATTGCCGATTTCGCCAAATGGACAGAGCAAATTCCAAAGGTGAACTATGGTATGCATACGTATGCGATTGAAGATATCCTTGTAGTCCAAATGCAAAATTATTTAAATGGTACGGATATTGACAAAGTATTAAGCGATGCTCAAGCACAAGCAGAAACACAAGTTAAATAATTTAGACTATACGGCAATTAATAAAACCTGGGGCTTCGCCTTCTCCTGATTCCTAAGTTAACGTTCCGGCTGCAGGAGTTGGAGGGAAGTTCCATGGTTTTATTTCCGTAAAGAAAGGGGTTAGGCTAACGTGAAAGCAGCGAGGCCTGGCGTAAATATTCGCACAAGAGCTAACTTGACTGGTTGGATGTTTATTATCCTGCCGGTAATCATGATTGCAGCGTTCTATTTCTATCCCATGATTCAAGCTCTTATTTTATCATTTAAATCGGGTAAGGGAATGAATTTATCCTTCGTCGGCTTCGATAACTACGTTCGTCTGTTTAGCGATAAAACGTTTATAACGGCAGTTAAGAACACGTTTATTTATTTGATTATCCAGGTTCCAGTAATGATTGTTCTAGCTATGTTTATCTCTGTGTTATTGAACGACAGTAAGTTGAAATTGAAAGGCTTTTTCCGTACGGCGATTTTCTTGCCGGCTGTTACCTCGCTAGTAGCGTATTCCGTTATTTTTAAATATTTGTTTGCTACGGAAGGCTTGGTTAATAAACTTCTGATCAAGATTCATCTTATTGCAGGCCCGATTCAATGGATCACGGATCCGTTCTGGGCGAAAGTGACGGTTATTCTTGCAATCACATGGCGCTGGACAGGCTATAATATGATCTTCTACTTGTCCGCGCTTCAAAATATCGATCAATCGATTTACGAGGCTGCAAAAATTGATGGGGCTTCATCAACGAGACAGTTTTTTGGAATAACGATGCCTCTGCTCAAGCCCATTATTTTATTTACTTCCATTACATCGACAATTGGTACGCTGCAGTTGTTTGATGAAGTTGTTAACATTACGAAGGGCGGACCGGGGAACGCGTCGATGTCCATTTCCCAGTATATTTACAATTTGTCTTTTAAATATTCAGCGGATTTCGGATATGCGGCCACCGTGTCGTATTCCATCGTGATTATGATCATTATATTGGCGTTTGTTCAGTTTAAAGCAGCAGGTGATAAAAATGGATAAATGGAAACGTGTCTTTATTTATATATTTCTGAGTGTCGCTGCGTTTATTTCCATATTTCCGTTTCTGTGGATGATTATCAGCGCCACGAATAAGTCGGCCGATGTGACGAAGGGAAGATTACTTCCCGGAAGCCACCTTGTGGATAATATTACAAATTTATTTAGTAAGGTAGACTTTGTACCTGCTTTACTGAGTTCCGCTAAAATATCGATTACAACGACCGTATTGGCCATGTTAATCGGCTCTTTAGCCGGGTACGGATTTGAAATTTATAGAAGCAAGGCGAAGGACGTCGTATTTAACATTCTGTTACTATCGATGATGATTCCGTTCGCGGCTATCATGGTACCGTTGTTTCAAATGTTTGGTGGTATCTCGCGCGTTATTCCATTTATCGGGCTGGATACCGTGTCCGGCGTTGTGCTGCCGACATTCACCACGGCATTTCTTATTTTCTTCTTCCGTCAAAATACGAAGATGTTTCCGAAGGAACTCTTAGAGGCTGGTCGAATTGACGGGTTGAATGAATTAAGCCTATTCTTCCGTATTTTCATGCCTACGATGAAGACGACATACGCCGCAGCGGGTATTATTACGTTCATGTCGAGCTGGAACAATTATTTATGGCCGCTTATCGTTCTGCAATCACCGGAGAAAAAAACAATACCCATGCTGATATCGAATTTGGGATCAAGCTATTCACCTGATTATGGTGTTATTATGATGGCAATCGTGATTTCGACGATTCCGACTGCACTTGTCTTCTTCCTCATGCAGAAGCATTTTGTAGCAGGTATGACAGGATCGGTGAAATAGAAAGAAAGAAAGAAAGAAAGTCAGGTGATTACGCACACAGCGCATATCACCTGGCTTTTAAATAACTTTACGGGGGAAAATGTAATGAAATTGACGAAGCCAAACCTAAGCTGGCTTACAGATGTAGGCGTATTTGCTGTGAACCGTCTGCCGGCGCACTCCGATCACCGTTATTATGAAACACTAGAAGAAGCAGAAGCTATAGCGCCTATGGCGCTACGGCACGACCTTAACGGCAGTTGGAAATTCAACTATTCCGGGAAGCCTGCTGATCGTCCCGAGCTGTTCCACCAGCTCGATTACGAGTGCGGCAGTTGGAGCAATATTGAAGTGCCAGGACACATTCAATTGCAGGGTTACGGAAAGCCGCAGTATGTAAATACGATGTATCCATGGGATGGACATCACGATATTCGTCCGCCAGCTATTCCGGAAAATGATAATCCGGTCGGTAGTTATGTGAAGTACTTCACACTGCCTGATCATATGAAGGGCAGACCCGTTTACATATCGTTCCAAGGTGTGGAGTCAGCCTTTTACTTGTGGTTAAATGGTGAATTTGTCGGCTATAGCGAAGACAGCTTCACTCCGGCGGAATTCGACCTGACGCCGTTCCTGCATGAGGGTGAGAATAAGCTTGCTGCCCAAGTGTATCAAAGAAGTACAGGCAGCTGGCTGGAAGATCAAGATTTTTGGCGGTTCTCAGGCATTTTCCGTGACGTTTATTTATATACCGTTCCGAGTATTCACGTTCGCGATCTTTTTGTCCATGCCGATCTTGATGCCGCTTATGCGAATGGCAACCTACGTGCGGATATTAAGCTTGCTGATAGGCAAGAAGCTGCTGTTTACCTTGAATTGAAGGATGCGGTGGGGCATACTGTTGGGACAGCTCGCTCCGAAGTATCAACCCTCGAAGCTATTTCGTTGTCTATCGATGCGGGGCAAGTTACTCCGTGGAGTGCAGAGAAGCCGTATTTGTACGTTCTGTACGTTAGCGTTTATGATCACACAGGAATGCTCGTAGAGGTTATTTCGCAGAAGGTCGGCTTCCGTAAATTTGAAATGATAAATAAAATTATGCACCTTAACGGCAAACGGATCGTCTTCAAGGGCGTGAACCGTCATGAATTCAACAGCCGCAGAGGACGGGCCATTACGAAGGAAGATATGCTGTGGGATATCGCTACGCTAAAACGCAACAACTTAAATGCCGTTCGGACGTCACATTATCCGAACCAGTCGTTATGGTACGAATTGTGTGACATCTATGGCATCTACGTCATTGATGAAATGAATTTGGAAACACATGGTTCATGGCAGAAGATGGGCGCAGTAGAGCCGTCTTGGAATATTCCGGCGAATAAGCCAGAATGGCAGGATATCGTGATGGACCGGGCAATTTCGATGGTCGAGCGCGACAAGAACCATCCTTCTATTCTGATCTGGTCGGTCGGTAACGAAGCCTATGCGGGTGAAGTTCTGCTGGGCGTGTCCAACTATTTCCGAAAGATGGATCCTAGTCGGCTAGTTCACTATGAAGGGGTTTTTCATAACCGCAAGTATAACGATACGAGCGATATGGAGAGCCGCATGTATGCGAAGCCGATTGACATTGAGGCTTATTTGAATGATAACCCGCAGAAGCCTTATATAAGCTGCGAATATATGCACGCGATGGGTAATTCGGTAGGCGGTATGCATAAATATACAGAGCTCGAACAGAAATATGCGATGTATCAAGGTGGATTTATTTGGGATTATATCGATCAGGTGATCGTCAAGAAAGATCGTTACGGCAAAGAGTTTCTCGCATTCGGCGGCGATTTCGGCGACCGCGCCACCGACTATAATTTCTGCACGAACGGTATCGTTTACGCGGACCGCAAGGTGTCGCCAAAGATGCAGGAAGTGAAGTTCTTGTACCAGAACATCAAGCTTGTGCCAGATCGCCAAGGTCTGAAGGTGACGAACGAGAACCTGTTCGAAGGTACTGAGGCCTATGATCTGCTAGTTGTCCTTCATAAAGAAGGCAAGGAAATATTCCGAGGCAAGAGGAATATCGACGTTCCGGCGCAAAGTGAGGCTTATGTGCCGTTTGAACTGCCGTCCGTCGATGAGCCAGGTGAGTATGTCGTACAGGCGTCGCTCAATTTGAAGGAGTGCACCCTATGGGCTGAAGCTGGATATGAGGTTTCGTTCGGGCAGTACGTAATTCTGGTTGATGATCTGGCTTCGTCTGCACAACCTGAAGGATCATTCAGAGTCGTGGATGGCGATGTAAACATAGGGGTTCATGGACGAGATTTTAGTATCATGTTCTCGAAGCAGGCGGGAAGCCTGATTTCACTGAACTATGCCGGCAGAGAGATGATCGCCATTCCGCCAGCGCCGTTATTCTGGCGTGCGACAACGGATAACGACAAAGGATTCTCGCTTGGCTTTGATTCAGGCGCTTGGTTCGCGGCTAGCTTAACGCGCAAATGCATAGCAGTCGAATTGACGGAGCAAACGGGAATCGCCACGGTAACGTTTCGTTACAAGCTTAGCATCAGCGCGGAAGTTCTAGTGACGGTTGCATACACGGTGTATGCCGACGGCAGTTTGAACGTTAAATCTCGCTACGAGGGAGCAACCGGTCTTCCGAAACTGCCGATATTCGCGTTGTCGTTCAAGGTTCCAGCTGATTATTTCCATTTGGATTGGTACGCGATGGGACCTGAGGAGAACTATATCGATCGCGCCTTCGGAGCTAGGCTCGGGGTGTTCAAGAATGACGCTGCTGATAATGTGTCTGGATATGTCGTACCGCAAGAGTCGGGGAACCGCACGGGCGTCCGCCGTGTGAACATTACGAACGACGATGGCCACGGTATTCGGATAACCGCACCAGCTGCTCAGCCGGTCGAATGTAACATTTCGCCGTTTACGGCATTCGAGTTGGAAAATGCTTACCATCATTACGAGCTGCCGAACGTTCATTACACGGTCGTCACGGTAGCGGGCAGACAGATGGGCGTTGGTGGTGACGACAGCTGGGGCGCGCCGGTACATGATGAGTATCTGATCAAAGCCGATCAAGACCTAGCGTTTGAATTCAATATTCACCGGCTATGATGGCTCCATTCGACGTGCTTTGATCGGTGAAAACAAAAAAATGGTTGAGTAGGGACTAATTATCCCTCTCAACCACTACTTACAAATTAGATAGTTTTTGGGAAAAAGCAATTGTTTTCTATTGTTTAGCCTCTTATGCGTTCACTCTATTGGGTGATCGCATATTTTATTTTAGGAGGGGGGAATTGATAAGTAGTGAAATGGCACTAGTATAACGGTCAAGGTAATCCACTTCCATAGCATTGAATCTACCGTTAACATAAAGAGAACGTACACACGCAACTCAACTTTAGGAGACTTAATGGAAGATCCGAAGGGAGCAGCTATTGTGCAAGAGCTGATAAAGAACTCGCCGCTTGGTGCAGTTGCTTCAGCTAATGAAGAGACCCCCGTGATGATGGAAGCTATGATCAAATCTTTGCCGCTTCGTGGATTATTTGCTTTCAGTGGCGGAGCCATGACCGATGAAATGCTGGAGGGATTACTGGGGTTGTTGAATTCATAAAGTACTTATAAATCTACGCTTCCAAAAGGAGCGTAGATTTTAAAATTTATGTGAAGGAACGACTAAGGAGTATTTATATATGAAATATTTACTAGAATTTTGATGATCGCTATCGTTGTGGAAGGCGGATTTGAAGTAAAATGAAACATAATTTCAAATTGAAGTTAATTAAAGGTTAAATCGGAATAATTCCTGTTATTCATGAAAAATGATATATAATTATCCGATTTCACCGAAAACATTTATTGAAAACATAAAACTTTATTCCGAAATAAACTAAAGTGAGTTATAATTGAATTATAAACACGATTCGGGAGGTTGCATAATGGGGAGAAATCGTCTCAAAGTCATTAGGGATATTTTTTGGACGTTTTTGAAGATTGGACCAGCTACTTTCGGAGGTGGTTATGCGATGCTTCCGATCATCGAGAGGGAGGTTACCGTCAAACGGGCATGGATTCCTGAGAAAGATATAGCCAATCTTATCTCAATTGCAGGCTCCGCACCTGGTGGCATTGGTGTTAACGCTTCGGCATTCATCGGATATCGATTGGCGGGAATTCCCGGGACTGTCGCGGCTGTTATCGGTATTACTCTCCCAACATTCTTGATTGCCCTATTACTTAGCCTTGCTTTTAGTTACATGCAGGGGAACGCTAAGGTAGAGGCTGCATTGGTAGGCATTCATGCTGCAATTATTGGGCTCATTGCTTTAGCCGCTTATAATATGGGAAAATCAGCTATTTTTGATAAAACAACATTGATTACCTCGCTTAGTACTTTAATCATTTTATTGTCTTTTCCGATTCATCCCTTGTACGTAATCCTCGTTGGATTATTTATTGGCATTATCTTGGTAAAAGTAAAGGAAGCGATAGGACTCCAAGTCCGCTTAGAAAAAGGAGATCAGGTTCAGGTATCTACCCTTGGTAAAGGCTATGCCAATTACGAGTATTTTTTTGCTGAAGGAATATAACAACAGGAGGCGGGGGCATGTTATGGGAATTATTCCTTACTTTTTTTAAAATTGGATTTATGTCATTTGGCGGCGGTTATGCGATGATTCCTGTCATAGGGCATGAAGTTGAGGCTCACGGGTGGCTTGTAGATGAGCAATTCACGAATTCAGTTGCTTTGGCAGGAATGGCCCCAGGACCCATTGCTACGAATACAGCAACATTAATCGGGTATGAAACAGCGGGAGTTATTGGAGCAACGGTTTCAACAATTGGCATCATTCTACCATCACTTCTCATCATTATCTTGATTGCATCATTCTTCTACCAGATGGATCAGAATAAACAGGTTCTCTCCATCTTCTATGGGCTGAAGCCTGTCGTGACGGGTTTGATTATTTATGCAGCGATACATTTTGGTTTCGAGGGCCAAGCTGAAAGCTTATTTACTTGGAAAAATGTGAGTATCGCAGTAATGGCTGCAGGGGTTTTCGTTGCAGTATTGAAATATAAATTATACCCATTAACGGCTATCTTACTATCAGGCCTAGTCGGCATTGCTTTGTTCAGTTAGTTACGTTTACATAAAAGTAAGGGGTGATCTCCAATAGATACCAATAAACCATCATGCTGCTCAGCAAGTCGGAGCGCTATTCATCAAACAGACGCAAGCCCAGAACGTTTAATGGATCTTACACAGGTTCAAGCAAAGTCAAATTGCCAAACAGAACGTATGATTTATATACCAGGTGGGAAGTTTTTAATGGGGACTGACGATCAAGAAGGATTCCCATCTGATGGCGAGGGGCCTGTCAGAGAAATTTCTGTTAATCCTTTTTACATCGATGCTACGACGATAACGAATGAAGAATTTAAGAGATTTGTGGAGGATACAGGCTTTCAAACAGAAGCTGAAACCTTTGGGTGGTCCTATGTTTTTCATCTTTTTGTTTCTGAAGCGACTACGTTGCAAGTGAAAAATTCGGCACAACAAACACCATGGTGGTGGGTGGTACATGGTGCTGACTGGCTTCATCCCGAAGGTCCTGATTCCGGGATCCAAGATCGGATGGACCATCCGGTCATCCATGTCTCCTGGAATGATGCAGTTGCGTATTGCCGATGGGCTGGGAAAAGACTATTAACAGAGGCTGAATGGGAGTTTGCTGCCCGAGGCGGACTGGTGCAGAAGAGATACCCTTGGGGGGATATATTGAAACCGGACGGACGGCATATGTGCAACATTTGGCAAGGAAAATTCCCAGAGAAAAATCATGCTAGCGATGGGTATGCGGGCACCGCGCCAGCCAAATCCTTTGAACCAAACGGATATGGTCTCTACAATGTAGCTGGTAATGTGTGGGAATGGTGCTCGGATTGGTTTAGCCCTACCTATCATATTAATGGCGCAAAGGATAACCCCACTGGCCCTCCATCTGGAGACAACAGGGTTCTAAGGGGAGGTTCGTACTTGTGCCATGCCTCCTATTGTAATCGATATCGTGTGGCTGCACGGAGTAAAAATACACCTGACAGTTCTGCGGGTAATATAGGTTTTCGTTGTGCTGCTGATGCTTAATTAAGCATCCATGTCGCCAATAGCAACTGAAACCAATTTGGTACAATGGCGTTCACTCTCAGGGTGAGCGTCTTTTTTTACCATGCTTCGAGTACCGGGACTTCGAGAATAATTGGGTGCCGCTTTATTACCCCTTAAACGCAACGAATTCGGAATTATACCTGTTGTCGCTACATCATATAGTAGGGAGGAGGGAGTGGTTAGTATGAATTTTGGAACTTTCATCCAAGCGGCACGCATTCGAGAATGTGATCATGCACGGCGGTTGCTTATTACGTTTGAGCAATGGGAACAGGAGGCGCGCAGGCTTCTTGATGCGCGATCTTTTTCATATGCGGCAAGTGGCGCCGGCGAGGGATCTACAATATGGGCAAACCAGGAATCGTTCCAGCGTTGGCGAATTGTTCCAAGGATATTGAGAGACGTAGCTGATCGAGATCTTTCGGTAAAGCTTTTCGGGCAGACTTTCCCATTCCCGATTGGACTCGCTCCAATCGGAAGACAAGCGATGTTTCACGTGCAGGGTGAGGTGGCATCTGCGAGGGCGACAGCGATTTTGGGCATTCCGTTTATTCAAAGCATGGTCTCTACGTATTCTTTGGAAGAAGTCGCCGTCTCTCAGGCCTGCAGGTGGTTTCATTTGTTTATCGGTCACGATCGTGATGTGTTGAAAAGTATGGTACTGCGTGCAGAAAGAGCTGGGTTTTCCGCCATTGTCCCCACGCTTGACCGACCGGAGGAAGGGTGGAGAGCCCAGAATTTATCGTTGTGCGTTTCCCCATTTATGTTCCATTACGGGCTTGGAAATTTCATCTCGGACCCGATCGTAAGGCAAAAATACGGCCACTCACTAACACCTCAAACAATCCAATACATGACAACCAATCCACATATCTCTGTCGAGGACTTTCGCTATTTACGCTCTATCACGGAACTTCCAATTATTGTGAAAGGGGTCCTTCATTCGGAGGACGCCAAAATGTTGATAAATTACGGTGCAGACGGAATTATCGTATCCAACCATGGTGGACGACATTTGGACGGAGCTATCGCGGCATTGGAGGCGCTACCTTCCATAGTGAATGTGGTTGGGGAACGCGTTCCCGTTATGTTCGACAGCGGTATCCGGTGCGGGGCGGATATCTTTAAAGCTCTGGCCTTAGGGGCAAAGATGGTATTTATCGGACGCCCATACCTCTATGGTCTGACTATCGCTGGCGAAACAGGCGTTCGACATGTCATTGAAAATATAGTGGCTGACTTTGATTTGAATCTCGGAATGGCCGGTTTAAAAAAATTAAGCGAGCTGCTTCCGGGCACATTATCCAAGCAATAGATAGCCCGCGCTCAAGCTTAGGGCCAAATATCTATAAAATGGCCGTGCCACTCCTTTAAACAAATTAATAACCTAGATTAAGTTATTAATTGAAGGAGGGGTATTTCTTGTGAGCACGTGTAGACCTTCGCCATCATTTCATTTCGCTTATGTCACGAACTACAACGATGATACCGTGTCGGTGATTGATACCCGAACAAGAAAGGTCAAGGCAACAATCAAGACAGGTAGAGGACCTTTTGAGATTGCTGTTACACCCGATGGGAAGTATGCTTACGTTGTCAATAAACGTGATAACACCGCTCAAGTAATCAAAAGAAAAACAAATACAATTATCCGAACCATCCGGGTTGGAAAAAGTCCATCGGATGTAGGTACATCGCGAAAGTTCGTCTATGTTACGAATTCGGCTGATAATACGGTTTCAGTAATATGTATAAAGAAACAAAGAGTCGTTGAAACGATAAAGGTCGGAAAAAGACCGATAGGAGTAACCATTACGCCTCAGAAGAAGGGTATAAGAACTTTAGGTTTTGTAAGTAATCACGACAGCAATACGATTTCTATTTTCGATGTGAAACACAATAGGGTTATAGACACGATAAAAGCCGGCGTTGGCCCGGATCAAATTGCTTTCACGGCGAACAGCAAATTAGCTTATGTCACCACGAATGATAATGTTTTGGTTATAGGGATTCATAGCCGAAGGATTCTAAAAAAGATTAAAGTAGGAGTTAAACCAATCGGTGTAGCCATAACCCCTAACAACAAATTTGCCTACGTTGGTAATGAAGGGGATAACACAGTTTCCGTCATAAAGCTTTTAAATAACAAGGTGATAGCTACCATACCGGTGGGGATCAAACCCGGCATTGTAGCCATTACACAAAATAGTAAATATGCCTATGTTGCCAATTTTGGAGAAAATACAGTTTCTGTTATAAGAATCAGGGATAATAAGGTTATTGATACGATAACAGTAGGGAATGCAGCATCTGGGCTTGCTATTATCCCTTTATAGAAGTTGTTGAGTATCGTGCTGGGGAAACGTATCGGGGCACCTCTGGCGGGAACGAACGCGCAGGGTGCCCCGATTTTTCTTAATCTCTTCCAGATCGGCTTCCTCTAACGGGTACCGCCGGAATATCTTTCGTATGCAGCTTTATAGATGGACAAGTATTGGTCTAAGCCCATTTTTTGTACATTCGCTACATACTTGTCCCAGTCGTCGAAGGATGCTGTGCCGTTGATAAGGTTAGCCTCGGTCTCGGTGATGAACTTGTGAATGTCGGCACCCTTGGAGCTCATAAATGCTGTTTCCTCTTCCGTATAGTTAAAGCTGTACCACATCTCTTTAATAAGGTTTTTGGACGCTTTCTTACCCGCATCGACGGATTCCGGCAGGCTTTCAGAGCCTTTAAAATATTTCTCCTGTACATATCCCGGATAACTGCCTCCAGGCCAGGTTGTGAATTTGGCTACCGCCTGATCTAGGGTCAGTCCGTTTGGATTATTTTTCACTTCGTCGGTAAACTCCAGCTTACCGTCAGGCTTTTGCGTATAGGTGACATCCTTTTGTCCCATAAAGTAGAAGGTAGCCCCTTCATCTCCATAGAAATGATCCATCCAGCGGAGTGTAGCTTCCGGATTTTTGTTTTTATCCGTAATGACGAAGGCCCCTGGCCATGCGATAGGATTTTTCACAGATACAAATAACTGATCCCCGTGAGGACCTTTAAGCGCACCAAGTCCTACATAGCCCTTCTGGTTCATGACCGCTTGGGGATGAGGGACGAATGCCGCTCCCAGCAGACCTTTCTCGCCTTTGGCATAAAGCGCCGTATCCTTCAACGTGAAGATCTCTTTATCAATTAGTCCCTCCGAATATAGCTTGTTCATATACTGCAGCACTTCTTTATACTTTGGATCGGTCCGGTAGAATCTCAGATTGTTGGAAGCCGGATCCACGTCCACGTACGGATGGGCGACGGCTCCCCTGTTGCCGAATCCCCAGCCACCGCCGATGTAGCGTTGTATCGTTTGAATGCCGAACATACCGCTTAACGGGACCTCGTCCTTCTGACCGTTGCCGTTCATGTCCGAATCTTTTACAGCCTTCAAATAATTGTAAAATTCCTCTGTGGTTTCAGGTTCTTTCATATTAAGCTTATCCAGCCAGTTCTTGTTGATCCATAGCGGTGTGCCGATCAGCATAGGCAAAAATTCGGGACTATATATGGAAGGAAGGGAGTAGATGCCGCCGTCCGGCATCGTCAATCCCTTTTTCAGATCAGGATACTTGTCCAAAAGCTTCTTAAAATTAGGGGCATTCTTCTCGATCAGATCATTCAGCTTGAGGAAGACGCCTTGGCTGCCATACTTCATCAGGTCCGCGACAGGCACCCTCGCTGAATAGAAGGCATCGGGATAATCTCCGCTTGCCAGCGCTAGATTTCGTTTCTCGGTAAGACTTTCAAAAGGAACCAGTTGGAATTCTGCGTCAATGTTGGACATCTTGGCATACTCTTTCCAAACTGTCGTATCCTCAAATTTGTTACCGTTTTGCGGTGATTTGCCCGTAAACAATTTGAGCTTAAGCTTCTCATTCACAATAGGAAAACCGGTGGCATTAAGATTCCGCGATGCTTTTTCATCCGATTTGGCGGTGTTTCCTTTATCTTCCGTGACTCCGCAGCCGCTCATCACTCCAAGTGTAAGTACGACGGACAGCGCCAAGGCTGTCGTTTTGATTGTTTTCATAATTAATAGACCTCCGTTATAATTTTTATCCTTTGAGGGCGCCGACCATCACGCCTTTGTTAAAATATTTTTGCAGGAACGGATATAAAATGAGAATGGGCAGATTCGCTACAATTACAATAGCATACTTGATGGATTCCACGTCGAGCACGGAACTGGACAGAGACCCTTCAGATACGTCAACCATCAAATAGATCAGCGCATTGAAGTAAGCATTCCAGTGCCCCACACTATAAAAGAGTACCATAACTGCCAAGATGGGCGCCGATAGGGGAAGCACAATTCTCCATAAAATTCTTAGATTCGAGCAGCCGTCAATGGCAGCAGCCTCCTGAAGCTCAAAGGGCAGCCCGCTTTGAAAAAAGGTGCGCATCAGCATAATGTTCCATACGGAAACTGCGCCTGGAAGAACCATGACCCAGTAGGTATTCAACAACCCGAGCTGTTTGATTAACAGATAGGTCGGGATCAGTCCGCCGCTGAAGAACATTGTAAACACCATGAAGCCCGAGATCCAATGTCTACCCATAAAATTCCGCCGTGACAGAGGAAAAGCAGCTGCTACAGTAAGTGCAACATTGATGGCTGTTCCGCTCACCGTATACAGAATCGTTTTGCCGTAGCCCTGCATGATCTCCTTGTTCTGAAACAGCTTCTCATAGCCCCTCCAGGATAGGTCCTTCGGCCAAAGCCAGACGTCTCCGTTCAGTACCAGCTGTGGGCTGCTGAAGGAGGCAATCAGCACAAAATACAATGGCGTTAACCACAACCAGCATTACAAAATTTATCAACGAGTTAAACAGGCCGACTGCCGCTGAGAAACCATATTCCGCTCCGAGAATCCCGCTCCGGTACACATGCGTGGAAATCACGTCGGAGGCCTGCATATTCAGTGAGTTTTGCAGCAAATAAATTTTCTCGAATCCGACGCCGAGCACCGTACCCATATTCAGAATGAGTAAAATAATGATGGTGGGCCTCAGACCCGGCAAATTAATATGCCAGATACGCCGAAGTCTGCTGGCACCGTCCATTTGTGCGGATTCGTGCAGATGGGGATCGATGCCTGCCAAGGCAGCGAGATATATGATGGAATTCCAGCCCATTTGCTGCCATACGCCGGAAGTAACGTACATGCTTTTGAACCAGCCCGGATTTGTCAAAAAGGCAATCGGTTTAAAGCCCATCCAAACAAGAACATGATTAACAAGACCGTTTTCCTGCGAAAGGAAGATCATCATTAACCCAACTACGATTACGGTAGAGAGAAAATGAGGGGCATACAGGATGGTTTGAATCCATTTCTGGAATTTTTTCCGCCCGATCTCATTTACCATCAGCGCCAATAATATAGGTACAGGGAATCCTGCGGCTATCTGATAAACCCCGATGGACAAGGTATTGGTAAGAATTCTCCCAAAATAGAAGCTTTCAATAAATCGTTTTCAAGGTTGATCATAGTTGGTGGCCGGTAGAAAAGAAATTGACTCTTTTTTAGACAATAGACCTTTTCTTTGATTTCCGCAGCGGGAGAAATGGGTTAAGTCCTTACGGTACATGGTATGATGAGGTCTTACCAGAGGATGATAAGGTTTTGTAAATGTGTTGATTGTTGCTTTTACGACCTGCTAGCATGAGTATAGGAGATTTAGAGGATAGGGAGGGGCATCATGGAACTCTTGAATCAGAAGAGCAAATCGTTTCTTGTCCGAATATTTATCAGCTTTTTGACCATCATTATGTTGTTATCCGTCTTTAATTTTGTACTATTTTCTTTTTTTCAGCAGAATATCAAGCAGGAGATCATTCGTTCCAATGAGCATAAGCTGACTCAGGCTGCGGAGAATTACAATAGTCATTTTAACCGCCTGAGAACCGTACTGTTCCAGATGTATCACGACAATACGATTACCAAATTTAACGGGCAGTTGATTTCGGGCGAAAACGGAAACGCCAATTATTTTCTGGTCGTCGATATGGTGCGAAAGCTGAGGGAAACTGCCGGTAATCCGTTATTTTACTTAGATAATCTTATGGTGCTATACCGCTCGAATCTGTTTATGGCGGACAAGGAAGGCAGCAGCACGGAAGTCGCCCTGGATTCCCTAACGAACTTTCATGCGCCATACGACCTGTCTTATTGGGAGAAGGAATTTGAGCGTCCAAGGAACTATTACATGCATCCAGCGCAGGAATACCCGCTCGATCACTTTAGTAAGGAAAACAAAACTTACATTCCATTCTCATTTAAGCTGCCCAATGCGAATTACGAATTAATCGCTATGCTGGACGCAGACAAGCTGAACCAGACACTGCTGGGCGATGTGCCGTTTATCATTCAAACCGAGGAGGGAGAGAATCTCTATCGTTCAAATTCCTCTGCGTCCATAGAAGAAATTCCCGTCTTCGCTGCAGGCGAATCGTACAAACTATTCCAAAACCGATATTTCTTTATCCATGAGGACTCGGAAAATCACCTTCGTTACATGACGGCTGTTCCTTATGCTAATATCGCAGCACAAATCTCCAAGCTTAGGGTTACTCAGATCGTCGTTCTGTTTACTTCCATAGCAATCGCTCTGGGCATGTCTTACTGGTTCAGCCGTCGTCTTCAGTCACCTGTGAAACGTATTATCGCCTCCCTGCAGCATCCGGAAGGACAACATCTGCGGATGGAATCCGCCATTCATGAGTTTGAAACGATCAGCAATCACATTGACAAGCTGTCGAAGGAACGGACAAGGATTCATGACGAGTTGAAAAACAGTAACTCGCTGCTGACCAATTACGGTTATATCGCTAAGCTGAAATCTCTTCATGTGGGCATTTCGGAGTGGCGCGAATTTGTCCAGGCGGAGGGGCCCTTCTCTCTGATTCTGTATCAGCTGAATGCAAGAAGTATGGAAAGGCTAAGCGAGGATATAAAACGTTATATCCGGGAATACATTGAAATCGTCCTCTCCGAGTATGAGCTGAATGCCTATACGTTCCAAATCGAGAACGATCAGATCATCTCTGTCGTTTTCCGGCAGGATAAAACGGACCGGATGACGGAAGCACTTCAGCAGGTCAAGGAAACACTGGATAAAGACCGTCAAACCTGTCTGATTATGATGGCAGTCAGCTCTGTTTTCGAACAAAGCGCCCAGCTGAACACGGCCTATGAGCAGGTGTCAGGAATGATTAAGCAGGCCCGTCCGCTGGATGAAACGCAAATAATCGTTAAGCAGGAGCCCGATGTATTCTTATTTGTTTTTACCAAGGAACAGGAGCAGGAATTGTACGCTCATCTTCAAGCCGGCAATGAAAAATTGTGTCTCCATGCCTTACATCGTATGCTTGAAGCGATGGAGCGAAGCCAGGCGACATTGGCCCAGTTTCGCCAATTCAGTGAGGCATGGGCTTCTCGTATCGTGAAAACATTGGAGCAAAATAGAGCGGATAACGCAGTGAGAGACCAGGTCGTAAGACTGCGTAAGGAATTGGATATCAGTTTTACCTTGACGGAGTTTAAGCAAATCTTTGACACGCTTGTTCCTATCTATGCAGATTGGGTGCGCTTGAAGAAGGAGGAGAAAGACGAAGTTATCGAATTTGTGATGAAAACCATGGAGACCCAATATTCGGAGGACATTTCATTAGATCAGATCGCGGAGAAACTGGACTTGTCCAGTGCTTACTTGTCTGTATACATAAAAGAGAAGACGGGGGCGAATTTCAGCGAGCATATGAATCGGATGCGGATTCAGAAGGCAAAGGAGTTGCTTGTCGGTTCCAGTCTCAGCATTCAGAACATCGGGGAACAAATCGGCTACCGCAACGGCACCTCGTTCATAAGGATGTTCAAGAAAATAACCGGAGAAACGCCCGGTGAGTTCCGGCGCTGCCAGACGGTTTAAATTTATATTTGTTTTTGCATCGTTAGGCTGCTGCAAAAGGGAAGAAGTTATGAATAAGACTGCAGTGGCGGCATGCGTTCTCCGAAATGGAGGTTGATCCTACGGGCGTGGACATTGTCTACGCCCTTTTTCCGTTACCTTGCCTATCTATATCGACAAAATCTAAGAAAAACGGAGAACGGCTCTTTCGCCAATAATGATTTGTTATTTTCATTTTATGGAAATACCTTTAGAGATAAAGGCCTGTAGTATAAAGAGTTGTAATTGTATTAGCAATCTCTTCAACAGAATTATGATGTTCATTTCGAACAATTTCCCAAAGATACATTTCATTTGTAAAAAACCAGCCTCGTGCAACAAGCTCATGCTTTAGTTTAGCTTTAGCTAGCCCATTTTGCTGTGAATAGGCAATGTCCACGGAGATTCGATGAATAAACTTTTCACGAATGGCTTTCCATTTATCCGAAATAACAGATGATACCCCAATGGCCTGCTCGAAGATTTGCATCATATTACGTTCTGCTTCTGCCATTTTTAAAAAATCATAGGTTTGTTTTTGAATGATTTGCTCTGCTTCGTCTTTCGATTTTGGGAAGAAAGAGATCTCGGCAATTTCATAAAATTGCGCCATGACATTCTCCATTAATACGCATAAAAGATCCTCTTTTCCTTCAAAATGAACATAGGCTGTTCCGTACCCAATGCTTGCTTTTTTGATCATTTGAGAAATCGTCGCTTTTTGAAAACCTTCTTCTAAAAATACTTCCTTTGCAGCTTCTAGTAACTTTTGACGTGTCACTGCTGAGCGTAAATGTCGTTTATCCCCTATTTTATCATTACTCATTACAATTCCTCCCCTAGTAATTATCTTCTAGGATATAAGGATTTCTCTGAAAAGGAAAGATTTGTTTAGATAAAATCGTCTGGATAATAATATTGACATCATGTCATATTCATTGATATGATGTCGCTAGAAAGAGTAAAGAGTAATTTTAAATAAAGAAGGGGATGATACGGTGCTTTCAAATTTCTTTCAACCTACATTAGATTTCGCAAAACAATTGGACACAGAGGATAACCTTTCGCGTTTTCGGGAAGAATTTTATTTACAGCCTGATTCCATCTATATGGATGGGAATTCATTGGGGCTGCTTTCGAGAAGAGCTGAACGTACACTTTTGGAATCTTTAGCCGATTGGAAAGAACATGGCATCGATGGATGGACACAAGGGATTCATCCATGGTTCACCTTATCGGAGAAATTAGGTGAGATGAGTGCACCGTTAGTTGGAGCTTTTCCTAATGAAGTTATTGTAACCGGTTCCACGACTGTAAATTTACATCAACTTGTAGCTACTTTTTATAAGCCTCAAGGGACACGCACCAAAATTTTGGCAGATGAACTAACGTTTCCATCTGATATTTATGCTCTTCAAAGCCAACTTCGCACCCATGGATACGATCCAGATACCCATCTCATCCGTGTGAAAAGCAGGGATGGCCGATTTTTAGAAGAAGACGATATGATCGAGGCTATGACCGATGACATTGCTTTGATCATCTTGCCTACCGTTCTGTATCGCAGCGGCCAAATATTGGACATGAAGCGATTAACGGCAGAAGCTCATAGAAGAGGCATTTTAATCGGATTTGACGGATGTCATTCGATCGGGGCGATCCCGCATTCGTTTAGCGAATGGGATGTTGACTTTGCGTATTGGTGCAATTACAAACATTTAAACGGCGGTCCTGGCGGTGTTGGCGGTTTATTTGTGAATCGCAAACATTTTGGAACTAGACCTGGATTGGCTGGATGGTTCGGTTCCAGAAAAGATAAACAATTCGACATGGAGCATAAGTTAACACCAGCTGAATCAGCGGGAGCCTATCAAATTGGAACGCCTCACGTATTAAGCCTTGCGCCTTTACTAGGATCTTTAGAAATTTTTGCAGAAGCCGGTATTGAAAATATTCGCCAAAAGTCTCTTCAAATCAATCAATATTTAATGAATTTAATTGAACATGAGTTAGCAGATTATGGGTTCATGATTGGAAGTCCCAGAGAAGACGTGCGTCGCGGAGGTCACGTGAGTCTTGAGCATGAAGAAGCTGCGCGCATTTGCAAGGCATTGAAAAAAAACGGTGTGATTCCGGATTTCCGAGCACCAAACATCATTCGTCTTGCTCCGGTTGCGCTGTATACTTCCTACGCAGAAGTTTGGGAAGTCATACAAATTCTCAAAAAAATCATGATAGAAGAACAATACAAATTATTTCATAATGAACGTGAAATCGTTGCATAGATAGCCTTTTTTAATGAAAAAGGGGGATGAAATATGATAAATAAAAAAACGCAATCGAATAATGGACTTGAACTAGAGAATGGGTTAAAGCGTGATTTAAAAACAAACCAGCTTACGATGATTGCAATGGGTTGTGCCATCGGGACGGGATTGTTTCTAGGCAGCGGGCTAGCCATTAAAACAGCAGGTCCAAGTGTATTGCTCAGTTATGGGATAGGCGCATTTATCGTGTTGCTGTTAATGGGATGTTTAGCGGAAATGACGGTTGCTCATCCTACTTCGGGATCTTTTGGAACGATTTCTGAAAAATACATCAATCCCATGGCAGGCTTTCTTGTTCGTTATTCGTATTGGATAGCCAATGTTCTTGCTATTGGGGTAGAAGTAAGTGCAATAGCTGTTTATATGAAATACTGGTTTCCGACTGTGCCGGAACTCGTATGGATTTTATTGTTTGCCACTTTACTAATTTATATAAATGCCAAGAGTGTTCATATATTTGGTACTGTTGAGTATTGGTTCTCTATGATAAAAATAAGTGCAATTGTCGGTTTCATTCTTCTTGGATCTTATATCCTATTTGGAACATCCGGACAGTCAAATATCGGACCCGGAAACTTAGTGAATGATGGAGGTTTTTTACCCTTTGGTTGGTGGGGCATGTGGGTTGCTATCTTTATTTCTTTATTCAGCTTTTTGGGTACAGAAATGATAGCGGTTACAGCTGGGGAGTCAAAAGACCCCGATGTAGCCGTACCAAAAGCATTGAAATCAACCGTATTTCGTTTGTCTACTTTCTATGTTTTGACAATTGGTATCATGCTAATGATTGTTCCATGGAAATCAGCGGGGATCGATAAAAGTCCATTCGTTAAAGTAATGGAAATCTTGAATATTCCAGGAGCATCTGGAATCATGAATTTTATCATTTTAACGGCTGCTTTATCGGCAATGAACAGTCAACTTTATGCTTCAACACGTATGATGTTTTCATTATCACGCGGTAATCATGCCCCTGCCTTTTTGGGGAAAATTAATAATAAAGGCGTTCCTGTTAGTAGCCTTGCTGTTTCTACACTTGGGATTTTTATAGCTGCAGCAATTAATGCGATACTCCCAGATTCATCCTATGCATTGATGATGGGAATTTCCATGTTCGGGGCTATATTCACTTGGCTTATGGTGTTCATTTCTCATTTATTTTTCAGAAGAAAGTGGGAGAAAATGGGTGGTCGCCAATTGCCGGTGAGAATGCTTGGTTTTCCATATTTAACGATTTTGGGAGCGGTTCTTCTACTTAGTTTAATGATTTCAACTTGGTTTACAGGTTTTAAAATTATGCTTCAATTCGGGATTCCATGGTTACTGTTTCTGTCTGCTGCTTATTTCGTTTGGAAAAAAAGGAACAATTAATCATCATGCAGTGCAGCAAACTGTTGAAATTCTCTTATCAGGAGAGGGGCGTTACAGAATGAATAATAATGAAGAAAACAAAAGTATGGGGCTCGAAAAAGAAATTCAAACCGATTTTAGCAAAGCGATGTCTTACGGAGATTATCTCCATCTGGATAAGATTTTATCTAGTCAACATAGATGTTCTGATCACCACGATGAAATGCTTTTTATCATTATTCATCAGGCGAGTGAGTTATGGATGAAGCTCATTTTACATGAGGTGAAAGCTTCTACCGAGAGTATACGCAATAACGATTTGGAACCATCATTTAAAATGTTGTCGCGCGTTTCGAGAATTCAGCAGCAATTGATACAGTCATGGAACGTCCTCGCCACGTTGACGCCGGCTGAATACATGGAGTTTAGGGATAAATTGGGCCAATCTTCCGGGTTCCAGTCTCATCAGAATCGTTTGATTGAATTTGCGCTAGGCAACAAGAATGTCCATACGTTATCCGTTTTTCAACATCAGATCGATCTATACGAGCAAATGCAGCAATCTCTTCATGAGCCAAGTATTTATGATGCGGCAATCAATGCTCTTGCGGTGCGTGGATTACCTATTGATCAAGAAGCTCTTCATAGGGATTGGTCGCAAAGCTATCAACCAAATGCCAGTGTAGAAGAGGCGTGGCTGACAGTTTACCGCAATGTCGATCAATATTGGGATTTATATGAGTTAGCAGAGAAACTAGTGGATATTGGAAGCCAGCAGCAATTATGGCGTTTTAATCATATGACTACAGTAGAAAGAATTATTGGTCATAAACAAGGAACAGGTGGTTCATCAGGTGTTACTTATTTAAAAAGAGCTCTGGACCAACACTTCTTCCCGGAACTATGGAGTCTAAGAGCGAAGCTATAAGTTCGTGTTTAAAAAGTCCGCTTTCAGAACCGAGAAGGTTGGACGATTTCCGGAGAAGGAGGAACGGAGCGTAGAGATTTGCTACGTGAGTACCGGACTTCCCGGATTCGTTCAAGATTCGATGCCGATTTTACTTCTAGAATGACTTCGTTATCAAAGTGGACTTTTTAAACAACCTCTATAAGAAGAAATCGGAAGAAACGGAGGCAAGATACTTGGGAACATGGATTGATATTTCACAGCCTCTAGACGAAAAGGTCGCAGTCTGGCCAGGAGACACACCCTTCTCATACAAAGTTAATTGGAGTAAAGAAGAGAGTGGGTCTGTCAATGTAGGCCAAATCACCATGAGTATACACACCGGTACTCATATTGATGCACCTTTTCATTTTGATAATGAGGGAAAAAGAGTAATTGAACTAGATCTCAATTTATATATTGGAAGTGCCCGTGTCGTCTATTTGCCAAACTATACATCCATCGGAGTGGGTGAAATATCCGGTATAGATCTAAACGGGATTACCCGTCTGTTAATTCGTACAGATGCATGGAAGGATCGGCGTGTGTTTCCACAAACAATTCCTCATCTCCAACCAGCATTAGCCGCTTATCTTTCGGAACTCGGTGTTCGTCTTATTGGGCTTGATTTGCCGTCCGTAGATCCATTAGATAGTAAAGAGCTTTTAGCCCATCATGAACTTGCCAGTCATGGCATTCACATCTTGGAAGGGCTTGTCTTAGATGATGTTTTACCAGGGGATTATGAATTGATAGCCCTCCCGCTACCATTAGTTGAAGCAGATGGAAGTCCGGTACGTGCCGTGTTGAAAAAATAGTAAATACGGTGAGCCTCTGGCGGTTAGTACAGGCGACTGAAAAATAACTAAAGCCCGTTTAAAGCCATTTCACAGGCTAAAAACGGGCTTTTGCCATTATAGAGAACTATTGCCAAGACTTTGGCAGAGCTCATCCGAGGAAGAGCTTTAGCACGATAGTTCAATGAACATCAGGAGAAGGCTATCGATAGCAATGGATCGGTAGCCTTCTCTACGAAGGGGCAGGATAGCGGAATAAAACGCTTGATACTATTGGGTAATTATGGTGTAATAAACACAAACACATGTTCTTTTTATGGCTTAACAAATTAGTCCAAGAAGGTCTTTAAGATTTACACGTCATTTGGCGGATCCGGAAGGATTCCGGCTGGTGGCACAGCAATTTCTATAGAAACTTAATGGGTGATTATAATGAAACTAGAAAGGTTAATATCGATTACTTATGCGCTTTTAAATAACGAAGTCATTTCTGCTTCAGAGCTTGCGAACAAATATCATGTATCCCAACGAACCATTTACCGTGATATAGAGGCTATTTGTGCGGCTGGAATCCCTGTTGTATCCTTTCAAGGCGTCAACGGCGGATATGGGATTATTAAAGAATATAAAATGGAGAAAAGTTTATTGCACGCAAACGACATTGAGTCATTAATCACGCTTCTTCACAGCACGGCAACGGTGTTTAAGGATGACCGAGCAACGGAGACTATGCATAGGCTTCAGACCATTCAAAGTGATAAGATGCCGAGCTTGACCATGGATCTTGGAAGCTGGCGAGCCAACAATGCAACTCTCCATACACTTCGAGCAGCCATTACGGCTCGCCATGTCATTCGATTTGAATACATGAATTCTAAGAATGAGAGAGCCAATAGGATAGTTGAACCAGTCAGCCTTCTGTTTAAATATTATTCTTGGTATTTACATGGGTACTGTAGGGCTCGTAACGATTATCGCGTATTTAAACTTACAAGAATGTTAGATTTGATTACTTTGCCTGAATTATACCAGCGTAGCCACCCAACACTTCTGCAAGATATTTCTTTGGACTATCAGAAAGAAGAAATCGTGGGTGCTGTTCTTCATTTCTCAGGCAGATCCTTGGCACATGCCCTGGATTGTTTTTACGCGGAGGATAAATATTTCAATGAAGATGGCACGCTTACGGTTACCATTATCAATCCTTCTGAAGTTGAATGGATAGTTGAAACGATTTTAAGTTTTGGTGAAGATGTGGAGGTTCTTGAACCACTCGCGTTAAGGCAATTGCTCAAAGATAAGATTGAAAAAATGTTAAATCGATATCTTCAAGTATGACAGACTGTTGTCATACTTTTTTTATTATAATGAGCTCAAAGAGAAGGCAAGTCAGCTTTTCAAGGAATTGGAGGTACAAACCATGCACAATTATCCTTATTTTTTTGAGGAAAAGATAAGAGAACATAATCAGGAGCTCAAAGAGATTGAAAGTAACGCTTGGAAGTGGGCTCGATTTGTCTCGAAGCAATCAAAACCCACTATTCTATCTGTCCTTTTGGCACTTATCGGACTGAAATGATGAACAGCACCGCCCCAAATCATATTTATACGGTTTGATACGTAGATTGAAGGGTTATGTTTGTGTCAATGAAGTTTGTTAAAATTTTGCAATCACGTTGATGAGACATTATTATAAGAGGACTATTCATGCCCCATAACCCCCTTGGCTTTTTATTATCTCATTTTAAAGGAGGAGAAAATATGAACAGGTCTGAGTACAAGGATTTCTACGACAAGGTTGGACAATTGAACGGTTGGGACTTTAGTAAATTAAGAACTACTTCTGAAGGAGAACAATGGAATTTTCTTTATGAAGTAACTCAAAGATGCAATAAGTCCGATTTATTGCTTGATATTGGTACGGGCGGTGGAGAAGCTTTATTATCTATTGCCGATGCTGCATTACTTCTTGTTGGCATTGATCAATCAGAAGGAATGATAAAGTCCGCTACTGAAAACTTAAAAAAATCAAATAAAACAAATATTCGCTTCTTACAAATGGAAGCTGAAAATATTACGTTTCCTGAGTTCTTTTTTAATGTGGTATCCTGTCGACACAGTGATAGTATCTTACAGAACTAGCTCAAGCAGGTTTTACCGATATTCAGTCTTTTGAATATGATGCAACTCAGTATTTCCAAACTTACGAAGATTTGGTCTTCTTTTTGAAATTCACCCCTGTTATTCCTAACTTCGGGCAAAATGATCATGATTTCGAAATACTTCAAAAGTTTATTGAATCAAATCAAACAGCGAAGGGAATCAAGACTAACACGAAACGCTTCATGATAGTGGCAAGGAAATAATGGGTTGTTAAGCCAATGCAGAATAAGAACTCAATAAAATACAACACGAGGCTACCGCGGAATCGATCGGTAGCCTCATATAGATACGTCCTTATTAAACCGCTATAATATGCGAAGGACATAATGACCTTAAAATAAATAATTTCAATGATTTTTAAGGGGGCACAACCCCTATGCTGTCTAAAAAAGTAAAGGAGCTGTTATGTTAAATGAAACAGATTACTCTTCGCCAATCCCAAAATTCCGATGTTGAGACAATTGCTAATTTACGGGCAATTGTACTACGAAATGATTTAACTAGGTTAGGAAGGTTTGATGAAGAGAAGGTTCGTCAACGCTTCCGTAATTCATTCGACTCAGATCACACTTGGATTATTGAGTCAGATTCTTCTTTTGTTGGCTGCGTAGCTCTTAAACCAACGTTAGATGGTTATTTATTGGAACATTTTTATATTTATCCCAATTACCAAGGTAAAGGAGTCGGTAGTCATGTATTAAAAAAACTGCTTGAACAAAATGATGTAAAAGGAAGACGTGTAACATTAAATGTCCTACAAGGAAGCTCTGCTAAACGTCTTTATGAACGGTTTGGTTTTAAAGTTGAAAGTGAGGATCTCATAGACGTTTACATGTCTGTGAATGTAGAGGAAAATATCAGAACCGTTGAAGGAATGTAATAATGCTCTCCCTAAAGTGGTATATTCGATTAACTTGAATCTCAAGTAAATGTATAGGTTGTTCAACGAGGAACGATAGCTTCATAACAAGATCTACTATACTCAGACCCTCAGCCCGTTGCTGTGGGTCTCTTTTTTACCATTCAACTAAAGCGCAGTTTAGTTTAATAACCACACCAGTTGCACCAATTAGGATAAGCATTTAAAATGTAGTAAATTCAAAAAAACAGGGGGAATTTTCATGGATAAAAAGAATATTGCTTTAATTATTATAGATGTACAAAAAGCTTTTGATGATAAAAAATGGGGAGAGCGAAACAATCTAATTGCCGAGGAAAACATTAGTAAGGTACTAACATTGTGGCGGCATAAAGGTTGGAAAGTAATACATATTCAACACATGTCCGATAACCCTAGTTCTGTATTTCATCCAATGAATGAAGGATTTGCAATAAAAGAATTAGTTGCACCACTTGAAAAAGAAGTAGTTATAACAAAGAAAGTAAATAGTAGTTTTATCGGTACAAATTTAGAAGAGACTCTAAAGTCAAATGGTATAACATCAGTGGTGATAACTGGATTGACTACGCCTCATTGTGTATCTACGACCACAAGAATGAGTGGGAATTTAGGTTTTAAAACATACGTTATTTCAGATGCGATAGCTGCGTTTGGTTTAAAAGACCAAAATGGTAACTATTACGACGCCGAGACTATACATAATACTTCTCTAGCTACATTAAATGATGAGTTCGCGACCATACTTTCGACAGAACAGCTAATAAATAATTATTTTAATTAAGTTTATTAAACTAACGCAAAACTAGAGTTTCAATAACATCAGAATGAGGCTGCCACTGATTGATCTGGCAATTCAGTTAATGCTCCAGAACAGAAAATGATCTGGTTATCTCACCAAAATAATCCATTCTATTTTGAGAACTAAATAAGAATTTTCGGTCTCCACGAATGCCGTATCCATCTTGCATGAAGCATAATATGATGTCTAATAAACAGAGTTAAAGGATGGATGAAATGCACCCAAGTTTGGCAAGATTAGCAAAATGGAATCTACATCGTTTTTATTCCAAACATTCATGGATAGCAAAACATCTACCGCCTACAACTTTTTATACTCGTGAAACTTTATCTTCATTTTTGCAAAAATATAAAACCATCTATATCAAAGCGAATACACAACATACAGGTAAAGGCATCATTAAAGCGTGGAAAACAACAAAGGGCTATCAGTTTGTAAAGGTGCGCGGCAAAACAACCTTTGCTTCATCCATCGAAGACATCCATCAACATATAAAAAATACTAGCCCTCAAACAACATTCATTGTTCAAAAAGCGATAGATCTAGCTGAGATTAATAGTCGCCCTTTTGACATTCGGGTTATGATGATGAGAGATGGTCAATGTAAGTGGAATTACGCAGGGATGGTTGTAAAGGTAGCTGGTCAGGGAAGTGTTGTTTCAAACGTTCAACGAGGTGGAGGTTATGTAATTAGTATTGAAGAAGCGTTAAAGCAATCACTACTCTTCAATAAAGAGCGTATCGAAAGTATCAAGAAACAACTTATCTCATTAAGTTATAAAATTATGCACTACTCTCAGAAGTTTCCTTTCTACTCATTTCAATGTGGAATAGATCTTGCAGTAGATAAAAAAGGACGTATTTGGATTATTGAGGTCAATCTTCATAATCCGTCGCATGGTTTGTTTAATAAACAAAAAAACAAATCATCTTTTAAAAGAATTGGTCATTTATATACGGATTACAGAAAACATAATAAACGACTGATATGAAAAAGCCTTTCTACTTGGATGTAGAAGGGCTTTTTCATATCGTCATCCCATTATCTATAAATGTACACCAGTCTTTTTTTCAGTATGGCTAAAACCGTAAAAAATTACATGGGGATCATAAATTAATCTATACTGGAAATTTCATCAATTCGTTATAATGATAGTTGAAAGCGTTTGCCGGCAAGTTTGGCCTTCATACCCTGAGGGTCGTCGAACGAACGCCAATGCTTTGATCATAGGATGGTCTGCGAAATAAATAATACAGCATCGAGCGGCTGCCATTGAGGCAGCCACTTTTTCTATATCAATGACCGAAAAATGTAAGAGGACAAGTCCATATAACTACTGCCGGGAGGATTCCAATGTTTAACGTGTTGATCGTGGACGACGAAAAATTTGAACGTGACGGGATCAAATATTTGCTATCCAAATGCAACTTTAATGTAAGTGTTACCGAAGCGCAGAATGGCAAAGAGGCGCTTGATTATCTACTTCATCATGAAGTGGATATTTTGATAACGGATATTAGAATGCCGATCATGGATGGAATAAGCTTGGTGAAGTCGCTTAGAAAGCATAACGAATCGTTGAAAATCGTCATTTCCAGCGCATACGGCGAATTCGAATATGCGAAGAAAGCCATCGAGCTTGGCGTAGAGCATTATATATTAAAACCTGTCGATATCGAAGAATTTATAGACGTCATTCGAAAAGTGTTCAGCTCATGCGAAGCCGGAAGAATGGAGAAAGAAAGAAGAGAGAAACTGCTCGCGGGTTATCATCGAAGCATCAAATACGAGAAGGAACAAATCATGCTGGATCTCATCCATGGGGCAAGTGTTGATGTGCCGATGAAGACAAGAATGCGGCAATCCGATTTCGATTACCAATATAACTGTTTCCAATTGATCTTGATCCAAGTGAACTTCAAAATATTTGATTCAATGGCATATCGGTTGGAAAATGATTTGCACATCATGATTCAAACGCAATATGACCATGTCAATCTGAACGAATATCAAAGCGTGATCTTGTTAAAATCACACCATATGCTCGCACATTCCGAATTGTTGGAGATTGGCAACCGGATACAACAGTTTTTTACTAATAATGACCTTACCGCCGCCTGGATCGTATTCGGCAGATCGGTGAACAAAATCGAGGATCTTCATGATGCATATATAGATATGGAGACGATGCTTGATTACCATCTCTTCGGTCATGGTGAAGGCAGTTTATTGTTCGTGGATCAGTTCTATGTTAAGGAAGAGCAGCCTTCCCCGACCATGAACCGGTATTTGGAAGATATAAAGGGCTTGATTCGATTTCGAAACCTCAAAGAAGGAAAGCGGCGTATCTCCATGTTCTTTGACGAGCTTCAGGAAGGCAATCATTTCTCCAGTATTTACGTCAAGCATTTGTGCGTGGAGATTATAAAAGAAATTTGCGCAAATTACCCCATTCACGCTCATAAATTTCAAAGTGTGATTCGAGACGTTTATTTAATTCGGACGCCCGCAGATATCAAGAAGATAATTTACACATTACTGGAAAATGAGGATTCCGATACGACTAACGACAATATCGATCAGAATCGTAAAGTGATCCAGGAAGTTGTTGACCTTATCGCCAAACAGTACAATCAGGATATTTGCTTGGACTCGATCGCTTCCGGCGTTCATTTGTCCCCAAGCTATTTAAGTCATCTGTTTAAGAAAGAAACAGGTGAAAATATGGTCAAATATATTACAAGCATTAGACTTAAGGAAGCAAGCCATTACTTGAGGAATACGAATATGAAGATCGTTGACATCAGCAAAGAAGTGGGATTCTCCAATTTGCCTTATTTCTGCACCTTATTTAAGAACTATTACGGTCTTACCCCTGCAAAGTATAGGGAGAGAGTAGAATGAAGCGGGCCCACCGGATTCATGCATTTCAATTCGCTTCTATTAGGCAAAAGCTGTTCTTATCTTATATATTACTAATCGTGATCCCGATTGTGGTATTGGGCTTGTATTCTTATTATCAGTCCAAGTTATTGCTCCAAAAGCAGGCGCTACAGGGAATACGAGAGACGATTCGAACGATTTCGGACAATATGGACTATAAGGCGGATCAATATAACAGGATTATGGATTCTATTGTGTACAATACTGGCATCCTCAAAATATTCAATAACGATTATACGGACGTATCCAATTTATCTTATGATTTAAGAAGCTACCTGGATCCTACGTTCAACACGATTAAGGGAATGAACAAAGAAATTATACAGCTTACCGTTTACACGCAAAACAAATTGCCGGAATACGGCGATTTCATTCAAAACAGCAGCCGTGTCGCGCAAACGAATTGGTACCGGAGTGCTTCGACCAACGTCAATACGGAATGGTATTGGGAAGAAGGAAACTTGATCGTGGCCAGGAAAATACCGGACATTTTCCAGCTCCGAAATCCGAGCACTGTCTCTATGAATCTTACCTATAGCAAAATGTTCGAAGGCTTGCAGAGCAAAGAAATGAACAATTTCGGCATCGTCGTAAGAGATAAGAAT
Source organism: Paenibacillus germinis (assembly GCF_013141785.1). Taxonomy (NCBI): domain Bacteria; kingdom Bacillati; phylum Bacillota; class Bacilli; order Caryophanales; family Paenibacillaceae; genus Paenibacillus; species Paenibacillus germinis. The sequence continues at coordinate 212,550 of NZ_WHOC01000028.1, forward strand.
TCCAATGTCGTTTACAGCAATTCCATCTACCTAAAACAACGTCCCTTTTTTGATGCTATGGGCAAATCCTCCAAGATCGGGAATCATGAATACTTCATTATCGACGAGCAAATTCAGCATCCGAGCTGGACGTTATCGTATTTTATTCCGCTAAATGAGGTATCTATCAATGCAACGAGCATTATTAAAGCGACTGTTATTATCGTACTCGTATGTTTTTCAATCCTGCTGCTGATGATTTGGATGTTTTCCAACATGTTTACTATACCGATCAAACGTTTGATCCATAAAATGAAACTGATTGAAAACGGGAATTTGGATATTGTCGTCTCTTCCAATTCAATAGACGAATTCGGAGTACTGACCAACCGATTCGGACAAATGCTGCAAAAAATAAACGAGTTGATTCTGGTCGGTTATCAGAACAAGATCGATCAACAGAAAGCGGAATTTAAGGCTCTCCAATCCCAAATAAATCCTCATTTCCTTTATAATACGTTGTCGGCGATTAAGTGGAAGTCCGTTCAGGCCGGACAAGAGGAGATCAGTAAAATCGTCACCGCTCTCTCCAAATTTTACCGAACGGCGTTGAACAAAGGGGACAATATCATTCCCGTACGTGAAGAAGTCGTCAATATGAAATCCTATATGGAGATCATGCTGATTATGAGGGAAAGCAGCTTCGACGTTCATTACGATTTTGATGAAGACATATTTCGTTATGTGACCATTAATTTGATTTTGCAACCCGTAGTGGAAAATTGCATTGAGCATGGGATCGCGGGCAAAACGGACGGGCGGGGAAAGATCGCCATAACGGGACGAAGCCGTGACGGGTATATCGAGATCACAGTAGAGGATAACGGAGTTGGCATGACGAAGGAGAAATCCCGAGAGGTGCTGTCTCGAGAATCCAGAGGATACGGGTTGAAAAATGTAAATGACCGGCTGAAGCTGTTCTTCGGAGAGGAGTATGGGATCTCGATTGAAAGCGTCTTGGGGAAAGGCACTGTAATGACCATTCGCCTTCCGAAAAGAGAAGAGCTATTGCCTGACATGTGAATCGAAACACGATCATATGAGAAACACGTATGCCCGGAACGTCACCGCGGGTGCGTGTTTTTTGCATTGGAATGGATAAAGTTCGAAATTTATTGAAGCATATCTAAAGAATCTGAAATTGTTGGCGAGAACGGATACTCCTATAATAAATACAAGGAGGTGGTCGTTCTGGAGAGCAGTATGAAGAGCTTCAAGAAATATAAAGTGCTGTATGTGATGATGATGCCCGCGATAGCTTACTACATCCTTTTCCATTATGTTCCGATGTATGGAGCTGTGTTGGCTTTTAAGGATTTTCAGCTTATGAAGGGGATTTGGAACAGTCCTTGGATAGGCATGCACCATTTTATGTATGCGTTTTCAGATCCGGTTTTTTTACAAGTACTGAAAAACACGATCATCATCAGCTTTTATAAATTAATATTCGGTTTCCCTGTTCCGGTCGTGTTTGCCCTGCTGTTGAATGAAGTAGCCAGTGCAAAGTTTAAAAAGTTAGCTCAAACGATATCGTATTTGCCGCATTTTATCTCGTGGGTGGTGATGGCGGGGATCTTCATGAGTATCCTCTCGATCGACGGTCTCGTTAATTCCGTTATCAAGCTGCTCGGGATGGATCCTGTCTTGTTTATGGGAAATGAACAGTATTTCCGGCTCATTCTCGTATTGACGGAAATTTATAAAAGCTTCGGCTGGGGAGCGATCGTTTATTTCGCAGCCATTTCGGGCATTAACGGCGAATTATATGAAGCGGCCATCATCGACGGCGCAGGCAGATTCAAAAGGGTTATTTATATTACGATCCCCATGCTCGCTCCAGTAATGGCCATCCTGTTAATTTTGTCGATGGCGGGGATTCTGGATGCCGGGTTCGATCAAATTTTCAATATGTATAGTGTTAACGTATACCGGGTATCGGACATTATCGATACGTATGTGTACAGAAAAGGCATGGTCGAGATGAAGTACAGCTATGCAACAGCGGTTGGTTTGTTCAAATCGGTCGTTGCCTTGATCATGATCGTAACGGTTAATCAGGTCATCAAGACGATGGGCGGAAAAGAGCATGCATTATGGTAAAACCGGCATCTGGCGGAGGGGCTTATGAAGAAAACGAAAAGTGAAAAATGGTTTGATATCCTGCTCTATGCGCTCGTATCAGGGATCCTAATGGTTACTTTGCTGCCGTTCTGGAATCAGATTGTCATCTCCTTATCTTCAGGCAAGGGAGCTTATTCATCCGGGTTGATGTTGGTGCCTCAGAATTTTTCTTTAGCCGCATATAAGCTTGCTCTGGAATTCACAGGCTTGTGGATCGGTTATGGAAACACGCTGCTGCGGACGGTGCTCGGAGTAACCTTAAGCCTCCTATTTACTTCGATGTTGGCTTATCCTCTTTCCAAGTTGGATCTGCCGCTTAACAGAACGATCACGATGTTCATCTTGTTTACCATGATCTTTAGCGGCGGCTTAATTCCTTCATTTCTGCTAATCAAAAATTTAGGTCTGTTGGGCACGATATGGGCATTAGTGCTGCCGTCCTTGGTCGGTACGTACAACGTTCTCATTATGAGAAATTTTTTTCGGTCGTTGCCGGAAAGTCTGGAAGAGTCAGCGAAGGTGGACGGCGCGGGTTATTTTATGATTTTCTGCAGGATCACGCTCCCCTTGTCGAAGCCTGTTCTGGCAACGGTTGCGCTATGGGTAGCGGTTTATCATTGGAATGCATGGTTCGACGCCATGATTTATATCAAGGATCCTGGCAAGCAGGTACTGCAAATCGTGCTTCGTAAAATCGTGCTCGAAAACAACCTCGATTCCATGCAAGCTTTGGTCAACAGGACGGATACGACGAAGCATTTGGGCAGAGAATTGTATGCGACTATTGTGATCTTGTCCATATTGCCTATGCTGATCATTTATCCGTTCGTACAAAAATTTTTCGTTCAAGGTATCATGCTGGGGGCTGTTAAAGGTTAATCCGTTGAAGGACAGGGAGCCTTTATCGATACATACACTATATAAAAAGGGCGTGATTCAATTGAAGAAGAAAGTGTTAGCAGGCAGTATTATGGCAATTACGCTTGTGGTCATGACCGCATGCACCGGTCAGGGCAATCAAAGCTCCAAAGGAGATGCGGTGGCGACGGCAGGTAGCCCAGGTAAGGAAGAACGATACAAGCTGACTTTCTTAAGCTGGGCCAGTGATAAAATGACGGATCAGCCTTATGCAGTCAAAGTGATACAGGACAAGTTTAACGTAGATATCACCATTGACCCGGAAAAGGCGGAAACGTATCAGCAGCAGCTGCTTTTGGATATCGCTTCGGGAAAGGTACCCGATTATTGGGTGGATTTGAAAATGCCTGACTACGATAAATTTGTCGCACAGGGCATTCCAGCCGAGCTTTCAGAGGATTTCATCAAGATGAACGCTCCCAATTATTATAATTGGCTGGTCAAAAATTTGGGCCAAGACCCGTTCAAGTATCAACGCCGGGACGGCAAAATCTACTCCTTGCCGATTATTTGGACACTCGGCAGCGATGCCACTGTAGTCGGCATTCGGAACGACTGGTTGAAAAATGTAGGGATTACCAAAGTGCCGGAAACCCTCGGTGAGTTGGAAGAAGCGTTAATCAAATTCAGAAACGACGACCCCGATAAGAACGGTAAGAAAGATACGTTCGGCATGACCGCAAAAGCCGAGCTGCAGCCTGGGGTGGTACCGTTCTCGGATATATTTACTTCAATCTTCGCGGCATTCGGCGTGTATCCTGGTGCATTCACCGAAGAAAACGGAAAAATTATTAAAGGAGAAATTCAGCCTGGCGCCAAGGATGCATTAACCATACTAAACAAATGGTATAAACAGGACCTCATTGATCTCGAGTTTGCCGTGAACAAAAAAGCGAACATAGATGATAAAATCATTTCCGGGAAATATGGCGTCATCGAAAGCAACTGGTGGAACTTTCTTCCCGCAAGAGCGTTCTCCGGAGGGAAATATTTTGAGAAAATACCCGACGTAGATTGGGCGCTTTTTGCCGGACCTAAAGGCCCGAATGGAGATTACGGCGCGCTTCAGAAAAATCCGGTAGGAAATTCCGGCCAGCAGTTTTCTAAGAAATTGGAAAAAGATCAAGGGAAATTGAAAAAGTACCTTGAGATTATGGATGCCTACAGCTTTAACACGGATGTTCGCGCCTCGGTCACCTATGGGGAAAAGGGGAAAACGTATAACGTTACGCCAGAGGGCGACTATCAATTTATTCCTCCATATGACCAAGAAAACGAACGAATCAAGTTCGGAATCGGACCGCAATATCCGTTTATGGGCAGCTTTAACGATTATGATTTCCAGACTCCATTCATGACCGACGCGAAATATAGGGATTTGAGGAAAAAAGTCGAGCATATCGGCAGAGGAAAATATGATATTCTGGAGCCCGTATCCAGACCCATGTTTAACGAGAATAAAGATCGGCTCGATCAATTTGCCGTCAAAGCCTTCATTGACTTTATTACCGGGAAACGGCCGATCAGCGAGTTTGACGCGTTCGTTGCGGAATGGAAGAAAATGGGCGGCGATCAAGTGATGAAGGAAGCCCAGCAAAAATACGACGAATTGTTCAAGAAGTAAGTTAATAAAAAGAAGGAGTGATTTTAAATGAGAACTTATCGCTTACAGCAGTTGGCTGATGTTACGGAAGGACATATTTTGAAAGACATTATGCCGGGGGACTACCTCTCTTACGGCGGGCTTGCCTTCGAGAAGCCGGGCGCACGCGCTCATACGAACGACGGTCCGGGCGGCATCGACTATCATGTGCACGAAGATTGCGAAGCTTTTCTTATCCTGCAGGGCAAAGGCGAGGTTGAAATCAACAAAGTGCACATGTATCCCGTAAAGACGGGAGATGTCGTCATTATTGAGCCGGGAGAGGACCATCATCTCATTTCAAGCGTGGAAGATCCTATTGTCGTTGTCTGGTGCCATGCCGGACCGTCCCGAAACAAAAATCAACTATAAAGAAGCAATGAGAGGGTGAGCAATATGAAGGCGGTTCTGGTTGGTTTAGGAAACTTCGGTTCAGGGTGGTACAAGAGATTGAGACGTCATGCTGGCGTGGATGCGGTATGCGTTGTTGAAGCGAACGTTCAGCTGCGCGAAACGATTGATCCGGAAACTCCGTTTTACTCGTCATTGGAAGATGCGATCATCAGCGAGCGTCCCGATTTCGTCATTAATGTTACACCTCCACACATTCACACTTCGATTAACGAGATTGCGTTCGCGCATGGCCTGCCTGTGCTCTGCGAGAAGCCGATTTCGAACGATATTACGGATGCGCAATATATTGTCGGCCAAGCCGAACTGAAAAACATCCCGTTCATGATTTCCGAGAATTACCGTTTCTTCGCCCCGGTGCTGAAGGCGAAGGAGCTTTTAGACAGCGGCGTTATCGGACATTTGTCATCCGTACACATCGAATTCGACCGCTATCATGTCGTACCCGTTCCTTATTTCGGTCGGCTGGCAAATGGATTGCTGGAAGATGTCACGATTCATCATTTCGATATGATCCGTTATTTTACCGGTCAGGAAGCGGTGAAATTGTTCGCTATGAACAGCAATCCGCCCGGAAGCTGGACGGAGACGACGACGGTCCACCTTAGTGCTTGGATGGAGCTTGACGGAGGAACGGTCGTGGATTATCACGGCAGCATGATGGCCAAGGGAAAACTGACTGAATGGTATGGTGATTGGCGTTTCGAAGGTGCGGATGGCGCGATTGTGATAACGAGCAACCGAGTGCAGCTTATGAAGGAAGGAAAGGCCGATGAAGTGTACACCTTCGACGGGGTAGGAAACGTGTTGTCGATCGATGAATTTCTAACTGCATTGAAGGAAAAGCGGGAGCCACGACCAAACGGAAGAGATTATTTGAAGTCGCAAAGCTTGGTGCATGCTGCTGCTGTATCGTCGAGAACAGGCAAAATGCTTTCCGTGGAAGAAGCACTTAGAGAGGCTGTCTTAAAATGCTGAATTTGGACGATGTGAAAAAAATCAAATCTAGTGTTAGACTTTCCGATTGCACAACAGCTACTGACCGTGAGGTTACCATAGAGAAATCATGGGTGAATAATCTTTTAAGCACTAGAGTTGTTAATCGGTCCGATCATTCACTGCGGATTAGAGAGGTCGTACTTTTTTCTGGGGATATGCCTCTAGCACCCGATACGCCATTTTACGGTGAAGGCTTTCAAATGCTTACTCAATACGGAGGTACGCTTGCTTTGCCCTATGTGATCGGGGCTTACGGAAAAGATCGGGACTTCTTCCGGATCCCCGAAACTCCGTTTCATGAGAACTTATGGACGGTATACAATCTGATGGCGTTGTCACCCTCTCATGAGGAGCACCTGCTGATGGCCTTTACTTCATGCAATCGCTTTTCCGGCGAGTTTCGATTCAGAAATTCCTATATAGAAGTGATTATGGATACAGAAGATTTAGAGCTGGGACCTGGCCAATCGTGGGAATTGGAACAATTCATGTTTTCTTCTGGGGCGAACCGTGATCTGCTCTTTCAAGAATTGGCTGAATGCCTCAATCGGAACCACCCGCGTATGCTTTATCCTGAAATACCTACGGGATGGTGTTCCTATTATTGTCTTCGTCCAATAACTGCAGAGGGACTTTACGAGAATGCACGCAGTATGGTCCAGCGAATACCTGAATTGAAGCGAATTCAAATTGATGGGGGCTATGCAGCAGCCGACGGCGACTTCTTAATTCCGAGTGTCACGCTTGGAAATGACGTTAAAACGATTAGTGAAGGTATCCGGGCAACCAAGATTGAAGCTGCCGGCTACCTATCTCCCTTTATTGTAGAACCGGGTTCGAAGCTGTTCCTTGAGCATCCGGATTGGCTGGTTCAAGATCAGGAAGGCAAACCTTTCAATGGAATCGGCCAAAAAAAGAAGCTGCCAGAAAAGCAATGGTATATGCTGGACGGAACGCATCCTGAAGCCCAAAACTATTTGAGGTCAGCTGTTAGGGTTATGCATGATGAATGGGGTTGGCGGTATTTTAAGTTGGATTTTCTGCAATACGGTGCCTTGCCAGGATGCCGTTACGACAAACAAGCAACAAGAATCGAAGCATTTCGCAGTGCAATGAAGGTGATTGTCGATGAAGTCGGGCACGACAGCTTTATTCTTGGATGCAATGCTCCTTTCTGGCCGCTTCTTGGATTAGTTCACGGGAACCGGGTGACCAATGATATTGCAAGGGACTGGAAACATGTCAGCGGCAATGCGAAGGAGCTATTTCCTCGGAACTGGCAAAACGACACCTTGTGGTATAACGACCCGGATGTCATAGTCCTCGAAAGAGTAACGTTTCGTAACCAGACGATTAGCGGCGAAGTCATAGAGAAGAAATCGGATATTTCAGATCAAGAGTTCGAATTTCATAAAGCTGTTATCGTAGCATCCGGAGGGATGATCCTAAGCGGAGACTTAATTCCATCTCTGTCCGAGGAAAATATCGGTGTATTGAAGAAGCTCTTGCCTCCAACCGATAAAGCTGCCTACTTTGACGATGAGACTTATACGATTGGACGAATCAAATTGGAGGATCGTTATCTCATTTGCGTCTTCAATTTTGACGATCAGCCTAAAGATATCGTGATAAGCTTGGAGGGGAGCTATCGGGTTTACGATTTCTGGACGGATGAGGAAGTAGGTACCTACACGAACACGATGAAACTTAACAGCTTAGAACCTCATTGTGCCAAAGTATTGTATTATGAGGTGCACGGTAACTTATAAATGTATGTAAAGGTTTCGAGAGTCCGCATGACAAACACGGTTGTGCGGTATCAGTTCCGTCACGTATCGTGGTGTCAATATCCAAACTACAAGATCCATGTCTTTTCGTTTTGTGGAAGTACGATGTGTCATTGCATAAATACCGCCAGGGGATCTCCTTAACAGGAGATCCCCTGGCTATTTCTTACGCTATTCTTGGATGCACATAACTTTTTACAAAATATAGCGGGATTTTGCCGGACGATAACCGAATGTTATTAAAAGGTCCCTGAAAGTATTACAAGGAATTTAAAGTCCAATATCGAATTTTTAATAAATCATAAATACTTTCGAAGGAGTGTGAAGATATGAAAAATATTTGGAACTGGGCTGGTAACTACAGGTATAGTGCCTCTGAACTCCATATTCCCACAAGCGTGGAACAAGTACAGGAATTAGTGGCTCGCAGTAAGCAAATAAAGGTGCTTGGCACGCGGCACTCGTTTAATAGCATCGCCGATTGTACCGAAAGCTTTCTTTCGCTTCAGAAGCTTAACCAAGTGGTAGCATTAGATACTGTACAAAATAAGGTAACTGTTGAAGCCGGAATCCGGTATGGAGAGCTTTGTGAACACCTTCATAACCATGGCTATGCGCTTCACAATTTGGCGTCGCTGCCGCACATAACTGTTGCTGGTGCATGCTCTACGGCTACGCATGGTTCTGGTGATCGGAATGGCAATCTTGCTACAGTGGTTGATTCTATGGAAATCGTTCAGGCGAATGGGGACATGGCTGTATTCTCCCGCGAGCAACAAGACATCGCAGGTTCAATTGTTGGGCTTGGAGGATTGGGCGTAGTCACTAAAATTACACTGGATGTGATCCCAACATTTCAAATGAGTCAGCATGTATACGATAATCTGTCTCTAGTGCAACTAAATGAGCACTTTGACGATGTTTTTTCCAGTGCTTATAGTGTTAGTCTATTCACCGATTGGAAGAATGCGAATTTCAATCAAGTCTGGCTAAAGCGGAAACTGACTGATCAAGTCTCAGATCAGGTGGCACCTGAGTTTTTCGGCGCGCAATTAGCAACTTCACCTCGGCATCCAGTGCCAGGACATACAGCAGAGAATTGCAGCGAGCAGATGTGCATCGCGGGACCATGGCACGAGAGATTGCCGCACTTTCGCATGGATTTCACTCCGAGTGCTGGAGAGGAGCTGCAAAGCGAGTATTTCGTGCCGCGACAAGATGCCTATCAGGCATTGAATGCACTTAATGGCATACGGGAGCATATCTCGCCACACCTTTATGTTTCTGAAGTTCGTACCATCGCAAAAGATAATTTGTGGATGAGCCCTAATTACAATCAGGATTCAGTTGCTATTCATTTTACGTGGAAACCGAATTGGGAGTCAGTCAAACAAGTGCTGCCGATGATCGAAAAGCAACTTGCGCCCTTCCGGGCTCGTCCTCATTGGGGGAAGCTGTTTACCATGCAGCCCGCTCAGTTGAAGCCGCTCTATGAGAAGCTGCAAGACTTCCGACAACTGCTCCTTCATTGTGATCCACAAGGAAAGTTTCGTAACGACTTTTTGAATAAATATTTGATCGAAAAACAAACGTCTTTATTCCGATGAAATGAACCGGAGCAAAGACGCTTGTCATAATCGAATTATTCTAGATAATTGCTATTTTCCCTAAACAACACCTTGAGCAATCATGGCGTCGGCCACTTTTGTAAAGCCTGCAATATTGGCACCTACAACAAGATTGCCCGGATGCCCGTATTCCTCTGCCGCTTGGACAGCGCTTTTGTAAATATTTTTCATAATCACATGGAGCTTATCGTCCACCTCATGGAATTGCCATGAGTATCTCATGCTGTTTTGAGACATTTCTAGCGCTGATACGGCAACACCGCCTGCATTCGCTGCCTTGGCCGGTCCAAAAAGCACACCTGCCTGCAGGAATACATCAATCGCTTCCAAGGTAGATGGCATATTCGCGCCTTCCCCCACCGCTATTACTCCGTTGCTTACAAGGATCTTCGCCGCATCCTCATTAATCTCGTTCTGTGTTGCGCTAGGAAGCGCAATGTCGCATGGGACGGACCATATGTCGTTACAACCCTCATGATAGGTTGCGGTCGGATGCTCCTTTACATACTCGCTGATTCTCTTTCTCTCAACTTCCTTCAACCGTCGAATCGTGTCTAGGCAGATCCCTTTTTTATCATAGATATAGCCATTGGAGTCGCTGCAAGCAACGACCTTAGCGCCTAGCTGTATCGCCTTTTGCATGGAATATATGGCCACATTGCCGGAGCCGGAAACTACTACGGTGCTGCCCTCGAAGCTAAGGCCCTTGGATTGCAGCATTTCATTCACAAAGTAAACACATCCATACCCAGTCGCTTCGGTACGTCCCAAGCTGCCTCCATAGATGATCCCTTTTCCTGTCAGTACACCAGCCTCGTGAGCACCGCGAATTCTCTTGTACTGACCGAACATGTAACCAATTTCGCGTGCGCCTACGCCAATGTCTCCTGCCGGAACATCAGTGTCCGGACCCATATATTTATAGAGCTCTGTCATGAAACTTTGAGTAAAGCGCATGATTTCATTATCGGACTTTCCTTTAGGATCGAAATCGGAACCGCCTTTACCGCCGCCGATCGGCTGGCCTGTAAGGGAGTTTTTGAAAGTTTGCTCGAATCCAAGAAATTTAATAATGCTAGCGTTAACGGAGGGATGAAAACGCAACCCACCCTTGTACGGCCCAATCGCACTGTTAAATTGAACACGAAAACCACGATTAACTTGCGTAATCCCTTGGTCATCTACCCATGGCACGCGGAAAGTGATTAAGCGCTCTGGTTCCACGATCCGCTCAAGAATACCTGATTTCATATACTTCGGATGCTTTGAGAGAACCGGGATCAGCGACTCTAAAATCTCCTTCACAGCTTGATGGAACTCATACTCATAAGGATTACGTTTGACTACGGTTTCGTAAACGACATGTACATATTCCCTTGCAACTACCTCATTATCCACTTGAACAATCACAACCTCATCCACCTTCACAATCAGTTATATTAAAAATGTCTAATAGTATAGTTTTACCTTATCCTGGGCAATTGAGCAATTAAAATTTACATGTCATGTAAGCTTACCTAGATGTGTTAATCAAGTGCTCATTTGGTATGAAATAAAATAACATGACATCCATGCTCCGTTACTAGGTACAAGACTGATGACATAAAAAATATAAGTAAATATTACTATTGTTTCTAGATATGTATTGGGGTAAATTGATAAAATAAGAATGAATCATACTACGCTTAATTCTTTAGATTAAAGAAGCGGGGGAACCAAGTTTTCTGGGGTGAGTACACTTTTTAAGTGTTAGGGTTAGCTTTCAACCCGAATCCGTCAGCTAACTTCGTCAGCGTGGAAAGAAAATGATAGAAATATTAAAAGTGTCCTTTATATTTTAGGACTCTATTCCCTCGCTTCCTTTTTTCGTTCAAGAGAAAAAAGGAGGAATTAGACATGTTTATTAAGAGAGTTACCAAAGAGGTGAAGAAGCTTTTTCAATTGAAAAGATCAAACACTTCTGTACAACGTCAAGATGAGATTCTTCACTTAAAGCGACGGCTGGAGGAGTTTGACATTCAATTTTCGAATTTGGCGTATCGGCCATCAGGTGTCGAAACACAGGCTTTATTGGAAATAAGCAAAACAGTCGGACAAAACAATGACTTGCTAAACCAACTAAGTTCGGAAAGTGAATTAGCAGTTCAACAATTACTAGCCAATCGCGTCGGCATTTCCCCGAAAATTTGGGAGGAACATCATAAATTTATCGTAACCATGGCTCATATTTTTGGTGGTCCGTATCCTTGTCTCAGAGAGTACATCAGAAGCAGTATTATATGATGGTTTCTAGCCGAAAAACAAAATTAAAAAGCAGCCTCTGCGAAGAAGCTGCTTTTTAGTATTGCATTAGTCGGTGATCTATGACTCTCTTATCCGGCAGTTTCATCAAGGTCTTCGTTGTAAGCCAATATTCCGCGTTTGTAAGTTCTAACAGCACGCAGCCAATTCGGATCGGTCCGGAAAGTTTTAATGCTATCGCCTATTGTGACTTGTAATTTGAGAATAGAATAAGAGCCTTGAAATAATCAGGAATCATATCACTCTAATCACTGCAATCCAACTACTTATGTAAAATCTACCATTAATGTATAATAGGGTAACACTAAGGATCGGTTTTTCTAAATCCCGAGTTGGATACCGACTTATCCTTATTTCCAAAATGAGAGGATGATTCCATTGTTCAAGAAGTTTGCGGCAGATGCATTAGGTTTAAGTGATATCGGTAAGGTAATTAGTCCGAGTGATTTCGACAAAGTAGATTCAGATGATTATGTCATGCATGAGGATGGCGAGAAGATTTTCTTCATCATTAAGTCGAAGAAAGACGAATACTGCTTTACCAACCTTGCCCTAATCCACCTTGATGGAGATAGTGCTATTAGCAGCAAGCGTATGCTGAAACGTTACAGCTACCACACAAATGCAATTTCCAAAGTGTATTTGGAAACTGCAGGAACTATCGATCTTGACGTCGAGATCAAGTTCATTATCGGTGACGTCAACTTCTCGATTGATGTGGACAAGAAGCAAATTGAGCAGATCAAAGACTTGTATAAAGCCTTAATTAAGATTTCCGAGACGGTAGCACATAACGAGGACTTGTTTGGTTACGCGAAGCAAAGCGTAGTTATTGCTAAGGAAGCGACAGGCCGTATCACAACTCAAACTACTTCCCCTGTAGCCCAATTCGATGCAATCAACGAATCTACCTACAATTGGTTGAAGAATAAGCACTCTGAGTTAAAGGTCAAGGATTTCGGTTACATTTTCGAACGCTATATCAATAACTAAATGTGACATATTTTCCGGTATAATGAAATAAAGTGTGGTGGAATGTTACGAGGGGGGCGACCGGAAACGATGCTTGGAAAATGTGTAGGTACGGGATCGAGTTGCGAAGTGTATGAATGGGGTGGCAACGACAAAGTTGTCAAACTATTTCATACAAACACGCCGTCTGAAGCCGTTCAGCTCGAATTTCGGAACAGCTCTGCCGAGAGCGATTAAGCTTAAGAGGCTGCCAGCACATAATAAAAAAGAGACTAGAAATTAATAAGTGGAACCAATTAATAAGCCTTTTAAAGTGGATTATATTCACTTGAAAGGCTTTTTTGATTGTGCGTAACCGGCAAAGTACGTATTCGTTTTCGTGAATAGCAAGAATGGATAATGAATAACAAATACCAACAAAGAAAATAGGTAAGTAGTCTGATAATATTAGCCATGTAATCGGAGAATGGTTGCGGTTACAAGGAGGTGAGCCATGCCTTGTTGAATGAAGATCGGAGAACATAGCCTCAGCAGAAAATCCGAGAGTATTTTAAAGGAGAAGGTGGCTAAGTGATATGAAGATATTTAGGAAAAAAAGCAAATTCGTAGTTCTGGTTTCAGTGGCTTCTTGCTGGATGCTTGCAGGTGCGCCGTCATTACCGGCGCACGCAGTCGTGCCGCAGGACAGCACTTTTTTCTCCACAACAGCAATCGAGTCGTCGGATACAATCAATACGGCTTCACAAGGCGATTTGTGGGCATCGTGCTGGGCAGATGACGGCCATCTGTATGCGGCCAATGGAGATGGAAAAGGCTTCACGCTAGGTTCCACCACACCTAACAGCATACCACACGCGCCACCGAACCCGGACATCGCTGTAAACCTCATTACCGGAAGCATTGGCAGCCTTAGCGGCATGACGCTCGCCACCAATAGTGCAGTTGGGCAAATTTGGAACACAAGCGGCGCCTATAACCGCAAGCCGACCGGGATGGTGTGCGTGAACGGAGAGCTCTATTTGGCCGTACAGGATTTAAACCTCGACTTCAATGACGCGCCGAATGCGACGATCGCGAAATCGACAGATCACGGTTCGACTTGGACATGGAACACAGCAGCTCCGATGTTTAACAATCATACATTCACTACGATTATGTTCCTTGACTATGGACCCAATTCTGCTTGGAACACGTTCGACAATTATGTATACGCTTACGGGCTCGACAATAACTGGCGGGATTCGTTCGACAATACGGTGTCCGATCCCAACAAGCTGTTCCTCACAAGGATACCGAAGTCGAGTATCCAGAATCTTACGACCTGGGAATTTTATACCGGGGACTTGAATGGTAACGCGACCTGGTCGAGTGATATCAACCTGCGCAAGCCTGTGCTTCAGGACGACCGGCGCATATACGTCAGCACCCGTGACTCCGCCCATCCTAGCAATACGTCTGTCTTATCTCAGGGCGGCATCGTCTACAATAAAGCATTAAATCGTTACCTGTATACGTCTTGGACGGAGTACACGTTCGAGTTCTATGAAGCGCCGCAGCCCTGGGGCCCGTGGAAGAAGTTCATGACCAAAGATTTTGGCGGGTACCCTTGGTCGGATACGAAGAATGGCGGCTACACTACGGTTATTCCTTCTAAGTTCATTAGCGCGGATGGCAAAACAATGTACGTGCAGTCTAATACTTTCGTGGGCGGAGCAACCAACTATAATTTCTCACTGCGCAAGTTCGTCGTAGAGCCATACGTCTCGACGACGGCGGCGAACGCGAAAAGCGACACAACCAACTTGGCAGCTCCGGCAAACGGCACGAAGCCTATCGAGAAGGTTGCGCATTACGGTAATACACAATTCTACAACGACGGCAGCACCACGCAAAATGAGGATAGTTGGGATCAAGAGAACAAGACGACAGACTGGTGGGGCTATACGTGGCCTCGGAATTACAACATGAACAAACTCGTCTACACAACCGGACAAATGTTTAGCGACGGCGGCTGGTTCAGTGGCGACTTGAAGGTGCAGATACGCCGTAACTCGCAATGGGTAGACGCAACGAACGTGCAAGTCGGGCCAAAATACCCTTATAACAATACAGCCGGTCCGAACAAGACGTACACGTTTACCTTTGACGATACATGGGGTGACGGCATTCGCATCATCGGTACGCCAGGAGGCAGTGCAAAATTTACCTCCCTCAGTGAATTGGCGGTCTACTATGCGAGCGGCGTTGTGCAGGACACGGGCTTTGAGAACCAAACTAGCGCAGTGGTTTCTGCGCCCTGGACAACGGATGGGCCTGATAATAAAGGCATCGACCGGGGCATCGGTTTAGCGCACAGCGGGGCGAACAATGCTTGGATCCATACTTCTTCAACGAATTGGAACGCCCTTATGCAGCAAGTGAACGTGCTGCCGAACACCAATTACGTGTTGAAGGGCTGGATTCGGAACTCGAACAACTTCACGGGCGGTTTCTTCGGCGTACGCAATTCATCAGGAGGCGTCATTAGCGAAGTTAATTATGGAGGTTTACTGAATTATACGCAGCAAACAGTCTCCTTTAATTCTGGTTCTAATACATCTGTTACCCTATTCGTCGGCTATTGGGCACCGGGGATTGACTCATGGATTCAAGTCGATGATATCATTTTGGAAAAACCATAACAGCGAGTGTTTTCAGACAAACTTCCAAGGGGCTTCTCTTGGAAGTTTTGTTCAGTTCGGCTAAATCTTTATTTGATAAATGGGATTACAATTTGAGTATGAACCTTTTTGCAAAGGAGAATGGCATGCATACTTCGCTCAAGTCGAAGATCATCCTATTTTTTATGCTTTTTTCGAGTCTTATCTTACTGTTGCAGATCGGGATATTTCAGCATTGGATGGGCGCCATTATTTTAAAAAAGTCGGACACCTATTTTCAAGAAACCGTTAATCAGGTTGGAAAACGGGTGGAACTTCAAACGAAGCAGTTTATTAATTTGGCAGTGGGGATGAGAAATAATCAAGTTGTGAAAAATTATTTATCGGATCTTAAAAATCATACGATTAATTACAATATCGCCAAATACAAAATCAGTAATGAAATATTAAGAACAACCAATATGGAATGGATAGACAATATCTACATCTTTCCAGTCAGCTCACAGCCGATTAATTTATACTATTCGACTGCTGTTTTTGAAGCGGATGATACGATTATAAAGTTGTTAAATGAGGGTTTCAAAAACAATCCAGATGAAATGGTATGGACGGATTTACAGTCGGAACCGTATTCCTTCTCCGCCCTTTGTCTGATTCATGAAAAAGATCGTTTGGGCATACTCAAAATTAGTCTGAATGAACTCCTTTTTAGTCAGATATTAGATGAAGTGCATCTGGGAAAGGAAGGGAATGCTTATCTTGCCAAAGATCATACGATCATTTACGCGAAAAATCGGGAGTTCATTGGAAAACCGGTGTCCGTTCTGGACAATATGCTCAGTTCCCAAGTGGAATATGAGCTCGAGGAAAAGGGGTGGAAGATCATTGGCGCTGTGCCTCAAGCCGAAATTCTACATCAAATCGACCAATTCAATCGGATTTTTATTTTCATGGTCATCTGTATTCTAGCGGCTATTATGGCATTCGCGATCGCTACGGCACAGGTCGTTTTGCGGCCTTTAAGAAAGATCATGAGAGGGATGGAAAGTGTTCAGCAAGGTAACTTACACGTTGTTCTGGATCATAAAAGCAATGATGAATTTAGAACGATCTTCTTTCATTTCAATTACATGGTAGAACGTATTAATAATCTGATTGAAACGATCTACCAGCAGCAGACTCATCATAGGAAAGCGGAATTATTGAGCTTACTCTCCAAGTTAAATCCTCATTTTTTGTACAATTCGTTAGATATGATTTATTGGAAGGCCATTATGAGAGAAGAAGAGGAGATTGGAGGAAGTATTGTTGCCCTCTCCAATATTCTCAGGTACTCGATATCGCATAAAAATGAGTTTGTGACAGTGACTGAAGACATGGAACAGTTAGCGAACTATTTGATGATCCAAAGAATGAGATATGAAGATAAATTGCAATATAAATTTGAGATTCAACATGAGATAGCGGACTATAAAATTCCTAAGCTGGTCATTCAACCATTGGTGGAAAACGCGATTAAATATGCCTTCCAGGATATGAAGCATGATGGAATTATTCATATTCGGGGTTATATGGATGCGGATGGTTTGTATTTTGAGGTGACCGACAATGGGATTGGTATGTCAGAGGGGAAAATTCAGATGCTCTTGTCTACTTGTGAGTCTGTAAGCGAGGAAGCGGGGTTGGGGATCCAACTCGTTCATCAAAGAGCGAAGTATATGTATGGAGAGGAGTATGGAGTTTCTATTGTAAGTGTAGTCGGAAAAGGAACAACAATTAAAGTGAGACTGGGCATAAAAAAAGAAATGAATCTGGCGGCAGTAATGTGAGCGCTATCATTAAATATAAAGAGGGGGAACCTTTATATGCTCAAAATGATGCTCGTTGATGATGAGAAGACCGTTTTACAAGGAATCTCACATATTTTGAACAAATATTGCCCGAATTACGAAGTAATAAGCATGGTTCAAAGCGCTGCGGAGGCACTGATCATTCTACAAGATGTTTGCGTCGATGTCGTGATTACGGATGTGAAAATGCCTGATATGGACGGAATTGAACTTACGAAACAGATTCGGACGTTATACCCGCAAACCGAAGTGGTTGTTTTGAGCGGATACGACGATTTTGAATTCGTCAGACAGACAATGAAGAACGGGGCGTATGATTATTTATTAAAGCCGTGTCACTATCAGAGCATTTTGGACATTTTACGTAAGCTTGAAGAAGGTATCGTGCAGCGTGATAAAAAAGCGGCTATTTCGGACGAGCAAGAATGGTTCGAAAAGTATACCGATTACGATAACCTAAAAATGGCCGTTGTTTCTGTTCAAGGGTTCATAGATTCGGGATTTATGGAGCATCTCAAACAAGAATTAAAGAAAGGAAATATGCCGAAGGAATATGTTGAATGTATCGCGGTTGATCATCATTACGTAATCCTTTTTCAACATTCCTTAGATGTATCCGCAGTAAGGCAACGATTTTACAGCTATCGTCAAAGCTTGTTCCAGAGAGGTTATTCCACGAATTGGGCCGTTGCCGACTGCCATCGAGGCACAGTGCGCTTGAAACAAACGTTTGATTTTTGTGTGGAAATGATTGACTTTCTACAATTCAATGAAATGACCATCGTTTTGGATGTGGAGATGTACCAGAAATATGTGGACAAGCAAAAAACACAGCATTTTAGTCATTATTTTTCAAGCGAGACAGTGGGGAAATATTTACTGAATGGAGATTTCGAAAAATTAAGTCACTATCTGGAAACGAAGTGGAGTCAACTGTCTCACAGAGACTCTTTCTGGGATCCGAAATTACTGAAGAATGAGGCAGTGAAAGAAGTACTGTATTTGGAACATCAATTGATGGATCATGGACTTCAACCTATTTGCGGGGAATTTGCGGATTATATTGAAAAAATCAATCTGCTGCCCACAAGCCGTGCGTTATTGGATTGGTTGAAAAATATGATCATGAACATCGTTACGAATTTGCATGTCGAAGGGCCTACGCCTCAGTACATTCATGTTGTGAAGAAATATATTGAAACTCATTATATGGAAGATCTATGCTTGAAGACGGTTTCGGACACCGTATTTCTGAATCCATGGTATTTTAGTACCCAATTCAAGAAATATATGAATATAACTTTCAGTGAATATTTGAATCAAGTGAGAGTGCGTATGGCAAAGCAATTTTTAAGACAAAGGGATTTAAAAGTGTATCAAGTGGCAGAAATGGTAGGTTTTCAAGATGCTGCTTATTTTAGCACCGTGTTTAAAAACGTTGAAAATATGAGTCCCAAGGATTTTCAGAAAACGGTTTCATAAAAGTGCTAATGCTTTTAAAAGAAATCAAAGATTATTAAAATTTTTAATTTTGCACAACTGATACAATCTAATAAATCGTACAAAGGAGGAGTCGAAGTGAGAAAAAAGCAAGGTTTTATCAGCTTGGTTTTAACATTAATGCTGCTGATGAGTGCATGCAGTGAAGAAGCGACTAATACGCAAGAGCCTGCAAGTACGGACTCGGGTAAACCAATGGCAAGTGCAGCTGCAACAGCTGCAAGCACTGTGGGCGACGGGAAAATGACCGATGTCGGTACGCCAAGAAATCAAACACTGATTGTCGACATTTTGAGCGGTAAAACCGCTGACCCGGATCTGGTAAATCCATACGTGCCAGGTGCGGTGCCGATGGATGCCGGGTTCCATCAATTGATTTTCTCAAGCTTATGGGAAATTAATACGGAAAAAGGGGAACAAATTCCTGACTTGGCGGCGACATTTCCGGAGCCTCTGGACAACACCAATACGAAATTCAAATTCAAGCTGCAAGAGGGCTTAGCTTGGTCCGATGGTGTGGAATTCACGGCAGATGATGTTGTGTACACATCAGACATGATCATTAAAACGAAAGAACTCGGATACAGCGGTTATTACGCGAGCCTCGTGAAAAGTATGAAAGCTCTAGATAAATATACGATTGAGGTAGAAACGGTTAACCCTGAAACCAGATTAGCCCAAAAATTAGGTGTAGTCATCTGGGGAACTGCATTCCGAGTCATGCCTAAACATATTTGGGAAAAAGAAGATCCGACGAAATTTAAGTTCAAGGATCCTGTCGGTCTCGGACCGTATACGTTGAAATCACGTGATCCTCAGGGGAACTGGTTCCTCTATGAGAAACGCAAAGACTGGCAAAAGAGCGATATCGGTAAAATCGTTGGCGAGCCAGGCGCGCAATACATCCTGTTCAAGTTTTTCGGGCCGGAAGAAAAACGGATCATCGCATCCATTCAACATGACATGGACATTCTGCAGGATATTACGCCTGAGAGCTGGGACGTACTCCGTCAAAAGAACAAAACGGCTCTTGCCTGGTATGAAAACTTCCCTTACGCAGATATGAACGACCCTTGTGAACGAGGTATGTCTTTTAACGCCTCGAAAGCTCCATACAACAATAAGGACGTACGCTGGGCGATGGCTTTAATGACGGATATCAAGAACGTTTCCTTGGCTACCTTCGGCGGGATGCTGAGAGTTTCACCAATCCAACTGCCACCGATCTCTGTGCTGCAAGAGAAATACCACAAGCCTATGTTGGGTTGGCTTAAAGATTTTCAACTGAGCGACGGTTACAAGCCTTTTGATGAAAGCTATGCGACAGACATGGTGGAAATGCTGAAGCAGCAAGGCATTAAAGGTTTGCCGACGGATACGAAAGAAGCTGTAAACACCTTTGGAGTAGGTTGGTACAAATACGATCCTGCCGAAGCCGGTAAATTGCTTGAAAAAGCCGGATTCAAGAAGCAAGGCGACAAATGGTTGAAACCTGACGGCACGCCATGGAAAGTGACGATCAACGCACCTGCCAACTTTGAAGTTCAATCCATGCGACTTGCATTTGCGGTAGCAGACAGCTGGAAAAAGAACGGCATTGACGCAAATGTACAACAAATGGATGGTGCTACATTCTGGGATAGCGAATCTACTGGCGCATTTGAGGTTGGTTCCTATTGGCCGGCATGCGGATTGCTGCCTGACAGCACCGCTAACTTCCAAGGATGGCATAAACAATACATTGTTGATAACGGAAAACAAGCGCCAGGTAACCGCAATCGCTGGGCCAACGACAAAGTAAGCTCATTGATCGACGAGTTAGCCAGCATGCAAAGCAGCGACCCTAAGGTGATTAGCCATATTACTGAAATCAATAAGGAATTCGTTAAGGGTATGCCGTTCATCCCTATGTTTGGTACCTCGAAGTTCGTACCTGTCGATACGTATTATTGGACTGGTTTCCAAACATCTAAAAATGCATTTGAAGGTCCGTGGTGGTGGTGGTCACAGTTTAAATACTACACGCCTCACTTCAAGCCTACGGGTAAGTAAAGCCTTATTTTCCAACATAGGTCGCATACCGGGCCCGTTTGGCTCGGTGTGCGATTTTAGCCTTGCCATTGGATCTAGATGTTAAACGAGGGGAAGTGACTCCTGTGGGATTTTATAAGTTTTTGCTATCTAGAGTAATAACGTTTGTACTCGTCATTTTTATTGGCATCACAACGGTATTTTTTGTGCCGAGATTTTTGCCTTCTGATCCCGTGGAAGCAATGATCGGTCGAATGACTTCCAAATCGGCTTTTATGGAACCGACAGCAGTTGAGTCCATGCGTAAAACATTAAACGAATCGTTCGGTTTGCAAGGGTCGATCATGCAGCAATATTTCGGTTTTATCAAAAGAGTTGTTTTTACCCATGATTTCGGACCGTCCCTGGCTAATTACCCGACACCGGTAAACGAGCTGATTGGCCGTGCTTTGCCGTGGACGATGGGATTGCTGCTTATTTCCACACTCATTTCTTGGCTTATCGGAAATGCCATAGGTCTCTTGTCAGGATTCCGCAAAGAGAAAGCGTACTCCAAAGTGCTGGAAGCCATTTCTATCGCCTTGTATCCAATCCCATATTATATATTTGCATTAATTTTAATCATGCTTTTTGCGTACATCATTCCCATTTTTCCGCTTTCTGCGAATTTTATGGGGAAAGGTTTTTCCTGGGAGCATATAAAGAGTCTGCTTGTTAACTCGGCACTACCGGCGCTTTCCATTGTTTTAGTTGGAACCGGCTGGTGGGTCATTAGTATGAAGACGTTGTCTGCAGGCATTGCAGAAGAAGATTACGTGCATTTCGCCCGCTTGAAAGGGCTGAAAGAAAGAAAAATCATGACCAAATATGTGCTGCCCAATGCCGCTTTGCCTCAAGTTACAATGCTCGCGCTGCAACTCGGGAGCATTTTTAATGGCGCATTGATAACGGAATTTTTATTCGGCTATCCGGGCATAGGAACTTTAATCTTTGGAGCCATTTTGCAATCAGATTATAATTTAATCATGGGTACAATTACCATTTCGATTATTGCTGTGGCAGGCGCGACATTTATTATAGATTTCTTGTATCCGTTCCTGGATCCACGGGTGCGTTATAAGTAGCAAGCGGATGGCGCTTTGCGGTGAAGCCAGTTTTGCTCCGCAAAACTCTCAGGAGGAAATGACATGAAAAATTGGAACTTTCGTTTGAAAACCGGGGTGTTCATTTTGGGGATCTTTCTGATTTTAGGATTCATCCTCCCCCTTTTCCACTCGGGCAACCCCACCGAGTGGGGGACATATCCGAAAAACTTAAAACCGAGTTCGGCACATTTTTTCGGTACGACCAATCTTGGTCAAGATACATTTTGGTTATTGGCTAAGTCTATACAAAACTCCTTTATTATTGGGATTATGGTTGCCTTTTTCGCAACGGTGATTGGCGCGCTGCTCGGTCTCTTAGCAGGATTTAAAGGTGGATTTCTCGACAGATTGATTACGCTGCTTACGGATTCTTTTATCGTGATACCCTCCCTGCCCATACTGATTCTATTAGGGAGCTTGATGAAAGGAAGAGCCTCGTTATTTTACATCGCTCTAGTTTTAATTATTTTTAACTGGCCGTGGCCAGCAAGACAGCTTCGTTCCATGGCATTATCGTTGAGTGAGAGAGAGTTTATCAATACCGCTGTTTTTTCAGGTGCAAGCACAATGAAAATTATTATGAAAGAGATATTTCCCTATGTTGCGGGATGGTCTGTTGCCAACTTCGTCAATACGATCCTGGTTGCCATAGGCTCCGAATCCGGTTTGGCCGTAATCGGAATGTCCAGCAACGAAAAAGCTACACTGGGAACGATGATCTACTGGGCAAACCAGCATCAGGCTATGTTAGCTGGACGATGGTGGTGGATCGGTTCGCCAGTAATCGCAATTGTTCTGATCTTCATTGCACTGTTCCTAACTATGACGGGATATCAGCAATATTCTGCGTTAAGGAGGGGGAAATAACATGCTGCGATTAAAAAACGTAAGCGCACAATACAACATGCTGACCGAGTACGTAAAAGCCGTGGACCATGTCAATTTTGAAGTTCGAAAAAACGAAATTTTTGGCATTGCGGGTGAGTCGGGATGCGGCAAATCGACATTGTTGAAAGTCATGTGCGATTTGATCAACTATCCCCTGGAAATTTCAGAAGGCTCAGTGGAGATCCACTCGACAGATAAAAATGGCAATCCGCTGGTTTATAAAAACGGCGACATCCACAAAAGTTGGTGGAAGATCATTTCTTATGTACCGCAGGGTGCGATGCACGTAATGAATCCTGTAACCAGAATCAAAAGCCAGTTCTTCGACGCAATCAGCAAATACCATGATAAAAAGAACAAAAAAGAGCTGGAAGCCGAAATTGCGGCCTATTTGAAAGAATTGGAGCTTTCGCCTGAGGTGTTGAACGCTTATCCCCATCAATTAAGCGGAGGGATGCGGCAGCGTGTATTGATTGCACTGGCTACGTTTCTCCATCCGGAAATTGTACTGGCTGACGAGCCGACTACCGCACTGGACGTTATCGTCCAAAGAGGAATTTTGACCATGCTGTCCCGCGTCCAAAAGAAAATGGGGAATTCTATGGTCATCGTATCCCATGATATGGGTGTCCATTATCAAATCACGAATCGAATGGGCATTATGTATGCTGGGCAAATGATCGAAGTTGGACCGACGGAGCAGATCTTTACTAATCCCCAGCATCCGTATACCAAAATGTTAATTAACGCATTGCCTAAGGTAGGTGACAACAGTCAGAAGGAAGGAATTCCAGGCACGCCTCCTAGTTTGAAACAGCCCCCTGCAGGATGCAGGTTTGCTGCAAGATGCCCTGTTGCTATGGACTTATGCCGCACAAGGGAACCGGCTCGATATGAGGTTGGGGCCGGTCATTTTGCCAACTGCCACTTGCTGAGTGATATGGATATTGCCGCGGAGGTGGAGAGACATGGCGCATAATCGTTTGGAAATCAATAATCTCTCACGGCAGTTTAAAATCGGCGGCATGCTGTTGGGCAAGAAAATCGTAGCTGTAGACAAGATCGACCTGAAATTGCCAGGCGATAAACCGCAAATTATGAGTATCGTAGGCGAATCCGGATGTGGGAAAACGACACTGGCCAGAATGATTCTGCGACTTCAGGAACCGTCATCAGGCGAGATTAAGATAGATGGAATCCCTTTGTCTTATTACGACAAACGAAAAAACCGAAAAGAGTTCCTAAAGAAAGTACAACCCATTTTCCAGAACCCCTTCACCTCATTCAGCATGAGAAAAACGGTGGACACCTATTTATTTGAGACGGCATTGAATCTAGAGATTGCCAAGAATAAGCAAGAAGCCCAAACGGTTGTGAGTGAAGTCTTACATTCAGTTGGGCTTGAACTTGACCATATTAGAGGGAAATATCCAAATCAATTTTCCGGTGGAGAGCTGCAAAGGATTTCTATCGCGCGTGCATTGATTCCTAAACCGAGTTTGATTGTCGCCGATGAACCTGTAGCGATGATTGATGCTTCTCTACGTATGAATATTGTGAACTTGTTTAAAAAGCTCAAAGACGAGTACAAGGTTAATTTTATTTACATTACGCACGACCTTTCAACTGCCTACTATGTTAGCGATTATATTGCGACGATGTATCGCGGGCAATTAATTGAGTTCGGCGATGCGAAACTTATATTGAATAAGCCATCACATCCGTATACGGAATTATTGTTAGATTCAATACCAAGAGTGGGAAAGAAATGGAATGAAGATATCGTGCTTCCTGATATGGAAGACAAGGAGTACAGGCTTGACGGTTGTAAATTTGCAAATCGCTGTTCGTATGCCAAGGATATTTGCCGTTCGATGAGTCCCCAAAAGGTCCATCTCGAGAAGGAACACATGGTTCTTTGTTTTAAGCACAATGATTACAGCTAAATGGTCTGAAAAAACGGCTGCCCCGATAGGTCTTCAGACCTTTCGGGGCAGCCTTTAAGTATTAATGATTTGAAGCGGGTTTGGATTCGCCACTAGACACCTGGGTACGTCTGCATGAATTGCCTCGGTGACACGCCTTCTGACTGTTTGAATGCCTTACTGAAGGCGAAAACGCTGCTATAGCCGATCTTTTCGGCGATGGATGTCAAGGAAAGCTGGCTGTAGATCATGAGTTCCTTCGCTCTTTCAAACCGGTATTTCATTTGAAATTGATGGGGGGAGAGTCCAAATTTTTGCTTGAACAGTCTTGAGAAATGGTAAACGCTCAGACAGGCTATTTTTGATAAATCATCAAGACTGATAGGCTGACCATAGTTTTCTATGATGTGCGTAACGGTGTTTTCCAGAGCGGTTTGATGAAGGATAAACGGGGAACTCGCGGCCGGGTCCAGGCCTTTCAAGATCAGATAAAGGATTCTAAGCGTCAGGGATTTTTGAAGGATCGGGAAGTCTGTATCACTTCTTTCGTAGGCATGAATTAATTGAATCAGGCTTAGATGAATCTCACTGTGATTCTTAATCCGTATAACATCGGGAATGTTTAAAATATGGCCAAGCACGTCCGGACGAATCCATGTAGTCTCGATTTCCTGACATTCGGTCTTCCTTTTGAAATTGATGGGAACATCCTCAAAATTGTCGTAGTACAGCACATCGAAATGAATGTGCGGCATCCAGCTTTCACCGGCTGACCCTAGAAATTCATGTTCCTTTCCTGGTTTAAAAAGAACGATATCGCCCGGCTCAAGGGTGTAGACCGTTTCTTCAATCCGGACACTAAGTACGCCTCGTTCCAAATACAAGAGCTCATAATCGAAAATAATTCTTGGTTTCATCTTCATCACAGGTACACGATGGTTCCACGCTCTGCGTACGTTCGGAGAGAGATGCATGAGGAGATTTTTTTTATCTGTTTCCATGAAAATCTTCGCCTCCACTAAAGCAAGAATGGACATGTTTTAACAATTACGGGCAAAGCATAGGACGGACAAATTTGATACGATTATTACGGTAAACGTTTACATTATATATGGGTTAACAGGTGGAGAGCAAGAGGTAACCCCAAATTAAAAACGGATAGGAGAGAGACGGCATGGTTATGTTTAATGGTTTGGATATGGGAATGGGAAGTTTGGCGAGATTATCGAATGCCAAGACTCGATCCATCAGCGCGGAGAATTTCCAAGGTGACAATGGAAAAGGAGGCATGGCGGTAGAGGGAACAGGCGCCGATTGCGCAAGGGATTTGGGCATCGGCTGGAAGTTGTCTCCATCGGTTGAGATTGAGGCTGGAGCGATTTTTACAATGGCGGAAATCGAAGGGCCGGGAGCCATTCAACATATATGGTTAACCTGCTTCCCCAGTCATTGGCGCAACCTCATTATCCGTATGTACTGGGATGAGGAGACGGAGCCTTCCATCGAAGTCCCGCTCGGCGACTTTTTTTGCAATGGCTGGCAGGAACGATGTAATGTCAATTCGATTCCGATAGCTGTCAACCCGGCAGGGGGAATGAACAGCTACTGGTTAATGCCTTTTCGCAAATCTGCCAAGATTACAGTTGAAAACCTTGAACCGGAAAAGGTTGTCCTGTATTACCAAGTCGACTACACGTTGACTGAAGTACCGGAAGACATGGCTTATTTGCATGCGCAATGGAGAAGAAGCAACCCTGTTCCTTATAAGGGTGTTCATACGCTTATCGACGGCGTGAAAGGCAAAGGGCATTACGTGGGCACTTACTTGGCTTGGCAGGTCAACAATGCAGGCTGGTGGGGAGAAGGAGAAATTAAATTCTACATGGACGGTGACGATGAATTCCCGACGATATGCGGTACCGGAACCGAAGATTATTTTGGCGGGGCTTGGAATTGGGAACAGCCACAAGGGCAGTATGGCACGTATTCGACACCATTTCTGGGGATGCACCAGGTCATTAAGCCTGACGGTCTGTACCGCAGCCAGCAGCGCTTTGGCATGTATCGCTGGCATGTGATGGATCCGATTCGTTTCGAGCAGGAGCTAAAGGTGACGATCCAAGATTTGGGTTGGCGTTCCGGAAGAAGATATTTGCCACAGCAAAGCGATATTGCCTCTACTGTGTTCTGGTATCAGGCTGAGCCTCATGCGAAGTTTCCTGAGCTGCCAGGGAATGATGAACGGGAAGTCATTTAATGATCCAGCCCGATTGGACGGATCGTTTGGCTGAGCTAGGCATGGACAGGATATAGCAAATAGATTGGTTACAAACTTTGAAGGCACAATTCAGACCACCTGTTAGGACTATTCATATCCTTAAGGTGGTTAATTGTGTTTGGGTTCATGAAAACAACGCAGGATTATGGAGTTTTCTTTGCATTTGTATATCCCGCGAATATTTCAGTATAAGTGCAACGAAAGTGGAGATGTAACGGGAAATTTTTTAGGCGGGGGAGACTATTTTTGTTCTCGAAAAATGCGTGGGATGAATAAGCAAAATGTGGTTGACAGACGAAGGTTTGCGGATTTAGAATGTGTGTAAACGATTACGTAATCGATTACACATTAGTAAATAAAACTTGCAGCTGTAAGAAGAGAGGTTGAGAATCTTGTTAAAAGGGATACCGAGTCTTATATCACCCGAGATGCTTAAAATTCTCATGGAGATGGGACATGGGGATGAACTGGTTCTAGGCGACGGCAATTTTCCTGCGGCCAGTTGCGCCAAGCGATTAGTAAGGGCAGACGGGCATGGAATTTCCTCGTTTCTTGAGGCTGTGCTTAAGCTTTTTCCGATCGATACTTCAGCTGATGCCGTCACCGTCATGCAAGTAGATCCCGGCGACCCTGTTGTGCCTGGCATTTGGGAAGATTACAAGCAAATTGTTCAGCGTGCCGCGAATCTACCTGTTCCAATCGTGGCGTTGGAACGTTCCGCTTTTTATGAGCGATGCAGAAATGCTTATGCGGTAGTGGCTACCAGTGAAAGCGCCTTATATGCCAACGTAATGATAAGAAAAGGTATCGTTACATCAGATGATCAGTAACACACTAATTTCAAAAGAGCTGGAGTGATCAATCATGGAAAATGTTAAAGTTGAAAATCGTTTGCAAGGTTCTATGCCCAAAATTGGCATTCGTCCTGTCATTGATGGAAGAAGAGGGGGGATTCGCGAATCGTTAGAAGATGTCACGATGGATATGGCCGTTACAGTGGCTCGTTTCTTGAGCGACCATTTGAAACATTCGAACGGGTTGAATGTGGAATGCGTAATTGCTGACACCTGTATCGGCGGTGTTGCGGAGGCTGCACTGGCAGCGGAAAAGTTTGCCCGCGCGGGCGTCGGGGTAACGATCACAGTAACTCCTTCCTGGTGCTACCCGACTGAAACGATGGACACGGATCCTCATATGCCCAAAGCGATCTGGGGCTTTAATGGAACGGAACGCCCTGGGGCCGTATACTTGGCTGCAGCATTAAGCGCTCATAACCAGAAAGGACTGCCTGCATTCAGCATTTACGGCAAAGATGTGCAGGATATGGGAGACAATTCTATCCCTGAGGATGTGCAGGCCAAATTGCTGCAATTCGCCAAATCGGGTCTTGCCGTGGCAACGATGCGGGGAAAATCCTATCTATCAATGGGATCTGTATCGATGGGAATCGCAGGGTGCATCGTGGACGAGAACTTCTTCCAAAATTACTTGGGCATGAGAAACGAGTACGTGGATATGAGCGAATTCGTGCGTAGAATGGATCGCGGCATTTATGATCAAGATGAGTTTGAGAAAGCCCTTGGGTGGACCAAAGAGAACTGTCAAATCGGCCAGGATGTGAACCCGCCTCATCTGACAAGAACAGATGATCAGAAGCAAGGCGATTGGGAGACTGTGGTGAAAATGACGCTCATTGCCCGTGACATGATGGTGGGCAATCCGAAGCTCGCACAACTGGGTTACGGCGAGGAAGCGCTCGGCCGCAACGCGATTGCAGCGGGATTCCAAGGCCAACGGGCTTGGACGGATCACTTCCCGAACGGTGACTTCATGGAAGCGATTCTGACCAGCTCTTTTGATTGGAACGGCATTCGCGAGCCGTTCATGCTTGCGACTGAGAATGATACGCTTAACGGAATTACGATGCTTTTCGGTCACCTCTTGACAGATAGCGCACAAATTTTCGCTGATGTGCGCACGTACTGGAGTCCGAATGCGGTGAAGCGCGTAACGGGCCATCAGCTGACAGGAGCGGCAGCAAACGGAATCATTCATCTCATTAACTCCGGCCCTGCGGCACTGGATGGAACCGGCAGACAAGAGAAAGACGGAAAGCCTGCCATGAAGCCGTTCTGGGAAATCACGCAGGACGAAGTGAAGCAGTGTCTGGAAGCGACGCAGTGGTGCCCGGCCGTTGACTTCTTCCGCGGAGGCGGATATTCCACCGACTTTACGACACGCGAAGGAATGCCGGTTACTATGGCTCGAATTAATTTGATCAAAGGGCTTGGCCCCGTTCTTCAACTTGCCGAGGGCTACACGGTTGAGCTCCCGGATGACGTTCATGACAAGCTCGACCAACGTTCGAATCCAACATGGCCGACGACATGGTTCGTTCCGAACCTTACGGGCGAAGGTGTCTTCAAGAGTGTTTACTCTGTGATGAATAACTGGGGTTCCAATCACGGCGCGCTCAGCTACGGCCACATTGGAGGCGATTTGCTTACGCTGGCATCTATGTTACGCATTCCGGTTTGCATGCATAACGTTCCGGAAGATCGAGTTTTCCGCCCGAGCACGTGGACCGCATTCGGCGTGATGGAACCTACAGGTGCCGATTTCCGCGCATGCGCGAACTTCGGACCGTTATATCGTTAACTAGCTTACGCTTACGAAGTAAGTTTTGCTAAAGCAAAACTCAGTTTACGCTTACGAAGAAAGTTTTGCTAAAGCAAAACTCTTAGGAGGTACTTATGCCAACAGCAAACAGGATTTTTACAATCGGAATTGACTATGGTACGCAATCGGGGCGCGCGGTGCTCGTCGATATTCAGAGTGGTCACGAGGAAGCTGTACATGTGACTCCATATCGACATGGCGTGATTGATGAATTCCTCCCCTCTAACGGTATGAAGCTGAAGCCCGATTGGGCTTTGCAGCATCCGGAAGATTACTTGGAAGTACTGCGGACATCCGTACCTGCCGTGATCAAAGCTTCAGGGATCAATCCGTCTCAAGTTATCGGCGTTGGCATCGACTTTACGGCTTGCACCATGCTGCCTGTGGATGCGGAGTTTCAGCCGCTTTGCCTGAAAGATGCATGGAAAGAACGGCCCCACGCATGGTTAAAGCTATGGAAGCACCACGCGGCGCAAGAAGAAGCGACGGCTATTAATAAGCTGGCCGAAGCGCGCGAAGAACGGTGGCTGCAGCGTTACGGCGGCAAGCTATCCTCGGAGTGGATGCTGGCGAAGAGCTTACAAATATTAAAAGAAGATCCAGAAGTCTACGCGGATGCGGATTTATTCGTGGAGGCCGCAGACTGGATCGTCGCGCAAATGACCGGCCAGTTGAAAAGAAACAGCTGCACAGCCGGGTACAAATCCAACTGGCACAAAAACGAAGGATATCCATCCAGCGAGTTTTTGGAGCAACTGCACCCCGGCTTAGCAGATTTATATGCGACGAAGCTGCGTGGTGAGGTGTCGCCACTCGGAAGCTTGGCCGGAAGCTTGCTGCCGGAAATAGCCGAACAAATGAATCTCTGCCCAGGAATTGCAGTCGCAGTGGGCAATATTGACGCGCATGCCGCGGTACCTGCCGTAGGCGTAGTTTCTCCGGGGAAGATGGTCATGGTGATGGGTACATCCACTTGCCACATGCTGCTTGCCGAGGAAGAACGATCCGTAGAGGGCATTTGCGGCGTTGTGGAGGACGGCATTATTCCAGGTTTGTTTGGTTACGAGGCCGGACAATCAGCCGTAGGTGATATTTTCGCTTGGTTCGTTGAGGAGTCCGTACCCGCATATGTGCAAGCCGAAGCTCAAGAGAGAGGCGTTTCCATCCATGAATTATTAGAGGAAAAAGCTTCACACCTGCAGCCTGGAGAAAGCGGCTTGCTCTCGCTGGATTGGCACAACGGCAATCGCTCTACGTTAATGGATGCAGACTTGACTGGCATGATGCTCGGTATGACACTCAGTACGAAGCCGCATGAAATATACCGTGCGCTGCTCGAAGCCACAGCATTCGGTACGCGCACAATCGTAGAAGCTTTCCGCAAAGGCGGTTTGGACGTAAATGAACTGTATGCTTGCGGGGGCCTGCCGAAACGCAATAAGCTTCTCATGCAGATTTACGCGGATGTGAACAATATGGAGATCACATTGTCCGATACTGATTTAACTCCTGCTATCGGTGCAGCGATGTTCGCCGCGGTAGTAGCCGGTTCTGAGGCGGGTGGTTACAATTCCCTTCAAGAGGCGGCCGTGTTCATGGCCAGGGTCAAAGAAGAGACCGTAATGCCGATTCCTGAGAACGTTAAGATTTATGAGGACTTATATAACCAATATAAAAGGCTTCATGATATATTCGGTAAAGATGTAGATAGCGTTATGAAAAATTTGAAACGAATCAGAAATTTATAGACATGCTGCAAGTGCTTTTACCTACTAAGGTGTAAAGCACTTTTTCTTTCATCTAGCAGATGGAGATGGATGATTTTTCTGACTGCGTCCCAGACAGCTTATGGTATACTTTTTTCAAAGACTACGTGAATTGGAGAAGCGGTCCATGCATCTATCGTTCCTGAAAACTTGGAATCTGCGGACGAAATTAATGATTGTTCTCGTGTTGTTCATTTTATCGCCGCTCATGATATTTGGCATCTTGTTCTACCAGAGTTCCAAAGACCTTGTGGCACAAAGGACGGATAAAGAGGGGCTGCAGGTACTCACACTCGTCAATCAAAACGTTAACCAGCTTCTCAAGGGATACGAATCCCAATTGAATGATATTTATGAACATGAAGATATCATTAAACAAATCAGTGATTCATATGAAACGGAGCTAGGTGATCAGATACCACTCAGCGACGATTCTGTGAATCGCTTTCTTCGCGACTTCCTAAGAGGGAAGGATGACTTGGATTCCATCTATTTATTTACGCTTAAAGCTACTTATTTCGGTGATTTCAAAGGACCTAACTTCTTTGCTCAATTATACCGAGATCATCCACTGTGGGAGCGTTTCATTTCATTAGGTACCGGTCGGGCTGTTTGGCTGCCAAGCTATGAGCTTCCGCCAAACCAGTACAACTCGAAGCCTTCGCATTATTTTGCGGTAGGCATGCAGGTCAAGGATGTATATGATTCTCTACAATCGTTAGGCACCTTAATTGCTAACGTCAAAATTGATGCTTTGGATAAGATCATTAATAACGTTCAAGTAAGCCCCAATAGCGTAGTACTAATTACGGATCATCAAGGCAACTTGATCTGGAACAGGAATCCCGATGCCTACGGCATTAATTTATCGACTTATCCTTTCTTTAAACAATTGGACCAAAAGGAAGACGGACACTTTACCCAGGAAATTAACGGCAGTTCCTATCGGGGCACCTTCCTGCGTTCCGCTTATAACGGTTGGTATTATTTTTCCTTTGTACCACAATCCGATTTGAACGCACAAACCAACGATCTGAAGCGCTTTCTGGCAGCAACGGTTGTCGCCTTCGCTGCTTTATTCATTGTGCTGGCTGCCTTTACATCGAATTATATTACACGCCCGATCCGTCAAATGGCACTGGCGATGAAGCATATTCAAAAAGACAATTTCGAAATGATGCCGCTATCCCAATCTTCAGATGAAATGGGGATGCTGCAAGCCGCGTTTCTCGGAATGCGTGGAAGAATAAACGACCTGATTAAGGAAGTCAGGTTGATTTCCAATAAGGAAAAAGAAGCTGAGGTTAGAGCGCTTCAGGCTCAGATCAATCCGCATTTTGTCTACAATTCACTTGATGCCATCAACTGGATGGCGATTGAGAATGACCAAAGCCGTATCAGCCGTATGATTACCTCTCTTAGCGATATTATGAGATATGCCATTAAGCCGGGCGAACAGCTGGTTACGATCGAAGAGGAGCTGAAGTGGGCGCAAAATTATGCTTACTTGCAAGAAATGAGATTTGAAGATAAATTTGAAGTCGTTTTTGATGTGAAAATAGACATACTGGATTTAAAAGTTCCGAGATTGCTGTTTCAACCGTACTTAGAAAATTCGATTATACATGGCATGGAGGATATCGATACGGGCGGCGTCATTCGGATCACGGTCAGCGCTGGAAGTGAAGAAGAGATGAAACTTACGGTCATCGTTGAAGATAACGGCGGCGGTATTTCAGTGGATAAGCTGCAACAAATTAAAGAACGCCGGAGCCATGGTATCGGCATCTACAATTTGGACGAGCGGTTGAAGATGGAGTATGGACCGACCTACGGGACGACGATAAATTCGGTCTATGGCGAAGGTACCATCGTCACCATTGTCCTGCCTTATATTCGTTAAGACACAACGGGGGAGATCAACATGTTTAAGGTTTTAGTGGTAGATGACGAGCCGAGAGTTCGCAGAGGTCTAACGAGTCTAATTCCGAAGCTTGACAGCGATTGGATTGTGATCGGTGAAGCCAAGAATGGGTATGATGCGCTGGAGGCGGTCAAAAAAGAGATGCCTGATCTGGTCATCACAGATATCCGTATGCCGCATATGAACGGGTTGGATCTTCTCAGTCATTTGAAGGAATATCCAGTACATGTCGTCATCTTATCGGGATACGGTTATTTTGAATATGCACAAACGGCGGTTAAATATGGCGCTTTCGATTATTTGTTAAAGCCGCTGAAGCCTGAGGACATCGAGAGTGTGCTGAGAAGAGTGAAGCAGGACCGACAATCGTTTCCAGCTGTGTCTCAGACCAGCTCCAGTCGGCCGAATTATTCTAAGCTGTGGAAGGATTGGCTGCTCGGACTGCAGGAGGAGAAAGAGCCTCCGAAGCTGCTCAGCCCTTTATTCCCTATCGATATTTCTACGTTTCGGATCATGGTCATCGAAGTGGATCTCATTGATGAACTGATCAACGAGGATCAATGGGGGGACAGACAATTGGTCTTGTTCGCCGTTCGTAATATTGTCCAGGATGTTACTGGTATGAGAACAAACTCGGATTCTCACTTTTTATTTGTGAGCGGTGCTCAATTGTTCTTTCTCACCATCAATGAAGACGATACGAGACAGTTAGCCAAAACAAGCATAGAGGAAGTCCGCCGTTGGCTCAAAATATCGATTTCCATCGGGATCAGCGACGTCACCGACTCTTACCTCGAATTGCCGGAAATTCTGCAGCATGCACGCGTAGCCCTACAAAATAAATGGCTTTACGGGTGTGGAACGATAAGCGATTACGATGACTTGAAAATGGAGGACATCATTGAGGTTGGTTACCCGAACGGGTTGGAAATGGAGCTCATCAAGGCTATTCGAGGAGGTCAATCCGACCAATCTGCGCTCGTACTGATCGCGTTCATAGAAACGGTCAAACAAAGGAATGTTTCGTTTCGGTTGTTTCGGAGATTTTGCTTGCAATTGGTATCCTCCGTTATTCGTTTGACCTATGAACAAAAAATGTACGATCTTGTGATTGAAAATTTGGCTCGTCCGATCGATTTATTTGACAAGAACTTTACACTCGAAGAGTATGTTGAATTTATGAAAAAACTGATTGAATCCTGTATTTTGTCTATGGAATGGAATAAAACACAAAAGCAGAATCGGACGATCGAAAAGGCGCTGTCTTTCCTTCAATCGAACTATTCGCAAGACATTTCATTAGAAGACGCAGCGCGTCATGTCCAGATGAATCCAAGTTATTTTAGCACTTATTTTAAACTCGAAACCGGCAGTTCATTCGTTGAATTTTTAACAGGGCTTCGTATGGAGAAGGCGAAAACGCTGATGATGGATTCCGGGTTGAGACTGTATGAAATCGCACAGATGGTAGGTTATCAAGAAGTAAAATATTTCTCGCGATTATTTAAGAAGAAAATGGGTGTCACCCCTGTGGAATATCGGCAATTTTTCTTCCGAAAGGAGGATTGACATGGAAAAAACAATATCGATAAGTGGAAAGCTTGCCAGAAAGCTGCTGCTTTTAATGCTTGTGTTCAGCCTGCTAATTGCCTGTGAGCAAAACACGACAACGAAATCACCTGAACTCGACAAGCTGTTTCGTTCACAGACAGGACCAAGCAAGGATGCGAGTGCACCTAAAAGAGTGCTTCGCTTATGGTCATTTCATACTTCTAAGGAGTTTGAGTTTTGGCAGGAACTTGCCAAGCAGTATCAGCAGCTGCACCCAGACATTGAGATCAAGGTGGAGTACGTGTCCAGCGATGATTATTTTACGGGGGAGCGGCTGCTCGCATCATTCGCATCCGGAACAGGTCCGGATATCTTTTTTGTATCATCGCCCATGATCAAGCGACTCGCGGATGTCAACATGTTAATGCCGTTGACCTCCTATTTTACGCCAACAATGAAAGAGGATTTCTACCCGACGGCGCTGGAAGCCGTTACTCTATACAATACGATTTATGCGGTTCCGATTGAAACAGAATTAATGGGGCTATTTTACAATAAATCAATGTTTCAAAAGCAGCATTTAGCACCTCCCAAAACCTGGAATGAGATGATGGAAGCGGCAAAGAAGCTTAGAACATCACATGTAAGCGGTTTAACGATAGAAACGTTCGGTGGTGTTTACCAGAACTTCTCCTGGTTTCCGTTTCTATGGCAAACCGGTGCCGATTTAATATCGGAGGATGGCAAGCATTCCGGGCTGAGCCAAGTGAAAGGCGAAAACATGTATAATTTTTTCCACAGTATGGTCAGTCAGGGGTTAATTAATATGCAGCCATCACGGCCGGCAACGGATATTGGCATTTTGACGAATGGTGAAACGGCGATGCAGGTAAGCGGGACGTGGAATATTCGCATGTTGGAGACGCAGTATGCCGATCAACCAATCGGTGTCGTTCCTCTGCCGACACCGGATGGCGGGAACCGTCTCACGATTGCAGGCGGCTGGAAAATTGCGGTGAACTCGCGAAGTGATTATGCAAGCGAAGCTGCGAAGTTTGTGATGTGGGCTTTTTCCGGTGATACGAGCATACCGCTCAAGTGGTGCAGCGATGTGAAGTTTGCTTATTCCCCGCGCAAGTCCGTCATGGAAGCTGGTTCCGACTATTACCGGCGCGGTCTGCGAGAGGTTTTTACCAATGAAATTTTCGGTACGGAGCGGATGGAGCCGCAATATCCGGAAGAAATCAACCGGACATTTACCCAGTCATTACAAAGCATATTGTACAGCGGGGTATCCGGCAAAGAAGTGGTTCAAAGCATGGATGAGAAGATCGATCGTTTCCTGTCCAAAATCCAAAAATAGTCCACCTAACTAAATAATTTCTCGTTATGTACAGCTGTTCCCCCGGATTATACTCAAGATGTAAACGAAATGAAAGGGGATACAACAGATGAAACGGAAATGGAAAACGTTAGGGGTTACGGCGATTAGCTCTGCACTTGTTTTACAACTTGGTTGCGGATCCTCGACAACGGACACGCAAAAAGCAGGCGACGCTGCACCGAAAAGCACGGAAGCCACCAAGGAAACAAGCGCTGCCAAGAACAAAGTCAAGCTGGCTTTCTGGGACATGCACACCGAAGCCGAGAGTAAGTTCTTCAAAGATTTGATCGATGAGTACAACAAATCACAAGATCAAGTGCAAATCGAGTATTCAACCTATGATCAAGCTTCCTACACAACTACCAAGCTTCCTACTGGCTTTGCCAGCGGAGAAGGTCCAGACATTTACATGATCAGCCCGGGTGATTTCATGAAATTCGCGAAATCCGGTTTAATGAAAGATTTGACTCCGGATTTCGCGCCAGGCGTTAAAGAGGATTTCCTTCCTGCATCTCTTGATGCTGTGACGTATAACGGCAAGATCATGGCTCTGCCATTTGAATTGGAAACGCTAGGTCTTTACTATAACAAGGAAATGCTGGATAAGGCAGGCGTGCAAGTGCCGAAGACTTGGGATGAACTCCATGCCGCTGCGAAAAAACTGACAACTGATAAGGTAGCCGGTCTGATTATCCCGCCGGATAAAGGCCCGTACTTTAACTTTATCTGGTATCCGTTCCTTTGGCAGCAAGGCGGTAACGTGCTGAGTGCTGATGGAACCAAATCAACGTTCAACACACCAGAGACGGCAAAAGCACTTGATTTCTGGGGAAGCTTCTTTAAAGACGGTCTGTCTCCTAAAAAACTGCAGCTCGGTCCATGGGAAATCGATAACCTGGGTAACAAAACCGCAGCTATGCAAATTGTCGGAACATGGGCTATCAATCGAATTGAAGAAAAATATAAAGATGTACCCATCGGTCTAGCTCCAATTCCGACTCCTGCCGGTGGCAAAGCAGCAACAGATGCAGGCGGTTGGAAAATGGCTGTAAACGGTCAAAGCAAGCACGCGGCTGAGGCTGCGAAATTTGTGATGTGGGCATTCGGTTCATCGGATCTCAGCCATGCATTGAAATGGGGTACGGAAGTGAAGTTCGCTTACTCCCCACGGAAATCCGTAGTCGAAAAAGGTAAGGACATCTATAACAAAGGCTTGCGTAAAGTGTTCACTGAAGAAATTTATAACTCCGCGATCCCAGAACCGCGATATCCGTCCGAAGTGGTTGATGCAGTTGGTGATGCCATGCAGTACGTCATGTTCGGTAAAATGTCAGGTGCCGACGCTGCCAAAACCGTTGATGCGAAAATCACGGATATTCTAAGCAAACAGAAATAACAGGAATCTCGGGAGGGGGACGGCTTGCTCCGTAAAACTGCAAGACGGTCTCCCTTTTCAATTCGGGGAGGGGTAAAGAGTGACTCCAAGACGCAGCAATGCCCGCATGATTAAAGAATGGGTTACGGCTTACAGCTTCTTGCTTCCCAATATCTTGGGATTAATGATATTTGTTTTTATACCGATTCTCTATGCTTTTTATGTTAGTTTACATGATTGGAACGCATTGTCGCCTAAAGTGTATATTGGATTTGAGAACTATGTCACCTTACTCTCGGATGATCAGTGGTGGCATTCCGTAACACGAACATTACTTTTTAGTGTTGTTTATGTGCCATTGTTATTCTGCCTCGCATTGCTTTCTGCGCTGCTCGTAAACGGGCTGCGAGGAAAAACAGTAGGTGTGGTTAGAACGATGTTTTTACTACCTTTTGCGGTCACATCGGTCATATCAGCTATCATTGTCATGTTCCTGCTTGATCCGAGAAACGGCCTTGCCAATCAACTGCTTTCTCTTGTCGGTATCGGAACACAACAATTTCTCGGTTCTCCTACACAGGCAATCTATTGCGTCATTCTGACATTGTTATGGATCAACATCGGCTATAACATGACTATTTTTTTATCGGCGATTAAGGAAATTCCGATTGATTATTTCGAAGCGGCACATATTGACGGGGCAACCCGCTTTCAAAGCTTTCGGCATATCACTTTCCCCTTATTGCGGGAAACGAATACGTTTATTTTGATTGTCACGACGATCGCGTCCTTTCAAATTTTCGACCATATCATCGTTATGACAAAAGGCGGACCGATGGATTCAACGGAGGTTAGCGTACTTTATATCTTTAAACAAGCGTTCCAAATGTTGAATATGGGGTATTCTTCCGCTCTCGCGTTTGTTTTGTTCCTGATTGTTTTCGCATTTTCGATGATACAACTTAAATTTTTCTCTTCTAAAGATTAGGCGGTGCTACTATGAGAATAATGAACCGATTCATACTACCGACGGTTTCGATCATTGTCGGGATCGCCATGATTTTTCCCATTTACATGCTATTTATAGGCTCCTTTCGTTCGGAAACTCATATCTTCGATATTCAGCTGTGGCCGACGGAATTTGAGTTTCCCAACTTCAAAGAGGCTGTCACATCATCGCATTTGCTCAGATCGATTATGAATTCGTTGATTGTGTCCACAACCGTGACTGCGGTTGCTATGCTGTTCCACGCGATGTCCGGATATGCGCTTGCTCGCTTTCAATTTCCAGGGAAAAATGTCATCTTTGCATGGATGCTCAGCACATTAATGATCCCATTCGCTGTGATCATGCTGCCACTCTATTTAATTACAAAAAATTTAGGCATGACCAACTCTTTTGCCGGTTTGATCATACCTGCCATTTTTAACGCTTATGGAATTTTTCTGTTCCGCCAGTTTTATCGGGAATTTCCAAAAGATCTCGAAGAGGCAGCCTATATAGAAGGGCTTTCTCAAGCAGGGACGTTTTTCCGAATCGCTTTACCGCTTTCCATGCCGATCATTGCCCCATTAACCATCGGATTTTTCTTAGCTAATTGGAATTCCTATATATGGCCGCTTATCATTACGCAAAAAGAGAGCATGTGGGTTATTCAGGTTCAACTAGCTAACTTGGTTGGCGGGGGCTACGTGACGCCATGGAACATCGTGCTTGCTGCAGCCGTAATTGCCGCATTACCTACTTTTTTACTATTCTTCGTCATGCAGAAATATTTGGTGGAAGGCATTAAAATGACCGGTATTAAATGATGCCGGCTACTTACAACAAGGAGCTGATTTGACCATGTTAGGATCATCGTTAAGAGATTTGTACCGCACTCGACAAGGAAAACGCAAAAGGGCTTCCAGCTATGATACAACGGGAGGAAATCGTGACTATAGCAAATTGTACCCAGGAGAAAAAATCAAAATATTAGATATAGATGGCTCCGGCTGTATTACTCATATCTGGATGACAATGGCACCGCTTGACGACGCTGCGATCGAAACATACTTGCACCGAAAAGTCGTGCTTAAGATGTATTGGGACGGTGAAGAAAACCCGAGTGTACAAGCTCCGATCGGCGATTTTTTCGGTATGGGACATGGGATTACCAAAAACTTCAGCTCGGCGCCCCTTGCGATGAGCCCGGAAGATGGAAGAGCGCTTAATTGCTTCTTCCCGATGCCGTTTGGCCGAAATGCCAGAATAGAGGTCGAATCCGATGCTGATCAACCGATCAAATTCTACTACTATATCGATTATGAACAATATGCGTTCCCAATCGACAGTGATCTTAGGTTTCATGCCATCTGGCGCCGTGAACTTACGGATGGTATCGAAGATAGCATCTCCAATGCACTGTTTGAATTTGGCGGAAAAAATATAACGGGCGACGGCAACTATGTGATGTTGGATGCGGTTGGAAAAGGCCACTATGTCGGCTGTAACCTGAACATTCATAACTTGCGTATGACGCGGGAATGGAACTGGTACGGAGAAGGGGATGACATGATCTTCATTGATGGGGAACCATGGCCCCCTTCACTCCACGGCACGGGGATGGAGGATTATTTCAACACGGCCTGGTGCCCGCAGCAGGAACAATGTACGCCGAATCACGGTCTTATACTTGGTGGAGGGCCGAACTGGTCAGGCAAAATCTCAGCGTACCGTTTCCACATTGAAGATCCTGTGATGTTCGACACGTCCATTAGAGTGACGATCGAGCATGGACATAATAATCATCGGAGCGATGATTACTCCAGTACAGCTTATTGGTATCAAACGGAGCCACATAAAGATCATCCCATTATTTTGCCTGTAGCTAAAAGATTGCCGCTTGCTGATATTTTAACCTTCAATCAGAATGATTTGAAAACATGCTTTGATTATTGATTATGAAACAATTGAATAACCGCTGCTTTCATCCATGAAGGCTGCGGTTATTCGCATTTACGGTCGTTGACGAATCATGGTTCTCCAGATAGTATTAATGTGGTAACGTTAACATGGAGAATCGACTCGATGACTCTGATGTAAAGGATGGATCCTCTTGGTCAAAATGACAATCAAGGATGTAGCTAAAGAAGCAGGGGTGTCCACAGCAACGATTTCGCGTGTTATGAACAATTCCGGTTATGTGAGTGAGGATATCAAGCAGCAGGTGTTGGAAGTCATCCGCAAATTTAACTACCAACCAAATGCGATAGCCAGAAGCTTAAAACAAGAAAAATCACGCAGTGTGGGGATTGTTCTGCCTGATATGGCGAATCCTTATTTTATGAAAATTGCCCGTACGATTCAGCATCGCTGTTTCCAACAAGGCTATCATCTACTCTTTATCGACACCGAAGAGAATCCTGAGAAAGAAAGGGAAGCTCTTGAATTTCTGACGGAAAAAAGAGTTGAGGCTCTCATTCTTGCTGGTACCGGTGAGAACAGGGATCAAATTCAGGCAATCAGTGATTCAGGCATACATGTCATTTTGGCTGACCGCCGTTTTTCCAATCTAAAACTGGATACAGTAACAGAAGACAATATTTACGCCTCTAAGTCTGCAATTGAGCATTTACTGGAGAAAAAGCATACGCGAATAGGTATTATTAATGGTCCCAAGACGATTAGTACCGCAAGGGAAAGAAGGCAAGGCGCGATTATTGGGTTGGAAGAAGCGGGGATTACGCCAACGAATGAATTCATGTTTGAAGGTGATTACACCAGAGAATCGGGTATTGAAGCTATTCGGTACTTCTGGCAATTACCTGATCGCCCGACCGCTATTTTTTCAGCAAATAACGAAATGACTTTCGGTGTT
Organism: Paenibacillus germinis; assembly: GCF_013141785.1. Taxonomy (NCBI): domain Bacteria; kingdom Bacillati; phylum Bacillota; class Bacilli; order Caryophanales; family Paenibacillaceae; genus Paenibacillus; species Paenibacillus germinis. The sequence goes on from NZ_WHOC01000028.1 coordinate 254,184, forward strand.
TATTTGGGTTTGCAACAATTGGGAATACCGCTGGAAAGCATCGAAGTGGTTTCATTCGGCAATCTTGAATTTTCTTCTTTGTTTCATCATAATCTATCAGTCATTATGCAAAATCCTCAGGAGCTTGGGGAAACGATTGGTGATTTGTTAATAAAACGGTTAAACGGTGAAGCGGATTCTGTACAGAATAGAATCTTAATGCCACACCTTGTTCCATCAAAGTAATGGTAATGAAAATGATCTTATGGATCATTTTTTTAAAAACACATGTAAACGATAACATACGATAACACCATTATTATGGGAAGATTTAATGAGTGAAGCGAAAAGGCTGCCTGTGTGATCGGCAGCCTTTTTACTCACCTACGGTTAGGGGATATGAAAGTATAATGTGGTGATGGCCACGGTGCGTGAACGTTTATATTCTCGTAAACTCCATGATCCAATTGGTATCCCAGTTGTTGCCTCCATCAAACGAAAAGGCCTGTTGCCAGCGAGCCGTATTCTCCGTAATCTCATCCCAAGTGAATCTCATGTGCAGCGGTTTTCCGTCTGGTGTTTCTACCACTTGATTAAACACACCAATTCCATTTTCAAACTTTCCGATCAGCGGTCTAAAATCATGAGGGTTGCGATTATCCAGCCATACCAACGACCATTGCTGCGTTTCCTCGTCATAGGCGCGTATCGTCATCCCTTTTCTAACTTCACCATCCGGGAATATTCCTTCAAAATGGTCGATGATGACCTTCCCATCGAGATATTTCTCACCTGTATGACTAGCTTCAAACTCTTCCCAGACGCCTTCCTTTTCCGGATAAATCGCATTCGTCCGACGTCTATTGCGATTTATCATCGGTTTAAGCGTAAAATCAAAATCATGCATACCAGAACGGAGTATATTCTCCATAAGTCGTTCACTCCTAGATGGGATTTATTTTCTATTCCCAACATAACATACCAATTTGTCTTTTCAGTCTGGCATTAATCAAATGGGCGGTTATGTTGTAACCATCGATTGGGATTCGAGTAATTTTAGCCTCTCACCAATAAGGTATGAAGTCCGTTACGCATCAAGAAACTGCGATGTAATTATGGCTAGGTTAAAAAAGCATTCAGATTTACTTGAATTAGCTAATAACTCCAATGTTCCAGTTATAAATGGATGTTGTGATAAGTACCACCCATGTCAGGCACTAGCTGATTTGATGACTATATACGAAGTAAAAGGAACTTACACAGGTGTGACTGTAACGTATGTAGGAATTCATAATAATGTTGCAAATTCACTAATAGCAGGTTGTATCACATTGGGTATTAAGCTTTTGTTGGTAACCCCGATAATTAATGAAGCTTCTTGGGATGAAGAACTTATGCAGAATGCTTATCAGAGTGGGTATATTGAAAATTTGAAGAGTTTGTCCGATGCTGTTAGAAGGACTGATTTTATTTATACGGACACTTGGGTTGATATGGAATATTTTCGGAATATTGATTATCACGAGGAGAAAAATAGAAGGATTCAAGTAATGATGCCTTTTCAGATTAACAAGAAAAATCTAGGTGGTTATTCCCCATACATCATGCACGATATGCCAATTCACCCTGACTTTGAGATAGAAGAGGATTTGATTGAATCTGAGAACTCCATTATCTATCAACAAGCTGAGAATAGGATGCATGTTCAAAAAAGCTTGTTATTACATATACTTGAAACCTAAGCATAAACTAACGGAAAATGATAGTGGAGCTGCACTTTAAGTGGCTCTTCTTTTGTTTTCATTGAACGGGGTTTTTGTCGTGCTGATTTCCTTACTCTTTGCTGAAGCCATGGCCGGGACACTAAGGTATAATAAATCTATGGAGCAGAACGCAGAGGGTTCTGACCGGATACGTTTGTTGTGGTTTGGAGTGCAGCTTAAAAAAATAAAGGAGGCTGTATCGATGAGTGTCAGTTTAAACTGGATTTCAGCAGGCAATTTGGAAGCGCTTAAACAAGAGGGCGCAAAGGTTATACGAGGCGGTATCGCTGTTTTTTATCATGAAGACCAAGTATATGCGGTGGACAATCGCTGCCCGCACTTAGGCTTTCCCCTCCATATGGGGAGCTTGTGCGACGGGATTTTGACGTGCCATTGGCATCATGCCCGGTTTGACGTCTGCAGCGGCGGTACGCTTGATCCGTGGGCGGACGATGTTCCGTCGTATGAAGTGAGGGTCGACGGCGGCGAAGTGTGGGTAAATCCGGTTTCCAGAAGAGCGGAAGGCGCGGAAAAATATAAGCATAGACTGAAAGAAGGACTCGAGCAAAATATTGGTATCGTCATCTCGAAAGCGGTCGTCGGACTGATCGAAGCGGGAGTGCCGGAGCAGGACATCGCCCGCATTGGCATCGAATTCGGCACGACATATGGAACGGGCTGGAACGCCGGACTTACGATTCTTACCGCGATGGCGCAAAGCGTCGACAAGCTGGACAAGAACGGCAAAATACTCGCGTTGTACCAAGGCCTTGTCCATGTCGCTCGAGGCAGCTCGGGCAGAGGAACCCGCCACTTGCTGTCGGCGCTGCCGTCGGCGGACGTGCCGTTCGAACGGTTGACCGAGTGGTATCGCAGCTGCATAGAGGTGCGGGATACGCAGGGCGCTGAGAAAGTGCTGATCACTGCCATTTTGAAAGGCATTGACACGAAGCGTCTGTCAGAAATGATGCTTGTCGCCGCAACAGATCACTTTTACTTGGACGGCGGCCATGTGTTCGATTTCCACAGCAAAGCTTTTGAGGCGCTGGAGTGGGCTGAGGTGTCGCAAAAGGAGCGGATTTTAACTTCGCTCGTGCCGATGATGGCTCGTCCGACACGGAGCGAGGAGCTGCACCAGTGGCAAGCGCCGCTGAACCTCGTAGAGCCGATCAAGCAAGCGGTCAACGAGCTGGAGCAGAATGCAGCTCAGGCGAAGCTCGCCGGTGGGTCAACGGATGCGCGGCAGCAGACAGCTCTGTCTGCTGATACGGAAGAGCAATTGCTGAAGCAGTTGCTGAGCGATACGCCTGTGCAGACGATCGCTTTGCTGCGCGACCTGCTCATCGCGGGAACGGCTCCGGAGCAATTGGCGCAGCTCGTTGCTTTGGCCGCCGCGGAACGGATCGTTCGTTTCCATACGCAGAACGATTTCGGCGATTGGATTGCAGTGCTACATACGTTCACTTATGCTCACGCCGTGCATGAAAGGCTGCTGCAATCGGATGAGCCGATGCTGCAGCGGGCGATTTTTCACGGAGCCGTCAGCGTATATCTTGACCGTTTCTTAAACGTGCCGACAGCCGCACGTCCGAAGCCGTCCGGCTCCGCCGCGTCGGCCGACCATCAGGAGCTGCTCGATTTGCTCGATCTGCGCCAGCAGGTCGGACCGGCCGCGCAATGGGTGATGGACTACATTCATGGCGGTGGTGAGCCGGGAGCGCTGCTTAACACGCTTGGCCATGCGTTGTTGCGGGAGGATGCGGAATTCCATTCTTTTCAAATGTATGAGGCCGCAGTGGCCGAATACGACCGCTGGCAAGCGGCGACAGGCTCTTTTGCTGAGAAGGCCAAAGAAACGATGCTGCTCGCCTGCACCCGATATTTGGCGGCACACGCGCCAACCGCGCGCGAGCTCCCGCACACGGCTAAAATTGCCTGGAGGCTGCATAAAGGTGAACGGTTGTTTGAAGAAGAATAACAGATAGACACGCCAGCTGGAGCGTAGAAGCGCTTCGGCTGGTCCCTTTTTTTATCAATCACATGTTTTTCGAGAGCGGCGATGCTGCCCTGCTTCTTATTGCCCCGTTCATCTTTGATGAGCGGTGTTGACGTTGACCGTGGAAACAGCATGTTTCAAAACTTATTTATAATTCTGCCTTTCAGCAGAGTGTTGATGGACAGTCCTCTTAGATCTACTTTATTTCTCTATCATTCTATTTAATTATTTCACTTAAATGAAACGGACAATTGTACAAATTCTCCTTGAAAAGTCTTTTGACTACAATGTTCGGACAGGTATCCCACTCAATTCTACTTCTTTGATCATATATTAAAAATATGATATGAGATTAAAATAGGGCTACAAATACATTTGAAAATACATGATATTCTTGAAGTGTGTTGCAAGAAGTTGGAATACAACTAACAAAGTTATCTTGATCTGCAAAGCAGGCCAAGCATGTCGAGCCTTTCTTACTTATAGAACTGTTGAAAAGATAGGCAGGTACTTTGGACATCATATTGCGAATTGGGTTAACCAATAACTGCTGAAGTACAGTAGGATAATGATTGTAGAGGGTGGGTCATCCATGGATAAACCGCAGCTGGAGTTTAAATCTCGATTTAGTATCGAGGTCCGCGAAGCACTTTGGACGGGAAAAATAACCTAAGAGGAATTTTGGTTATGGCTTGTGAAATCTTATCCATCCGTAGATGCAACAAGAGTACGTGAGTCAATTAAAAAGTTTTGACCTTTTGTTGCCATAAAAATACACTCCTTAGAATTCATCGGATTAACCAAGGGGTTTTTCCAATGTCTATTCTAAGGGGTGCACTTCACAGCGCGCAGTTGCCAAAGC
>NZ_WHOC01000029.1:0-630 GCF_013141785.1 Paenibacillus germinis
ACTCCTGCATCCGTGAACGTCACTCAGAATACAGCTGAGACCACAGGTCTATTGCCTGGAGACTTCTTCTACTTTGTAAAAACTATGTACGAAAATATTCGATTAGCCCTAACTGTCAATGACATAAAGGAAGCAAGACTTCTTACCTCCTTTGCCCAAGAACGACTTGGGGAAGCGAACACCTTATTGGCTAAGGGAAAAACGAATGAGGCAAGTCTATCTCTTCAGAAGTCACTAGAAACTCAACAAAATGCTATCCAAAAAACAGAACAGGCTTCCGGTTTGTCGACAACCGAAAAGACTGCACTCGCTGCATCTGCGACACTATCGGTAGATACGGAAGCAAAGACTACAACAACAGAGCAAACTGAAACCAAAGATGTGAACGATACTGAAAAGGAAGTAAAACACCCTGAGCAGGTACTGAAGGTAAAAACCGAATTGCAGCACAACATTCTGGCTTTGGCTTCAGCATTGGAAAAAGTGGGTAATCCAAAAGCCCAGTCAGCTCTAATGAAAAATATAGAAAAATCGTTTGACCATTTAGATAAAAAGCTGTCTAAAATCGAAAAGAAAACCCGACAGGGGCAGACAAATGAGGGTGTAACAGATAAAGCAGAGCAGCAACCT
>NZ_WHOC01000030.1:0-99692 GCF_013141785.1 Paenibacillus germinis
ACTCGATACGTTAGCGGATCATCTGCATATATCCAAATATTATGTATCTCGTATCTTTAAACAAGAAACCGGCGCTACGTTGATGGATTATATTCTCGCCAGACGTATCAGACAAGCCTGTCTGTTATTAATAACAAGCAACAAAGGAATTGAGCAGATCAGCATTGAGGTGGGGATGTACAATTACCCTTATTTCTGCCAGGCTTTCAAAAAGCTTGTAGGCACAACACCGATGAAATACAGAAAAAAACTACGTTAGCTTATTATTCCAAAATTAATGTTCCAACGAATTTTTTGCAATCTTTAAACACTCTTTCGTGATGTCTCTTTTTCAAGAGTACCTTTCCACTCATCTACTCGAAATAAATATTCGGCATACCCCATTTTCTATCACCACTACGCCTTATGAACAAGGCACGACCTTCACCATCCAATACTATGGCCCGTACCGAGTTTACTATTATTTTTTGCGTTCCAACCACTTTACGAAGTTTACCTAAATAGGAATCATGCCAACTACCACTCATATTTGCTCACCCTTCGGGGAATCAGTTGGCCAAATCCAACTCTTTGGAGTGATTTCGGACATATAAGCTGCTAATCTGAGGATCGCGGGGAACGAGGAGCCGCTATTTTGGAGATTATGCCTATGCAGGGCCTGTAAGCGGAACGTGGGAACGCTATTTTGGCGTTTTACCGGTTTTTACACCTCGAAAGAGGGAAATAGAGGCTCCTCGTTCCGCGAAAACGTGAAATACGCGTTTTTGAGCAAAATAAGGCCTCTACGTTCCGCCAAAATCTGGTGATCCCGGGTCCGGGTTGAATTTCGGATAGAAGAACTATGGGTGCAGCTTGCCTGTGATTGGGCCATGAGATGGATGCACTCCTTTATTGGAGTATATTGTAGAAAGTTGAGTGCGAGGGCAGGTAGATAATCAAGAATATTGTTCACAGGTGGGTGAACATTACTTATTTGGCTACTTGGCAGAAGGAGCGGCTATATTGGAGAATCGATACGAAATGGACGGTTGAGCGGTTTAAGATATGGGACTGGATGGGCTTGGTTTTCGGGAACCGAAAACCGCGTTCTTATGTGGCAAGGATAAACGACTCCGTCGTCCTTCTGGGACGAGCGCGTTTGTCAAGGTAGATGCGAAGCAAAAGTATAAAACTTATACTTTCTTATCTACTAAAAAAGAGCTGCCGAAGCAGCTCTTCCCTCTATAAAATCAACTTAAAAATCTTTGACTCTGCCGGTTCCAAGCGAACGCTTATGTCTCCTGACGTCTGAATGGCAGTTTCCTCCCAGAGATCATGCAGCTCATAAGTCGCATTTTGGTGCAGACCCAAACGCTCAATGGATATGCGTTTCTCAACTGTTTCATCTTTATTATAGTTAAACACGGCTATGAAGCAGTCATCATCTGCCATTTGAAAAAAAACATCAGCAGAAGCCGCATCGGTATTTCCCTCTAGCGGAATAAAACTTTTACCTGTCTTTGCAATTTCCAGCAGCTCCGGCCGGGTCAACCAGTCCTCTGCCCTAGTTCTTGCTTCCTCTTTGCGGAAATCGTCCCCCATGAGAAGAACCGTTCCGGCAATATGGGAAGCGTTTAGACGACTCCTACCTTCCTGCACCATCGTAGGTTCTTGGTTAAAACTCTTATATAGAACGGTATGGTCAGGATCGTTGAACGGATATATAGTCCCATTCATCCACCAACCATATGTGAGTGAATTCAACATATACTCCGTATCTTTCAGTGTACCGAAAGCATCACAAGAGATGCGCCTGCTATGGGCGTATTGATGTGGAAACATCGGCGCGATGGACAAGTTGATAAAGAATGGACGTCCGATAACCATGGGATCAAGCCTAGTCTTGATCAAGGCCATGCCAAGGTTATACGCTTGAAGCCCTGTACGCACTTCCTTATCGAAGTGCACGCCCTCCAAAGCACCATGTCCAAGGAAGTCGAGTTTGATGTACTCGAAACCCCACCTGACAAAACGTTCAAGATGCCACTCCGTCCGCATCAGATTGCCAGGGTGCGTAGGATCAATTGCAAATCCGCCGTCTAAATCGGGTGAAATTTGCCCTTGCTCATCGCGCAGCAGGAGATCTCGGTACGTATACTTGCCGTCCGTGCCTTCCACAACCCGATCGAAATCATTCCCCCAGAAGGCAAAAGGCGTCCAATAAATGCCGGGCTTTTGTCCATTTTCACGAACGTGGCGCACGGCGTCTTCGAGCTGCTGCTGTGTTAAGTTCGTCCAGAAGGAATCAAAGTTTATATAGACCGTCCCCTGATGATGAAATCCACCAACGTACAAGCTCTTTAGGAAGTCCGACGTATGGGTGTAAAGCTCGTAGTCGAGTTCTCCACCTGCCGCCGACCAGCTATTCCATCCGAAAGGAACACCGTGTTCCCATTGAAGAGGTGGAGCTATCACAGCATTGGCCTTTCCATATTCCTCAAGTCCGGTTCTGTAATCCGTATACATGCCCACGAAGATACGCGGTGAAGCAATCGTTGTACCGATCAACGTACCGTGAGGAATGGTATCGCGCGTATACTCGCCAGCTGCTCCACCGTATACCTCCAAATGGTGAATAGCCGCTCCTTCATGACCGACTACTTTCAGGCCGGTTTTCCATGTATCATGGGTAACCGAACCAACTACTAGCCCTTTTCTCGATGCAGGTTCGAAAATAGCCGTTACCTCATAGCTTTCCAGCTGGTTCGGCATGGCGGTTGATTCGTAACGTACCCACTTGTCGTTATCGAAAGGCACCAACAGCGCGCACAGTTCCTCTGCCGCCATTTCCAAAGCTGATGATCCCTTAGCAGCATTCACCGTCAACGGAGAAATGTAGTTTGTCTCCAATTCTCCCGAGACACCCTCCAGCTCAACCTGAACGAAAAAATATGGCACTTTTTCATATAGCCAAAACGTCTGCGTCATAACCGGAAGCGACTCAGCCGAATGAATCACAGATAACCGGCAGCCGGTGCCGAAATCATCACGGATCATTTGAGCGCCGCTAGCGGCCAGTTTGTGCTCCGAATATTCGGTCGAAGCAACGTATTTGCCTCCATCGATCCGCGCTGCGCTGTAAGCGCCACTCAAGCGGCTTCCGGAATCCCATTCATAATCGATTAATCCGCTCGCCAGATCGACGATAATTCGGCATAACCCATTTTCTCCAACCACTTGCCCGTTTAACTCTTGATAGATCACCGTATTGAATGTCATCCTTAACCTGCTCCCTTCATGCCTATAGACATTTAAATGAAGAAGGAAGCCGGAACAGTGCCTCGGCTTCCTGACCTTCATCTTATTTCCAAAGATCCATGCGTTTCTTGTAGTTGTCGTTAATGATTTTCTCGACCTTCTCGTCACCTGCTGCCTTCATATCGGCAAGCATTTTATCGAACAGAGCGGCTGCATCCGTATCGGTCTTGGAGATGATGACTTTCGTAATCGTTTGGCTCATAATATCTGAAATCTTCTGGCTAACGAGCGCATCCGGGGTGCCGCCGGCAGGGCCGAGATTATCATAAGCAGACGTTTCCCATACCGTATCGGACAAGTTCTTCAGTGCCATCTGGTCGATCTCGCCACGCTGGTAACGGCCCGGCAAATCAAACGGCGTACCGTCGGAGCCTTTACCGTTCTTCACGAACCAAGTCCATTTGCGAATACCTGTTTTCTTCGCGAAGTTATCCCAATCATCTTTAAAGCCTTGAAGAACTTCCGGACGCGGCGTATGCTTGCCGTCCTTCTTATCCCAGTGCACACCCTCTATCCCCCACATGAGAAGGTATTGGCCTTCTTCGCTAGCTAGGAAGTCAATGAGTTTCATCGTTCTTTCTGGATTTTTATTCGTCTTTGTGATCGCAATCGCATCCCAACCGAGCGAGCTTTTTGGCCCTAAAGTCGTTTTTGCAGGGTCAACGCCAGGTCCTACTAGCTTATACGGATAAAGCTGCTTTTCAGGTCCGCCTGCTTTCTTAAGCACACCGTTAGGCGTACCGAAATCCCAATAAGCGCCTGGTGATGCAAATACGAGTCCGTTAGAAATCTTTTGCTCCCACGTTTGCTTCTTGTTGACTGGCCATTCCGGATCAATCAAGCCCTCTCGGTACAGCTTATTCAAGTACATCAGCATGTCCTTATATTTCGGGTCCTTCACATCGTACTTCAGTGTTCCATTATCTTCGTAGTATGTCTTCATCCCCCACATGCCTTTAAACGTTCCGAGCACAGCGCCCATATTTTCACCGTTGAAGCTCATCGGGAATACGTCTTTGCCGTCCACTTTACCAAGCTTTGTTTTGAAATCCTTCAACAGCGCTTCGAATTCATCTGCCGTGAACGGCTTTCCGCCTTCAGCTTTGTCCGGAGCAATCTGTTTAAGCCAATCCATGCGCATATTTATGCCGAATACAGGCTCATTCTCCGCGCCGTACCAGTTAGAGAGATAATAGTTTTTCCCGTCGGTAAACCGCGTCTTTTTCAAAGTGTCCCCATACATTTTCTGCACGTTGGGACCGTATTTCGCAATCAGATCATCCAGCGGAATAATCGCCCCTGCGGCGATGTACTTACTAACGATATCTCCTCCGCGGTCCATTAGCACAAGATCCGGCAGATCGCTGCTGGCGAGCATCAGATTCAGCTTTTCTGAAGGATTGCCCGTTGGCTGCTGAATTTCGATCGTAACGCCCGTCCGTTTCGTAATTTCCTTGGCAACCTCGTTCGTGAAGGCGTCGCCTGTATTTTTATCAAAGAACGTCATTTTAATCGGTGTCGTATCGTTTGCTTTGTTATCGGTTGCAACAGCTGGCTTATCGCTTGGCGAAGCCGTATTTTCTTTTGTAGAGCAACCGGCGATGACGGAACCCATAAGGACCGTTGAAAGCAGCATGTTTAACGTTTTCCTGGTCTTGAACATGGAATAAAATCCCCCTTGACTAATTGTATTGGAAACAGCTGATTACCTTGCTTAATAGGATATCGTCCTATCCTCTGCGGATTGCGCTCCCAACCACCGCCTTTCAAGAATGAGAAAGCTGGATTAGGCTTTAACTGCTCCCACGGTCATGCCTTTCACAAAATACTTCTGCAAGAACGGATACACGATGACAATAGGCACCGTTGCCACGATCGTTGCAGCCATACGGATCGAATCCGACGATACGGCGAGGCGTTTGGCCGAATCCGCCATCTGCTGCGCATCCGACACCATAGAAGACGTCTGATACTGATTCAAAATTTTGACGAGAACAGCCTGCAGCGTCTTCAATTCAGGCTTGTAGGTGAATACATAGGAATCGAACCAAGAATTCCAATGGCCGATTGCCGTAAACAATCCTATCGTAGCAAGCACCGGAGTCGTCAGCGGCAATACGATCTTGACGAAAATTTGCAGATCGTTCGCGCCGTCCATCTTCGCAGATTCATCTAATTCCCCAGGAAGCTGCTGAATAAATGTGCGTACCAATATCATAAAAAACACATTCATAAGACCCGGCGCGATGTACACCCAGAAGGTATCAATTAGGTGCAGACTCTTTAAGATCATATAGTAGGGGATTAAGCCTCCGCCAAAGTACATCGTGAATATGAAGAAAAGGGTGATGAACTTCCCACCGACCAAATCACGCTTGCTGAGCGGGTAAGAAAGCAGACTGATTACCAGAACAGCTAGTGGCGTGCCTATCAACGTACGTGCTAGAGTCACTTTGACCCCATTAATAATTTCCTGATCGCCTAAAATCTGTGCATAGCTTGTTAAGGAAAACACCCTCGGCCAGAAATAAACGCCGCCCAGGATCGTATCCTCCGCACTGTTTAGAGACAGCACGAGAATATTCCAGAAGGGGTAGAACGTTGCGATAAATACGAGAAGAAGGAACACATAAACGACCCAGGCGAAGACGATATCGCCACTTGATCTTGTTCTCATTCAGACCCACCCTTTCCTATCTTTTCTTATTAGAACAAAGATTGCTGATTCATTCGTTTGGAGAGCGTATTGACGCTGACGACTAGGATGAAGGCAATGACCGATTTGAACAATCCAACCGCAGCGCCATAAGAGAACATGCCGTTCTGCAATCCGTATCGGTACGTATAGGTATCGATAACGTCCGAATACTTCAAGATGGTGTTGTTTTGCAACAAATACTGCTGATCGAACCCAGCGTTCAAGATACCTCCTACTGACAAAATGGCCAGAATAACGATCGTTGGGCGTAAAGACGGAAGTGTGACGTGAAACATTTGGCGTAAGCGGCTAGCACCGTCAACTCTTGCTGCTTCATATAGTTCGGGATTAATAGCGGAAATTGCAGCCAAATACATGATTGCGTTAAATCCCATATCTTTCCACATATTGGACACAGCAATAATCCCCCAAAAATAATGGCCGTTTTGGAAAAATTGCACCGGTTGCTCCGTGATGTGCATTAGCATCAGCAACTTGTTGATCAGCCCCTGCGAGGATAGCAGCGTTATGATGATGTTTGCCGCTATGACCCAAGATATAAAGTGGGGTAAATACGATACCGTTTGTACCACTTTTTTGAATAAGCCGGTCTTCACCTCATTGATCATTAGGGCTAGCACAATCGGGGCCGGAAATCCAACCAACAGCGATAAGAAGCTTTGCGCAATCGTATTGCGCATGATGATATAAAAATCACCGCTTGTAAAGAAGTACCGAAACCACTCAAAACCGACAAACTTGCTCGTAAAAAACTGGTGGAAAAAGGAACCACCGCCGGGCGAGTAATTGATGAACGCCATGTACAAGCCGAACATCGGACCATATGAAAATAAGATGGTAGAGATGAAGGCGGGCAGGATCATTAAGTATAAATATTTTTGTCCTTTCATCCTTCTGAGTCGCGCTTCCATATGTATAACCCGCCCTTTCCAGGCTGCGGCGGCTTGTGCCGCTCAGTCACAACCATAATCATTTTGTATATTCTTCATTATAGGAATGAGCAGAAAACAATTCTATACAAGCATCTTCAGAATTATATTCCAAATGAACGATCCTTTGGCGAGGTCATTGTTTATTTGAGTTATACGTTTTACAATAAAATTGGGTAATATCAGCGTTTGGAAAGGTGGGAGCGCTTTCAATGTACAGCATACTGCTTGTAGACGATGAAAAAATGGAGCTCGAGATGCTGGCCGATTACGTACGTTGGGGAGACATGGGCATTCGTGTCGCTGGAACGGCGAAGAACGGCAGAGAAGCGCTTCAGCGTATGGAAGAACTTCGTCCTGATATCATATTAACGGACGTCCGTATGCCGATTATGGACGGACTGGAATTCAGCAGACGAGCCAAACAGATCAATCGCAATGTCCAGATCGCATTCCTAAGTGGTCACGATGAGTTTCACTATATTAAAGCGGCACTATCCGTGGAAGCGATCGGCTATTTGTTGAAGCCTCTCGACATGGGGGAGCTCCAGCATTTAATGGAGAAAGTCAAACAGAAGTGCGAGGAATTCCGGATTTCCTCCCAAACCTCGGAAGTACTAAAGGAATCTTATCTGAGAGAGCTGATCTTGGAAAGTAGTCCCATGGTTAGGTCCCAATGGATTGATAAATTGTTACTGCTGCCTTCCATGATGCCTTCGAGCGGTTTTTTTCAGATTTTATATATAACAGTTGACCCTATCCGCAATTATGGTGTGGAGCTCGTGACACTTATCCGCAATTTCGCTCAGACGGAAATACCCCGTTCCTTTCTCTGTCAAATCAAGGAAGGAACATTCGTACTTCTCTGTCACAAGCCTGATACTCCGTCTATAGAACTTTGCCATGCAGCAGAGCAACTGATTCGGTATGTAAACGACAGAAACGACGCGATCATTTCAATCGGTGTATCGGACGTTTCTATGGGCCTCGAAAGCTTATACGATATATGTGCAGGCGCCAAACGAGCAAATGAAAGCAAATTTTATTTCGGCTTGGGATCGTGCACAAAGGCCGATCAGGCCATCGAGCCGGTTTACATAGAGGTGAACCCTGAACCGGCGATTGCATCACTTTGTCATGCCATTTCCCACTTGCAGGAATCTGCGGCTATCACCGTGATTCAAGACTTCTTTGATACTATGCGCACCTCGAAGGTCGATCGGGACCTGGTATGTTCAAGCTCGTTGCGTCTTATTACGGCCATTGAGCAGCATTTTGCCAATTTACTCGGGGGCGACTCCGTCAATTCGATGTATGTCGACGATTGGAAGCGTATCGCCAATTACTCCACCATAAATGAAATCGAAAATCACATCCTGGAGGTCTGCCAATCTATCCTCTCCCTAATGAAGAAAAAGGACAAGGACAAGAATCTCCATATCATTCATCAAATCGCAAGTCTCATCGACCGCAGCTTCAGCAGACAGTTGACCATCGAGGATATCGCTAAACAGGTGTATCTGTCACCCAATTACGTGCGAACCATATTTAAAGATAAAACCGGAGAAACGATATTAGAATATTTAACCCGTGTACGGATTCATCATGCTGCTGAACTACTTAAAGACAAATCCAAAAAAATACATGAGATTGCTGCATCCGTTGGCTACGAAAACGTCTCCTATTTTTGCTCTGTGTTTCAGAAGTTCAAAGGAACGACACCCAACGAATACCGGAAAAAACTTTTATGATACAAGCACGAATGCCAATGCCACTCCGGTTTGTAGCCAAAACGTTTCTTAATCTCAGTTTGCGCAGCAAGTTGTTCGCCGTCTTTTGCATCGTTTCGATCTTACCTTTATTGTTTTTCGTCAAATATTCCTATGACACGACCAAACGGGAACTAACGACGCAAATCTATACCAATATGATTGCAACGACAGATCAACTTAACGCCAACTTGGAAACGAAGCTAGATTCCTATTCGAAAATATCCGCATCCATTTATTTGGATAATACGCTGCGTCTGTTGCTGATCAAAGATTACACCGAAAACAGTACAGACTATTTGGATTCGTACATTTACTTCAATAATGTGATTAATAATGTGCTGGCAACTAATCCTGACATCCGTGCGGTATCCATCTACACGAGCAATACGACATTTCCTGCGGACAGCGTATATATTAAGCGAATTGATGCTGCGGCAAAATCAACCAATTGGTATGAGTCAATCTCCCATTCTTACGGGAATGTGACTTACAGCGTATCCGCAACAACGGCTGACACTGAACCCGTATTCAAGCTGGCGCGTTTGCTTAATAACAACAGCCTTAACTATCCTTACGGTATTCTTACGTTCGATATTGCCGAAGCCGACATTTATCGGCTCATGGAAAAGGAAGATAAACAAAAAGACATTTATATCGTTAACGAAAACGGAAATATCTTATCTAACCGCAACAAAGCGCTTCTGAACCAAAATATCAGCACACTGATCCCCGGTACCTTTGGTGAGAAAAACTCAGGAAGCTTCGACAGCATGTACAATGGCGAGAAATCGCTCGTCGTTTACAACACGATCAAGAATGGCTGGAAAACGATTTCCGTCATCCCTTACAAGAGCTTTATTACAAACGCACAAATCGCCTCCAAACGAATTCTAATCATTGCTTTGAGCAGCATAGCTATCTCCGTCGTTTTGATTTATATAACCGCAAGGTTCTTCACCAAACGGATCGAATCCCTCCTTCAAGTCATCCGGCGGGTAGAACGGGAAGATTTTAATGTCAACATGAAGTTTATGGGGCATGACGAAATTGGCCAGTTATCATTTGCATTCAAGAAAATGACTAGTCGCCTGAAAGAACTGATCAATGAGGTCTATAAGAAGGAAATTTCGAAGAAAGAAGCGGAAATGAACATGCTACAAGCCCAAATCAATCCGCACTTTTTATATAATACGTTAGCGTCCATCTCAGCATTGGCCGTTAAACACAAAGATAACACGACTAACGAAATGGTCTCTCACCTTGCCAAGTTTTACCGGATCTCCTTAAATAAAGGAAAAATGATACTGCCCATCAGTGAAGAAATCAAACTCACCAAGTATTACATCGCCATCCAGCAGATCAGGTTTGAGGGACTCCTTCGACTCCATTATGCGATTGACGATTCCGTACTTGTTTATCAGACGGTCAAACTGGCGTTACAGCCATTTGTCGAAAACGCCATCAATCATGCCGTTTGGGACGATGAAGTCGGAATTAATATTACCATCAAGGTGTACAAGGATGATCGCGATATTTATCTGGAAGTGATCGACGACGGGATGGGTATGCGAGCTGAAACACTGGAGCGTGCTCTGAATAAAACCGACAATGTCTCGGGGTATGGGATTACCAATGTTGACCAACGGATCAAACTAGCATTTGGCGACGAATACGGTGTTACGCTTTATAGTAAATTCGGCGTCGGAACGAAGGCGCAAATCCGTATTCCGCTGCACGGTATTAGTTCATAAGCACGGTTTGAGAAGAATCGGTTTAGGTCGACCTTGGGTGAGAGTAAGATCAATGCAAATCAGACTGAACCCAAGAGACGAAATGCCTGTGCTCAGTTGAGTGATGTTGTAGAAAGTGCAACAATTTCAGCCTAAATCCGCCTCTCTCCCCTTGTTGTTGCAGAATGTACAACAATTTGGACCCAATAAGGCTATTTCGCAACAAATGGGTTCAAAATGTTGTACAAACTACAACTTCATCTTGCAAAATAGCCTTTTGACGTGTGAATTGTTGTAGAAACTACAACATTGGCTAACCACGATAGCCTCTCTACCTTCACGAAGCTGTTCGTCTCCTCCCCCTAACCCCAAAAAATCGCAAAAAAAATGGCTGTCCCAACAATGTTAAATACATTAGAGGGGCAGCTTTTTCATGGATACATTGCATCCATCAGGGTAGGCTTACTCTAAGGGGAACGTAGCGACGCTATTTACGTGAAATATGCTCTAATTCAAGAAACGAGAAACGTAGAGGCGCTATTCCATTGTTTTTAACTTCGAATCGCACAAATTTCATCAAATAAAGCCTCCTCGTTCCGCTAATTCAATTTTCAGCTCATTTCATCCACTTTAGCGGCTTGTCGTTCCGTTAAGAACAACGCTGACCAAAAAGGACCTCCCCCTATTGGAGGAAGTCCTCATAAAAAAGTGTAACCCTCTCAAAGGTAGATACCCCTCATGGTCTATTACCCATTTGGGACAGCCCCTTCTCCTTCCAGCTATTTACTGACATTTTTGATCAAGTAATCAATGTCGGCGATGAGGATCACTGAGAATTCCTTGGTGATCTTTTTGCCGGTTAAAGCTTCCACAAAGATGCGCAGCGCCTTTAATTGACGGACAGTCGCTTCTTTATTGCTGCTGCGCACAATCGCTTCCACTTTGGCAAGTAATTCCTTGCCTTTGTCTGAAATCGTGATCGAACCGTTCGCAACACCGATGTTGATGAGATCAATGAAATGATTGGTATCTATCTGTACCTGAAGCGAATACGTACTCGCCGTTACATTGCCGGCCAGATCCGTCCCGGTTATCTCAATCACATGGTTTCCAACAGCTAAAGCTGCAGGGGCAGCTTTGATTGGATTGCCCGTGATCTTCTTATCCAGTTGAACGGTGCTATAGCTTATGCCGCTTAACGCATCCGTGATCTGAACAGGCAGGTTCAACGAATCTGTTTGCCAGATTGTTAATGAATCGGTTATTCGGACCACGGGTGCTGTGCGATCAATGCCTACAGTCACTTGCTTGGCTTCCTCCACATTACCGTTTCGGTCCTTCGAACGATAATGAATGCTATAAACGCCTTCCTCGGATAGCGTTACAGGTCCGTTAACCGTTACCCAATTACCGCCGTTCAGCTGATATTCAGTCAACAGGATGCCGGATCCACCAGGTTGATCCGCTGCGTTAAATGTCATAGTGATGTCTTTGTTGGTAAAGGTTCCAGAACTGTTGATCCCATCCAAAATGACGCTCGTCGTAGGCGGAATAGAATCAAGGTGAATCTTAAACAGTTTAGACTCGGCGGGCTTCAGGGTTACGTTCAGCTTACCGCTCACCTTATCCTCGGCTCCCGTCCATAAATCCGTTCGTAGATAATTACTGATGCCATTCAATCCCGCACGAGCCAGATCGATGGACTTCGTCGAAGAGGAAGCAGAGCTGTAATTGAAAACAGCCACATAATAAGTTCCGTTGTCATTCAGTACGAACGTATCAGCCGCATTTGCTCCCGTGTTCCCTTCGACCGCTTGGAAAGCTTTACCCAGTAAAGCGACTCGGTTAATTGCCTTATTCGTCAACAACTCGTTCATGTAGGCTTGAGCGCTCACATTACGAACGTCATCGGAATTCAAGAAGACCGTGCCGGAAATAACGGCAGAATTCACTCTGCTTCGCGCTTCATCCAAGGAACTTGCCCTCGATAACGCCATATGATCTGGATCTGTGTATGGATAAATCGTTCCATTCTGCCACCAACCATAGGTGAGCGCATTTAGTTCATATTCCGTTTCACTGATTTTGCCGTACACATCGCAAGAGATTCGACGGCTGTGTGCATATTGGCTGGGGAATAACGGCGCAATCGATTCGCTAATGAACATGCTGCCGTCAATGACACGGTTCACGTAAGCCATCCCTTGATTATAAGCTTGAATACCAGTGGTCACGGTTGTGTCGGCATGCTTCCCTTCCAAAGAACCGTGCGTTAAAAAATCCAATTTGATAAAAGTGAAACCTAATGTCTTAAATTTGCCCAAATAATAGTCCATTCGTGCTTTCGTGCCCGGATGAGTCGGATCAAGTGCATAGGCGCCGTCCAGAGTAGGCAAGATCTTTCCTGTGCTATCCTTCAAAACAATGTCTCCGTACGTATATTGATTGTTCGTACCCTCGACAGTCTGACTCATGTTATTGCCCCAGTAAACGAAGGGTCCCCAATAAATACCAGCTTGCTGACCATTTTCCCGGATTGTTGCCACCGCATTCTGCAGCTGGGTATCCGTTAAATTGTCCCAATAGGAGTCCAAGTTAATGTATAGTGCACCTTTGTTGTTAAAATTATTGTTTTGAAGGTGCGTCTTGAAGTAATTCGACGTATCAATGACATCTTGGTAGGTGAGATTGCTGCCGTAAGCCCCCCAACTGTTCCAGCCTACCGGAACTTCTTGGGCAACAGAGCCATTGAAGCTTAAAGGCGGAGTGAGCACGGCGTTCGTACGTCCGTATTCCTCGAGACCGGCACGGTAATCAGCGAAGTAGCCGACAAACACGGTTGGTGACGTTAATTTAGTACCTGAAATGCTCCCGTGAGGTTCGGCATCGTGCGTTATGTTGGAGGATGCTCCGCCATACACCGTGAGATTATTCAATTTGTTATTAAACCCGTTCCAGGAAATGCCCGTCTTCCAAGTATCGTGAGTGACTGAGCCGATCACGAGACCATTCCGATTCGCGTTATCATAAATAGCCGTTACTTCATAACCAGTGTTCGAAGTGTTGATTGATTGGGCCTTATATCGAATCCAATTATCATTATCAAATGGGACAAATAACGCTCTGTTATCCGCATAGCTACCAATATCCACTCCGCCGCTATTGTTTACAACGATAGGAGCCATGTTATTCGTCGTCATGGATGAAGTGTTAACCGCTTCTAACTGGGTAAGGAAGAAGCTCTTTCCTTCATAAACGGTATAGATTTGATGAAGCGCAGGTTTACCGGGCGATTCGTTAATTACAGTAAACCGAAGGCCAGTACCGAAACCGTCATGAACAGGGACGATTGCAGCATCCGATAAGGTATGATGTGTATAACTCTTGCTGGTGACAAGTTCGCCCAATTGTAAGCTGCCGTATACGCCTTTTACAATTTTGGCATCTTTCCAGGAATAATCAGCCAGACCGCTGTCTGTATGATACGTAATGGTAGTCTCGCCGTTCGAAAAAGTCGCGCCATACGTATAATGCGTTACGGTGATGGAACCATACTGTTTCGACTCGCCGGGATCGCCAAGGCTGCCCCCAACGTTATCGTCTTCGCCAGGATTAGGTTCAATCTTTGGACCGACCACGATTTTATCCAAATCCGGGGAGTAGCCGTTGCCGTCAGCAAACTGGATCGTATTGCTGCCAGCCACTAAAGCTAAAGGAATAACGTACGTATTCACCGTGTTCCAGTCGGGTGTTTTCGGAAAATCGTACGTTTCAGCGGCTCCGCCATTTACACTGACTTGTACAGAACGAGGATCGCCGGATATATAAGAAACCGTTACTTGATAATTCCCGGTTGATCCCACCTCAACCCCATTAAATTGCAGGGAGCTGCCTTGATATAAATTGCCGACTTTTTTGCCTTCGGAACAGCTGCTGCAGTTCGAAATGCTTGCTTTGCCAGCAAGTGTGTTAGTGGAAGCTTCCGCTTCATAGGTAACGATTTTTGGCGACACTGCGATCTTATCGATATCAGGGGAGTAAGCATTGCCGTCAGACAAGATGATCGTGTTGCTGCCCGCTTTTAAAGAAAGATCGACGTCAAACGTGCCGACCGTATTCCAATCCGTCGTTTTCGGCAGATCATATAGGTCGGCCGTCCCTCCGTTCGCACTGACTTGTACGGATCTGGGATCGCCGGAAATATAGTACAGTTTCACCGTGTAGATACCAGGAGCATTCACTTGGATCTGATTGAATTGCAACGAGCTTCCTTGATACAAATTGCCGACTTTCTTGCCTCCTGAACACGTGCCGCAATTGGACACGGAAGCTTTGCCAGTAAGCATATTTACAGCAGACTCAGCCTCGTAATATTGTGCGAATGTCGGGGGCGTTTCGCTTCCGCCGCCACCTCCGGGATTCGGAGTTGCTGTGGGCGCTACTACGATCTTATCAATGTCCGGCGAATACCAATTACCATCGTCGAACACGATTGTATTCGTACCGCCATTTAATTGAAGTGTGACATCAAAGGTGCCGACCGTGCTCCAATCAACCGTTTTGGGAAAATCGAAATTTTCCGCACTCCCTCCATTTACACGGATGTTCACCGAACGAGGATCGCCGGATATGTAAGAAACCGACACCTTGTAGCTTCCAGCTTCGTTCACGGTAATTGCGTTGAATTGCAGCGAGCTTCCTTGATAGAGGCCGCCTACCTTCTTTCCTCCCGAGCATACAGTGCACTCGGCCACTGATGCGTTACCGCTTAACACATTAACCGAGGCTTCGGCTTCATAGGTTTGACTATCCGCATACGCTGTTTGAACGCCAATACCCGCGTTGGTT
This sequence comes from Paenibacillus germinis, assembly GCF_013141785.1. Classification (NCBI taxonomy): domain Bacteria; kingdom Bacillati; phylum Bacillota; class Bacilli; order Caryophanales; family Paenibacillaceae; genus Paenibacillus; species Paenibacillus germinis. Next base: position 15,296 of record NZ_WHOC01000030.1, read on the forward strand.
GGGATCGTCATAAACAAAAGCATGAACAAAGCTACCCATTTCGCAATCCTTTCTCGCATAAAATCTCTCCTTGTCAAAAGTAATTACATTCATGTCCATTATAGGAATGAACTCAAAGAGATCTCTACACGATTATTTTCAGAAATATAACGATAATTAACGGTCTTTGTAATTTACTAGCAAAAAACCCACAGCAACGGGCTGAGGGTCTACGTTTTGAGTCAACTGGGGACATGTTCAAGAAGTTCTTGCTTGAAAAATTGGTAAAGCTTTGAGCTTGCCTGTTTCAACGGATACTCCGAAGGCTTGGAGAGAATGCCGAAAGTCATGTCTATAAGACTGCCGCTCATAGGCCGTATCGTCGTTCCTGTAGGAATTGGTTTCAAAACAATCTCTGGCACAAGGGCAATACCTAGCCCGCTTTCGACATAATATTTCAAAGCTGTCATACTGCCAATCTCCATAGTATCTATTGGAATGTTCCCTGATTCCTGCAAAACCATCTCAAGTTTTCTGCGGTACGGACAGGTTGCTGACGTGATAAGCAGGCGATGTCCCGGAATATCCTCCGGCGCGATAACAGCTTTTTGGGCTAGCGGATGGTTCTCCGGCATCAAGACCACAAATTCTTCCTTAAATAAGGGTTCAAAATAGAGATCGGAACCCAGAACCGGTGCCGAACAAAGAGCCACATCGATATCCCCTTTGAGAAGCCGCTCGCTCAATGTTGGCGTGTTTGCAAATTCAACCGAGATACGAATTTTCGGAAATTGTGATAAAAACCTCTCTAAGATACCAGGTAATCGATAACTGGCAGTTGGCTCCGTCACCCCTAAACGGATATTCCCACTTTCACCTAATTTCAAATCCGACAAGTTCGTTTCTAATTGCTCTATATTTTTTACAATTTGTAAACTCTGTTCGTAGAACATTCTCCCGGCTTCTGTTAACCGGATTTTTTTTCCTCGTTCGATAAGCTGAACACCCAAGTCGGATTCAAGCTTTTGAATTTGCATCGTAACGGTCGACTGCACATAATTCATTTCATCAGCTGCGCGGATAAAACTACCGTACTTTACAATCATTTGAAACGTTTTCAATGTTTTAAGATCCATCGTAGTCCCCCTTGCGCCAAGTTCAATTTTTTTGAACATATCGATCAATTACTTCAATTATACAAATTCAAAATAGCCATATACAATCATTTATATCAAAGTGCAGCAAAAGGAGATGGCTACATATGAATCTAAAAGACAAAGTGGCTCTTGTTACTGGAGGAGGTACAGGGATCGGGAGGGCTACTTGCCTAGCGCTTGCTGAGCGGGGGGCAACTGTCGCGGTGAACTATTCGCGGTCAAAAGACGATGCGGAAGAAACAGCACAAATCATCCGTACAAAAGGTGGCCGCGCAATAGCCATACAAGCCGATGTTTCTCAAGACAAAGAAGTCAGGAAAATGGTAGATACATTGGTTCAACAATTTGGGACAATTGATTTGCTTGTGAATAATGCCAGCATTACACGACATATCCCGTTTGATGATCTGGAAGCGGCAACAGAAGAAGTATGGGATGAACTTTATGATGTTAATGTTAAAGGTATGTATTTCTGCGCTAGAGCTGTTGCCCCCTTCATGAAATTGAATAAACAAGGAGCGATAGTCAATCTCGGCAGTATAGCGGGACAAACAGGATTAGGCTCCTCTCTTCCATACGCCGTATCCAAAGCGGCAGTTCACGGTCTTACGAAATCATTAGCACGCGCCTTAGCTCCAGATATTAAAGTCAACTGCGTTGCACCGGGAGCCGTCGCGACAAGATGGTGGACTGGAAGAGAAGAACAAATGAACAGGTTAGCTCCTAATCTTCTGCTGCAGCGCATTTCCACACCTGAAGATATTGCTAAATTTATCTGTGCAGCCTTGGAACAAGAAGCAATGACAGGTCAAATCATTACCGTGGATAGTGGACAAACGTTATAATCAATTAAAAACAAGGAGCAGCTGCAACGGCAGTCTGCTCCTTGTTCGAAAAACTACTAGTAATCAGTTGATACTTATCCGTTTTTTACGTCCTCCATCTTGCCCATGATCACCCCACCTGCAGAGGGACTTTTTTTCCTGAGGAAAAATGTGAGTGGTACCGCTATGACAACAAGTATCGTGCCGATTATAAACAAGTCCTGTATGCTTAGTGAAAGTGCGCGCGAAGCCGCTTGACTATCATTAACTCCAGATTGTCCCATATAACTAAGGGTTCGGGAAGAAAGAATGGTACTGAAAAGGCTGACAGAAAGCGCAGCGGTTCCTTGACGGATCCAGTTCATAAGTGCCGACGCTTGCCCTGACGATTGTGATGGAATGGCAGACATCCCGGCATTTGTTACGGGCATATTGCTCATAGCGATTCCAACATAACGAATGGCAATCCAGGTAACGATGAAGATTGTGCCTGAAGCCATGCTTAGTCGGGACAACGCCCATGTGGACACACCCATCAGTATGACGCCGGACAGGACCAAGCGGAATGGCCCCACCTTGTTATACACTTTCCCGACCAGTGAAGAAACAAGCGCCATTGCCAGTGTTCCCGGCAGCATGACAAGCCCAGTGTGCAGTGTGGATTCATGTTGAATTTTTTGCAGGTAAATCGGGATAAGGAAAGTTCCTGCATATAGAGAAATTGTAATGGTGCAATTCAAAATTAGACTGTAAGTGAACCTAGGTATTTTGAATAAGCGCAAATTAAGTAATGGTTCGTTTGACTTAAGCGACCGCATAACAAAGTAAGCAATCATGATAATGCCCACAAGCATAAGCAACATCGTTTTCCATGATGTCCACCCCCAGCTATGACTTTGGCTAAAGGATGTAAGCAGCGAGCTCGTTCCGATGATGACGGTAAGGAATCCGACGAAGTCCAAGGATAAACCTTTCCCCAGCCGATAGTACGGAATAAAACGCTGAGTGACGATCATGGCTATGATCCCGATCGGAATATTCATGAGGAATAGAGCTTTCCAGCCATAAGATTCCGTTAACCAGCCCCCAAGCGTTGGGCCGAATGCCGGTGCCAGCATGGCAGAAACGGTCCAAAGGCTGATTGCGCTGGCTTGCTTCTCTTTTGGAATTACCTGATAAATAATAGTCATCGTAGTGGGCATAATAATACCGCTAAAGAGCCCCTGAAGAATTCGAAAAGCAATAAGCGACTCCATATTCCATGCGAAAATGCAAAGTAAGGAGGTTAGTGTAAATCCGCCTAACGCGTAGACATACAGCCGTTTGTAGCTTAATTTATCCCCGATGAATCCAATGACAGGAGCAATAACACCTGTTGCCAGCATGAATCCAGACATCATCCATTGAACGGTATTCAGCGGAGCATTAAAATCGTCCATGAAAACGGGCAAAGCCACATTAATGGTAGTCGTGCTCAAGGCCGCCATGAAATTCCCAAAAAATACAGCAAAAACAATACGCCAGAATGGTTTCTGTATTGAGTCTCTACTCTCCACTTCTTTTCCTCCAACTTGCCGCTGTACGTTCTATTCTTTCCTTTGGCATCCTTATAAAATGGACTGGAAGGAATGCCGAATAACATCCCCCCTGCTGATTATTCCGACAAGAACGCCTTGGTTTAGAACCGGCAGTTTTTTAATTCGTTTTTTACCCAATATGGCCGCAATTTGCTCGATATCCTCTTCAGAATCTACGGTAATTACCTTCTTTCGGGCGATTTTCATCACATTCAAAGGAAGTAAGCTGCGAACTCTTTCGTGGAACTCTTCATTGTCTCCCTTGATGACAGCCGTGTAGAAATAAGAACCGAAGACATGGTCGTCATGCTTGCCGATAAAACGCATAATATCCCCATCACTAATGTAAGCAACCACTTCATTCCGATCGTTAACAACGGGAAGCCCACTGATTCGGTGCTTTATAAATTTTTCAATCACGACGCGTACAGTATCGTCTTCTTTTACTTTGTAGACTTGACGAACCATGATTTCATTTGCCTTAATGACGGTTCCCCTCCAGTTTAGAAATTGCCTTTTGTTCAAATAAGTTGTATGATGAAACTATATACTTGCATTATACAACTATACGGTGCGAAGTCAATCCGTATTCAGTCCGTATGTTCGAAGATATTCAAAACATACCGGGTATGTTACGATAAAAGTAATGAAGTTTTATAAAGAAATTAAGACGAGGTAACCAATGACGAAACATCCTGCCGAAACCATTGAGGTTGAATTAGCCATTCTTATGCGCCGATTTATGGCCGCAACCACTAATAAAAAAGTTGGAAATCTGGATCGTTCTGCCTATCTTTTACTTCATCAAATCTCTTCACATGGATCTGCAGGCGTCAAAGCCTTGGCAGAGGAATTTCATCTGGATATCTCAACAATCAGCCGACAGTCGGCCGCTCTGGAACAAAAAGGCTATGTATACAGGATTCTAGATCCCCAAGATGGTCGTGCCTATTCCCTTCAAATCACGGAAAGCGGGGCCAAAGAACTGGCTTTAAACAAACAGGCGCGTTTCGAACGAGTAGCGGAGCTATTGCATGACTGGTCTTTGGAAGATCAGCAAATGTTCGGAGAACTTCTGAGTAAGTTTAACCGCACTTTTATATAACCCCTCCCTTACTGTTCCACCCTCATTGGATCCATGTTAATTTGCTTTACAGACTTTTGTGTGATAAGATACATCCTATAAACAGTTTTCACATAAATTCACATATTGAAAAGGTGATCATTTGTGTAATGGTATCTTTTTCAATGTGTGATTTTTTTGTTAAAAAAACATGTTAAATAACTATTTGGAGGTAATTTATTATGGAAACAGGAACAGTAAAATGGTTTAACGCAGAAAAAGGTTTTGGGTTTATCGAAGTAGAGGGTGGAAATGACGTATTCGTACATTTCTCCGCGATTCAAGGCGATGGTTTCAAATCACTAGACGAAGGTCAACGTGTTGAATTCAACGTAGCTCAAGGCAACCGCGGACCACAAGCCGAGAATGTTGTAAAACTGTAATACACAGACACAGTAAACTGTCCTTAACACGTGTTAAGGGCAGTTTTTTTAATCTAAGGAGGAGTAAACTATGTATTTTCGAAGAAAATCGTTAGAGGATCTCCCTCAGGAAAACACTAAAATCTGGGCTTGCAACGAAGAAGATTGTAAGGGCTGGATTCGAGACAATTTTGCGTTTGAATACGTTCCAACTTGCCACCTTTGTCACTCTCCCATGATTAGCAGCGTGAAGATGCTTCCTCTGCTTGCCAACTCCAACATAGATATGAAGTCCCTAAATAAAGGCAGACAGATCTCGTAGGGGGAACAAAATACTACTTTAGAATACTTGAAAATTCATTTAAACATACAACCGATGGGATGCACAGGCAGAAGTGAATTCGGCGATGCCTTGCTGCTACCCCTTCTTCGTGCCTCTTGTTCCAAATTCTTGTATTTTCACTTTAACTTTAACTTCTACCTCCACACCGCTAAATTCGTCATCCCAATCCTCTTTCATCTTTTTCCAAATTTGGGGATAATTGATGCTGAGTTTCTTTCCAAATCCGATTACATCAACCTTGAAGTCATTCTGTGTTCTGGTAAGCACCTTCTCGACCAATTCCTGAATGGACACCTCTGTTGCCTGTTCCGCTCTTTTAATAAATTCCTGATCAAAAGCATTTCCGGGATCAACCCAATCTTCCCGCAGTTTTCCTTCTGAATGTATTTCAACCGCAAAAGATAGCTTGTCTCCTTTTACTTGGGGTTTGATTTTGCTTTTCACTGTTCGGATTTCATAGACAATCGTCTCTCCGCTCTTCGGATCCGAGCCTGAAATAATTCCCGAGTTTTTCTTTTCTCCTTTCAACAGGTTCAATCCTACAATTTCCTTCTCGCCTAACCACCCGATCATCTTGGCCGTCTTGCCTTTGATCACGGCAGCCCCGGCAATTTTTGCTTCTTTTTTAGTGGTATCTACCCGCGGAACAATAAAACTGGTTTTTCCTGTTATCTTTTCCGACATATCGCCCAATTTGAATTCATTAGCCATGCTCAAGGTTTTTTGGTAATTATCCGCTAATTCCCTAAGTACCAAGGCTGGGTTTCTAACGATCCCGCTCTTTTCAAAAGCATCCTCGGCTTTTCCTTGAGATATCACAACTCGAATGGACCGCCTCGTTTCTGTATTCCGCAACAAGAAATTGATAAGATTATTTAAATCGATGTTCCGTGCGATAGTCTCACTAATAACAATGATCCTCAAGTGCTCATAGCTGGGGGAACGCTCTGCCCGCGTAGACAATTCACGTATGTTTTCAAAAACGGAAGTTCCTTCGCTAATGAGATTGATATAATCTTTTTGCGATATCCCTGCTTCTTTAGCAGCAAATTGTTTCGGAATGGCAAGTTGATGAATCATGGAAATGGCTTGACGCTTTCCTTTTTTGCCATCGATACTTCCGTTCTTTTCTCGTTCCGTCATGTTCTTACTCGGCTCATCAAATCCGATTCCAAGGACAATCCCGACGTCTTCAATCTCCTTCCGATCCCAGCAACCTGTCATGGAAATGACCAGCAAAAGAAGGGCTAGATATAAGCAGCTCCTTTTAACGACTCTCAAGGCCTTTCCTCCTTAGCTTGGCAATGATCAAGAAGCAGGGGGGCATGATAGCCGCAATAAACAAAGCTGAGTATCCAAGAAAATCACCGAATTTAAATAGACTATTCAAATCGGCAGGAAACATGGCAATGAGATAAATAACCGGCAGACACGCATAAATGAATGTTCGATGCTCCTTCCGGAATAACTGGCCACATCCAAGGGACGCTGCATACTGATAGATGACAAAAGCAGAGTACATCGATATCACCCAAAGGACAGAGAACAAAGATTCGAACCGTTCGAAGAATCCCCCCGGCAGCTCAATAGTTTTGGCTACGGACATCATTGGCCAGGCTACTGTCTTTACTTCATCTACTGTTAACGTAGCGATAGCAATCACTACGACCAAGGTGTACAACGGGATGACCAAAGCAATACCCATAAGTGAAGCTTTCACAGCCTTTCGTGGTTCTATCATAAAGGCAGGCAAAATCAGCATGATTTCGGTCCCGCTGTATGAAAAGATCGAAGGCTTGATACCTTTCAATACAGGCAGCATGCCATCGCCCAGTACCGGACGAATATTGTCTATTTCGAACCCCCCCAAGCTGAATACTATAAACACCAATAGTAAAAAAACAACAACGGGAAGAAACAGTTCGGTCAGGCGGGCAATCGGATTTATACCTCCCACAGTGAGATAGGCCGCCAAACTTAAAAACACAATCATAATCACTTCTAAAGGGGTATTATCCAATAAGTACATACGAATCACTTCTCCCATAAAGCGGAGCAAATAACCTGAACAGACAATATAATAGAGGGTAAGTACAATGCTGGCACTTCTCCCCAGTAGTTTTCCAGCGACCGTTTGACTGTATTGGTAAAAAGTTTGCTTGGGAAAACGTTGACTCAATTTGACGATTATATATCCGGCTAGTAGGGCGAGAAGTCCACTCACGATTACGGAGATCCATCCGTCAGGGGTTCCGACCTCCTTCGATAATCCCTGAGGCAAGATGAGAATTCCTGTACCGATCATACTCTTCGATACCATCAAGGAAGCCTGGGTAGTTGTGATTTGCTCTTTATGGTTTGTGATCACGCTGTATGCCCCTTATCCTCATTATTGGCGTGTACGATCTTGCGGTTTGTTCATTTTAGGTCGCTGCTTCATGATTTTGAGCGGCATTCTTAAGATGAAATCCTTCCAATCTCCTAGTCGAATGGGGGCTAATGGAGACAAATAATCAACCCCAAAGCTTTTTAGCTTCACAAGATGGACCGTGATGAGGATAAAAAACAGAATAATCCCGTAAAGGCCCAATACTGCTGCCGCCATCATCATCGCAAATCGCAGTATTCGGATTGCAATCCCAGCACCGTACTGTGGAAAGGCAAAAGAAGAAATTGCGGTCAAAGCAACAACAATAACCATGATGGGACTCACGATTGCCGCTTGCACGGCTGCTTGACCGATCACCAGACCTCCGACGATGCCAACGGCTTGTCCAATGGGCTTCGGTAGGCGAAGCCCGGCTTCTCGGAGGATTTCAAGGGTAATCTCCATAATTAGCGCTTCCACAATAGATGGAAATGGAACCCCTTCTCTTCCCGCGGCAATGGAGATGACCAACTTCGTCGGAATGAGTCCATGATTGTAGGAGATTAATGCAATATAAAGAGCTGGAAGAAACAAAGCGAGGAATGCAGCGCCATACCGCATTATTCGGATCAACGATGCCGGGAGCCATCGCTCATAGTAATCCTCAGATGAAGTCAACATCATGAAAAATGTAATAGGAACAATCAAAGCAAAGGGGGTCCCGTCTATCATAAGGACAACACGCCCCTCCATTAAAGCACTTACTGCTCGATCGGGGCGTTCCGTATTCTGGACCTGCGGAAATGGGGAGAGGTAATTATCTTCAATCAATTGTTCAATATCCCCTGACTCCAGAATCCCATCAATATCGATCCTCTCCACCCTTTCCTTCACTTCTTCCACCAATTCAGGATTAGTCAATCCTTTTATATAAATCAAGGACACCTCCGTTCTCGATCGGCGTCCAATTGTATAGTTGACAATAGTGAAGCTGGGATCTTTGATGCGACGGCGAAGCATAGCCGTATTGCTGCGGAGGTTCTCGACAAAACCATCCCTTGGCCCACGTACAACCGCCTCAGAAAGCGGTTCTTCGATCGATCGGCCTTCCCCTCCGGATAATCCAATAATGAGGACATCGGCCATACCATCCATGAATAAAGCAACATTTCCGGAAAGTACATCGTGAATACAATCTTTCAGGCTGTGAACTTCTTTCACTTCTGTAGCCGAAATCACACAATCCGTAATTCTGCTTTTCATCTCTTCCGCACTGGCAGGTGTCTGCATGAGTACTTCTTGATCCTTCATCAACGCCTTGACCACCTGTTCGGTTATAGCGACTTTATCGACTAATCCATCGACATAAACAACGGCGGCTTTCCATTTGATATGCCTTACGCTGAATTGGCGAAAAATGATGTCAGGACTATGACCGATGATTTCTCTCATTACCCGTAGATTATCTTCCAGACAGACTGTTAACTGAAGGTTCTGTTGAGGCACCGTCTGTTCCAAATGTTTTTCTTTCTTCTTATTTCTCCGAACGAAGCCCAACCAAAGGGATTTACTCCCTTCCACACCATGTATCCAATGAAATACCTTTGAAATTCCGAACGGGATAACGAAAGAAACAAAAGCTCCCAACCATATATCCGGCTTTAAAAAATAAACCATTACCTTTTGCATCATGATGATGATCTCACCGTCTTTTTGGAATAATTTCTCCGGGAATCGTTTTCTCAGGTCAAGAACTTCTTATCCCCAACCTATTTTTCATCCTACATATCGTTATCATGATTTTCTATTAAAAAAACTCGATCAAGAGCTTATTTGTTTCTTCCGGTGTCTATCCACTTTCTACATCTTCTGGAGGAAATTATCATTCAACTGTATCTTGTGCTTCTTCCAGGTTTTTCATTCAAGTTCTCGTCAACTACAGTAGAAAACAACGAAAAAAGCTGATTCCTTTTTACGTACAGGAACCAGCTTTTTCGTTGTATTATGAGACCAATTTTCTTGTTGGTTATTCCACGTTATGATACACCTGCTGCACATCCTCTAAATCTTCCAATGCATCAATCAATTTATCGAATTGGGCTTGTCCTTCTTCCGATAAGGTGACGTTGTTTTGAGCTAACATCGTTAGTTCGGCAATGGAAAACTCAGTGATTCCAGCTTTTTTGAATGATTCTTGAACAGCATGGAATTGCTCCGGATCAGCGTATACCATTACCATTTCATCTTCTTCAACGATATCACGAACGTCTACATCCGCTTCCAGCAAAATTTCCATGATGTCATCGATGCTCTTATCTTCAATCCCAATAACAGCTGTGGCATCGAACATGTAAGCGACTGAGCCGTTTACACCCATATTCCCGCCATTTTTACTAAATGCTGCACGTACGCTTGAAGCAGTACGGTTCACGTTATTCGTGAGTGCGTCCACAATGACCATCGCACCGTTTGGTCCGAAGCCCTCATAACGAAGCTCCTCATAAATTTCATCTGAGCTGCCTTTTGCTTTATCGATAGCACGATCAATAATTGCTTTCGGCACATTATAGGTTTTTGCTCGTTCGAGGACAACTTTCAAAGCACGATTCGCTTCAGGATCCGGTTCACCCTTCCGAGCGGCTACATAAATTTCAAGGCCGAACTTAGCATAAATCCGACTTGTATTTGCATCTTTAGAAGCTTTCTTCTCTTTAATGTTATTCCACTTACGGCCCACGATTGATCCCACTTTCTATTTTTATTTCATTAATATAATAACCGATTTTCATTCTAAATGGAAAAAAAGTTGCATCATAATTCCCGTACTAACATTTTTCGTTGTTCAAAATCATTTATGAGCTAATCTCCACGGATGCGCAGGTCGGTTTGCCACAGACTGCTGAGAAGTCGTTTTCGGCTTCTCAGACTTTACCGACGAGCTTCGGCTCGCCGAACCATAAGGAAAGGGCTATCCCCGACCGATTCCATTCGGATTCGGAGGATAGCCCTCGAAGATGGTTCACCTATAGACTTACTTACTGCTGAAAAGCAACCGTCGGATTGGAAGAGATATCGTTCACGCTTTCCTTGTGTGTCCCCAGGTAAGAGATCCCGAACGTATAAGAGCCGGGCAACAACTCTTTACTGACCTCTCCGCCGCTCGTGCTTCCGATCATCCGCCAACTGCCCGCATAATAGGAAGCCGCACCTCCGTCAAGCGGATTCCCTTGACTGTCCTTCAGCTGCACCTTGACGTTCACCGTCTGGAAGCCGATGACGGCGTTCGTCGACGTATCCTGCACCTTCTCCTTGTATGTGCCTTCGTATGTCATCGCAAATGTGTAGGACCCGGGCAGCAGTTCCTTGCTGACCTCGCCGCTGCTTGTGCTGCCGATTGTCCGCCAACTGCCCGCATAATAGGAGGCCTCACCACCATTAAGCGGATTCCCTTGACTGTCCTTCAGCTGAAGCTTGACGCTCACCGTTTGGAAGCTAACCACGGCGTTCGTCGACGTATCCTGCACCTTCTCCTTGTATGTGCCTTCGTATGTCATCGCAAATGTGTAGGACCCGGGCAGCAGTTCCTTGCTGACCACTCCGCCGCTCGTGCTGCCGATCGTCCGCCACCTACCGGCATAGTAAGAGCCTGCACCGCCGTCAAGCGGATTCCCTTGACTGTCCTTCAGCTGCACCTTGACGTTCATCGTCTGGAAGCCGACGACGGCGTCGGTGCCGGTATTTTGCACCTTCTCGTTGCGTGTCTCTTCATACGTCAGCGCGAAGGTATAGGACTTGTTCTGCAGCGATTTGCTTACCGATCCGGAAGCGTCCGTGATGCCGAAATCTTTCCAGCCGCCGTCATAGTACTTCACATTGCCGCCGCTAAGCGGATTTCCGTTGCTGTCCTTGAGCTGCACCTTGACGGCGGTCGTAGCGAGCGTAAAGCCAAACTGCTGAGGAAGCTCGATATTTCCCGCTTGATCTGTAGCCTTGTAGAGAAGGCTGTAGGTGCCTTTTTTGTCAAACGTAACGGGCGCCGTATACAGCTGCCAGGAAGTCCCGTTGTCCAGGCTCAGCTCGGTTTTGACCACACCCGATAAACCGTCGCTGCCGACCAAAGTGATCGTGACCGGATTCACATACGTGCCGTTCGGGCCGTCCGGTTGCGCAGGTGATACGCTCGCGCTCGTAACCGGGGCTATTCGATCAATATTGCTTACTGTATAGCTTGTAACGTTAGACACTTTACCATCGGCAGACGTTCCTCTCGCAAACACCGTGTTATTGCCTGAAAAAACGATAGGTGCTGTGTAAGCGGTCCATGAACCGGTCTGACCGATCTTATATTCTTTTACCGCTGCATCGGCAGGGTAGTGGATCGTCACGTTGACATCCGTGTTAGTAGGCGCAGTCTTATCAGCTGTGAAAGTGGCATCCGCCGGAGCCACAGCATTCTTATACAGCATGACATAATCGAACAGAATTTTGCTCGTAAAACGTGATGTACTAAAGCGGAAGGAATCGATGGACGTTGCCGTCGTATTGTTGTTATAGAACGGTATACCGTTGATACGATAAGTACCGTTCGTTTTATCCAAGGTGCCCGGAGTATCCACCGTACCGATGTAACTTTTAAACACATCTGCCTGCATGATAATGTCATACGTCTTCGCAACCATATCCAGATCAAAGCGAAGTGTGATCCACTGATCGCGCGGAAGCGCAAGGCCAGCGGCTTTCGGAATTTTGACGGTCGTATTGGTGCCGCCGATCATCTTCCAGTAGCCGAATGTGCTGTCCGAGAAGCCGTTGAACCGCACGACATCGGTTCCGGCATTGCGCAGCTTCAGATCGAAATTAGCGATATCGCTATTCACCTTGTTGAACATGAATCTGGTTTCGAACGAGAGCTTGCCGCCAAGCGCAGCGTTTGCTCTCAACGCAACTGGACTTTCCGTATAATCGCTATCCGATAAAGCGTAATTGTCTAGCAGCTGTAATGCTTTACCCACTCCATCCGGCGTAGGTACGACCGATACTGACGTCCCACTATTCGTACTCACCGTCCAGTTGTTACCATTCGATACGTTTCCTGTCGTCCAATCGTCAAAGGAATCATAGTATGCGCCGTTGCTGCCTGCCGTAGGGAGCGTTACTATCGTACTCGGGCCGTCGACCGTTTCGTTGCCCTGTTCATCGACCGCCTGAACCAGGAATGTATAGGTGCCTCCTGACTGTAGACCCGTCAAGTCATACGCGTACGTACTGCCGCTCACCGTTGCAGCTTTCACGAAGGACGATTGTGCTCCGTCCTTTCGATAAATCGAATACGATGCTACCGTGCCTGAGTTGTCGATTGCCTGATCCCATGTAAGTCTAGCAGCATTCGGGAACAGATAAACCGGTTGAATCGAGGCTGCTCCGCCCCATGCAGGAGCCGTTGTATCAGCCAAAGTTGTCTTGTACAACGTCACATAATCTAGCAAGAATTTGCTTGTATAACGGAACGAACTGAAGCGGAAGGAATCGATCGCAATTGCCGTTGTATTGTTGTTATAAAACGGAATCCCACTAACCTGATAAATACCGGTTTTCTTATCCAGCTTGCCGGGAACCGCCACCGTTCCATTGTAGCTTTTGAAGGCATCCGCCTGCATCGTAATGTCATACGTCTTCGCAGCCGAATCCAAATCAAATCGGAGCGTGATCCACTGATCGCGTGGAAGCGTAAAGCCGGAGGCATTGGGAATTTTGACAGTCGTATTGGTGCCGCCTATCATATTCCAGTAGCCGATTGTGCCGTCCGAGAAGCCGTTGAACCGTACGACATCCGTCCCGGAACCGCGCAGCTTGAGCTCGAAATTACCGATGTCACTGCTCACCTTATTAAACATAAATTTGGTTTCGAATGTGACCTTACCGCTAATAGCCGCATTATTTCTTATAACAATCGGGCTTTCCGTATAGTCACTATCCGATGTTGCGTAGCTATCCATCAACTGGAGCGCGTTGCCGATCGAAGCCGGCGACGGCACGATCGAGACCGACGTTCCGCTATTCGTAGTCACCGTCCAGTTGCCGCCGGAACTCATTTCTCCCGTCGATCTGTCGTCGAACGATTCATAATAGTCGCCGCTGCCGCCTGCTGCAGGCAGCGTCACGGTCTTGCTCGGGCCATCCGCCGATTCGTTGCCCAGCGCATCCGTTGCCTGAACCCTGAACGTATACGTGCTCCCCGGTTGCAGACCCGTTACGTCATAGCCGTATACACTTCCGCTCACCGTTCCTACCTTTACGAAGGACGATTGTACGCCATCCTTCCGATAGATCGAGTACGTCGTTACGGTGTCCGAATTGTCCGTCGCTGGATCCCACACAAGTCTTGCCGAATTCGGGAACAGATGCTCCGGCCGTAGCGAGGCCGACTCCCCCCACGTAGGAGCCGAAGTGTCTTGGGTCAATACATTCAAGGCATCACTTACTAGCGACCGATTATTGCTCGTATCCACTGCCACAATCGTGATGGCAAATGTATTTCCAACCGTTAGACCCGTGATCGTCGCAGTCACAGTATCGCTCGGAACGACATTTTTCAATACACCGTTTGCATACACTGCGTATTCCTTTACGGCAGCATTGTCCGTTGATGCGCTCCAAGCTACGGTAGCTGTCGTATCCGTCTGCGAAATAAGATGCACTCCGCTCGGCGTTGTCGGACGCTCCTCATCGCTTTTCCGCTCGATAAGGCCGATCCAGTCCAGATTCATTGGGCCCTTATCGTTCCACATCGTAATGTCTATCGGTCCTGGGGTCAGCTGCTGCCCCAGCTTGACCCGAAGCCCTCTCCAATATTCCGGCGCCGTCCCATAATCGTATGTTTTAGGGGCCTGAAAAGATGTCGCTTTGTCTCCGATCATAACACTTCTGCTTGTGAGCTCTCCAGGATTCATGCCCCAACCGGCTACATACTTTATCACCAGATCGTAGGTACCCGCTTTCGGTACGTTAAAGCTCCACGCTACCTTCTGTCCCTGCTGATCCCAGGTGCCCAAGCCCTTCTTACCGGACAAGAACGGCCGTGACGTATACACGCTGATTCCGGGATCCGCATCCGTATAGGACTCCGCTTCAATCCAGTCAAAGGATAGTTGGTTCCTCATCGCATCCGGGTCCGTCCATGAATCCGCATCCGCAAAATTACTGCCTCCGACCTTGCTAAGTTTTACAGTACCAAGGTCCCCACTAATGATGATGTTGGCATTCGCTTCGAGGTAAAGATCTTTCGGATGACCGTGCTTTTCAAAAATAAAGCCTGGAGGCGCTTCCACGACATGGTACAAACCCGCTGCATTCCCTAGTTTGCCCCAAGCGACGGGAATCCCTTCCTTATCGCTGTACACCTGCAGCGCCGCCTGCCCCTGCACCCCGTCGAAAACGGTCTGCAAAGTTACGGGACCCATCGCTTGTGGCATCGGCGCATTGCCGAGCTTGAACGCATGCTGTCCTTTCTCGACATTAAGGGTAATGGTGTTCCCTGCAGCACTCCAATGCACGCCCCACAATCCCATTGCTTCCGAGACCAATCCGCCGCTCGGGATGTCCCGGCCGCTGTCTGCATCACGCAAACGTGTGATACTAGGCACATTTACATCTACCTGTGTATCTGACGGGCTCGACACGGATAGTTGGTCGCCGCCGTATACAACCGTCGCAGGCTGACTGCTCTGGATAAGGGTGACGCCGTCTTTCACAAGCTTCGTGCCGTCTACGAGAAGCACGGTACTTCCTTTCACTGCCACAGCGGTTCCGTTGAATCGAATGCCGCCTGCGTCCACTTCCCCGCCCGAGGTCGTTCGCACGTAGACGACTGAACCATCTTCGAATGAAAGTTTCGTATAAGTCCCGTGATTCTCCGAGACCACATTCTGAGGCTGTGTCCCCTGCTTAAAGGCTTCCATTGTAGAAACAAAAGTGGTCGCGTTCGTTTTCGGCGTAATGAAAGCTGCATGCAGCTGTTTTTTGTTTGCATAAACCGAGTCTTTGTCCGGTTTCCATTCCGTTCCGGCCGCGTCCAAATATTGATCTTCAAATGTCGTTCTAAGTCCCTCAGGCGCCTGGAAACGGACTTTCAAACCGGCTTCTTTCTTCCAAATTGTCGCGCCCGCCTGATCAGCGTCGAGATCCAATTGATTATCGGCATGGAGGCGCCATTCGAATTCTGAGCCTTGCGGATTAGCCGACTGAAGCTGGTCAATGACGACGAACATATCGGGTCTGACATAAACGATACTCCGATTCGCCTTATTCAGCTTACCTGCATAGGCTCCGGCGGCATCGCCGCTCGTTGCATCAAAATCCGGATGCGTGACGAAGCTCATGATCTTGCCGTCCGCATCGATATTGTCGATCGGCTGTCCCTGCTTCCCGTCAACCGTAATTGCATTAGTAGCAAACGTCTGTTTCGTATAGTTTGTATTGTGAGCGCTGCCGTAGTAGTCATAAAAACCACTCTCGACAGCAAGCGATTCGCCGAAGGCGTTGACAATGAGACCATTCTGATCCGCAAGACTATGGTTGTAGGTGCCAAATGGGCTCGATTTGAAATAGAGCGACACGCTATCGGGATCGTATAATTTCGAATGCATCGTCACAAGACCGATGTCCTGAAACCACTTGGAGTCCGGCAAATCAACCGGGGGTCTCGCTTCCAGATTATTGTCTCCATAAAAATAGTTGCTCAATTCCCCGTTCAAGCCCGTTCCAATGGCCCCGGCCGCCCATTTCATCCGGGGATCGCCGTACATTTGCGCGAGACGGTTATATACCGTCACACTGGGAGAGCCTGGGGCGTATTCGCTGTCGTCTCCAAAAATCCCTTTCGGACTGCCTTTCGGGAACGCATAAAGCGGATACAAGCCTTCGTTTCGCGAATAGGCTTTATCATAGAGATTGAAACCGCTTGCACTCAAGAGGACGTCCATGAACTGTTTCGAAAGTGTTGACGACCATTGCCAATAACCGGTCCCTTGCGACCAACCTCCGTCCTCCCCGCCCCACGGAGGCAAAATATTGATATACGCAGGGACAACTTGCCGAAACCAAGTTTCGGCTTCCGGTATATCGTTCAGCAGAGCTGTTGCGATGATGCCGACAAATCCGAATGCCGTCCAACCGTGTGAATCATAAGGTTTACTCTGAATCGGGTATTTGATAACGACTTCATTCACCAGTGTCTGGGTGCGCGCTTTCACCATATTCAGTACTGTCTGTTTCTCCGAGGGTGAAAACAAGTCGTTCAACCAGTCGTAGGCCATAGCGGAATCTAACGCGATGAGCCTATGTACCTGATCATGGATGAAATAGCTCGTTGTTCCGTCCGGATTCCAGCTGGCGAGGTCGAGCAGTCGGGCTTTCGCGTACTGTCCGATTTCCGGGGAACCCGTCAGGAAGTAAATGAATGCGGCATTAAACATCTTATTGATAGCCGCTTCCGAATAAGTACGGAGGACACGTTGTGCTGCTACAAATTCAGGAGCATTATGATTATAGGTAGCCGGATAGGGAAAGCTCGGTTCGATCAAGTCGCACCCATGCGGTTCTTGGGTAGTCGGCGCACATAAATTGGCATTCACCGACTGACTTATCCTTTGAAACATATCTTTACCGACCGTAAATCGCAGATTTCGAAAATCGGCAAGCGTCGATGAATTCGCCCAAATGCGCGGATGCGTGGAGCTGATATTGCTCAATAATTGATCGATGGAAGGAACCACAAACGGGACATTCTGTTCCTCAATCCGGAACTTTCGAATGTCGCTCCATTCCGACCAGCCAGAGACCGGTTTGTGAAATCGGACGCGCCAATACCAGGTACCAGCGTCAAATACATGATTAAAATTGTAAAAATTCGACGTTAGTGTTTCTTGTTCATATACAACACTAGCCACTGTCTGGCTGCGGCTAACCTGCAGATCGTAGTTATCGGCCCCGCTAACAGCAGGCCATCTAAAGTCGGGCGGATTTTGGGTCGTGACAAGGGAATCTACCGGGCCGAACGGCATATTGGTCCCCGATAATACCGACGTTGGCCATCCCTCAGCCGCTTCCGCAACGGGAAGTCGGGCAAACGGCAAAGCGCTGAAACAACTAAACATCATGAGAAATACCATAATAAGTGTGAGTTTACGATTTGAATTCCGGACCATCATTGTTAATAATCAGCTCCCTTTTCAACTTACAAATATCCTTACATCTAATCCTTTTAATCCAAAATTTACCATTTCAAAACGTCGGACATCCCCCCTTTCATCGCAACCTTCTCTTAGAATAAGGCGCTTTCTTTTTTGAATCTTTTTACGGATTCATTCGTGATCAGAATAATGAGGAAGCAAAGGACGGACTGGTATAAGCCGACTGCCGCCGCCATGCCGAATTCCTGCAAATCGAGAAGTGCCCGAAATGAGAAAGTGTCGATAATATCCGTTTTATCGTATAACAGTCCGTTATTCCCGATCAGCTGGTAGAACAAGCCGAAGTCGCCTCTCGCAATTTGGCTGACTTTAAGCAGCACCAGAATGATCATCGTCGGAATGATGGAGGGGATGGTAATATGGATGATCCGCTGAAGAATGTTCGCTCCGTCGATTTTGGCCGCTTCATACATTTCCGTGTCAATCCCGGCGATGCTCGCAAGATAGATGACTGTTCCATATCCCACCGACTTCCATGCGCTAAAAAAGACCAAAATATAAGGCCACAATTCCGGATTATTATAGAAGTTTACCGGTGTGAAGCCGAGCGACTTCAAGAACGTATTCACCGCACCGAACTCATAATTGAGAAAATTATAGACAATTGCTCCGGCTACGACCCATGAAATGAAATAAGGCAGAAAAATCACCGACTGCAAAAATTTCTTGATGTATTTGCCTGCCAGCTCGAATAAAACAATGGCGATACTAATTTCCAACACGTTGTTCACAATCATGAACAGGAAGTTGTAAACGATCGTATTTTTCGTAACCAGGAAAGCTTTGCCCGAATGAAGGAAGAAATCGAAATTAGCCAGACCGACCCATGGGCTGCCAAAGATACCATCCTTGTAAGAATAGGCTTTAAAGGCAATCACCATTCCCGCCATCGGGAAATAACAGAAAATAAGAAAAAATAAAAACGCTGGTAATATCATCAGATAAAGCGTGCGATTTTTCCGCAAATCGCCTAGTAAACCTTTCGTATGCATAAGAATCTCCTCCTGATAACAGAAAAACGAGAGTGACTGTTGCATGATCACCGCAGTCTCTCTCGTCCTTTCTTAAACGTTATTTATTATTCTTTACATATTCGTCAAGCTGTTTCTGTGCTTCGGTAATCACTTTATCCAGACTCGCTTCTTTATATTTGGTGTTGAGCGTCTTGACGACGGCTTCCACCGAATCATTCATGACACCAAGATTAATTGGATTCCGGTATTGATCCCTAACGCTTTTGAGCGCTGCCAATTCATTCTTCACATTCGTCGTATCGAACACAAAGTTAAGCAGCGGATTCGTAATCGCGGTTTTCGTCCAAGCTGCTTTAATGGCTGCAACCTCTTTCGGTTGATCGGCAAGCGGCTTAATCAACCCTTCTGTTCTCCAGCCCCAAGGTGAACCGGAATCAATCTTGTAGCCGGAATCAGTTCCGCCAAGAGCCTGTATTTTTTTATCCGCCGTTAACTCGTAATGTTTGCCCTTGATGCCGTAAGTCGTAAGGTTAAAATAATCCTCGTTGTTCCGGAATAAATCGAGCAGCATCAAAGCTCTCTCCGGGTTTTTGGCATTAGCGTTGATCGACATCCCATTGCCGATATACGGATTCACATAAGTCGCCTTGCCATTGTAAAGATCGAACAGCTCAACTTTCCATTCCGGATGTTTTTGATTCGCTGCCGTTACACCTAGACCCATATCCTGAATGTTTCCGGCCATCGAGGCACTTTTGCCAGCAAGGAACGAATCTTTGACTGGTGTCTTATTGAGCAGAGCATTTTGGGACCAGTAGCCTTTCTTGTTCCAATCAGCCATTTTCTTGGCAAATTCCAAATATTGCGGCGTTTGCGCAATGTCAATCAACTTCCCAGACTTATCTTTTAAGTCGATTGAAACGAGGGAATTACCAACAATGACCTTTGGCGTAAATTCGGTGCCGACCATGAAGTCGAACATCGCATTAGCATTTATACTTTCATCGAAAGGCACCATGTTTGGCTCATTTTTAGAAATAGCTTCCAAATATTTCTCGAAATCATTGATCGTTTTGAGTTCTGGGATGTTGTACTTCGCTCTCAAATCCCCTCTGACGCCGACAACCGACATTGAGAAATCTTTGGTCGAGGCAGGCATCATATACACTTTATTCTGCACCTTTGCCTGCTCCCAAGCTTCTTTCGGCATTTCCTTCATCGTCTGCGGTGCATATTTATTTAACAGATCCGGCGTAAGCTCAAGGAAAGCCCCTTTAATCGCTTGCTCGCCATACTTGATCCAGTTCGCTGAGAAAACCAAATCGAAGTCTTCACCCGTTGCGAAAAGCAGCGGATACTTCTGCAGGTAATCACCCCAAGACAAGAAAATAGGCTCTACAGTAGCGTTAATATCACGTTTCAGCATCTTATTGACTTCGTCGTAGACAAGCCCAATGTCCTTAGGCTGGTCCCCGATCAGGTACATTTTCAGCTTCACTTCTTTAGAAATATCCGGTTTGTTTGATGCTGCTGCAGTACTCGTGCTTGCCGTCGGTTTAGGCGATGTCGTTCCTTGGCCTGAGTTTGTCGAGCAGCCTGCCATAAGCATGACTGTCGCCAAGCTGACAGCCATCAGCGTTTTTGCATGTTTCATTGATAAAACCTCCCCTGTACTTGTTCACTCATCTATGATCAACGGCAGAAGCCGGAGTCATCCTTTGACGGAGCCTATCGTAATACCTTGAATAAAATACTTTTGAACAAAAGGATAAAGCAGAACGATCGGTCCCGTCGCGATCACCGTCATGGCCAGTTTGAAGGATTCCTTCGGCGTATCCATGACGACTGAACCCTGCGAAGCAACCGAGGAGTTGGCAAAGGCGATACTGCTCAAGATTTTATAGAGAAAATATTGCAGTGGATACAGATTCTCTTTATTGATGAACAAGGTGGCATGATACCAATCGTTCCAATAATTGAGAGAAATGAACAGGCCGATCGTAGCCAGAGCCGGCTTGGTCAGCGGCAGTATCATGGAAAGAAAGATGCGGAAATCGCCGGCACCGTCCATCTTGGCCGATTCGCTGATCGCATCGGGAATCGTGGAGCTAATGAAGCTTCTCATAATAATGATATAAAACACGTTTAATAAAGCAGGCACAATCAAGGCCAAGAGCGAATCCTTCCACCCTAAATACTTGACGATCAAAATATACCATGGCACTAGTCCACCGGAAAATAAGGTGGTAAAGAAGAAATAGAAGGAAAATACGTTTCGGTTCTTGAAGTCTTTTCGCTGCAAAACATAAGCCGTCATCGCCGTTATGAACAGTCCGACTATCGTACCCACGATCGTGACCAATAACGTAATCTGATAAGCGGAAATGATCTGCTGCGGATTTTTAAAGATAAATTCGTAGGCGTCTAATGAAAGTACACTCGGAATGAGGCTATAGCCGTTTTTAATAATATGGGATTCCTCCGTCACTGATCCAATGACAATCATCAGGAATGGAATCAAGCACATAATTGCGAACAGCGTTATGAAGCAATAGCCGATGATTTGGAACACATATTTCTCTACAGTATGCTTACTCTCCATGGAGCCCTCCATCACTTCGCTTTGTTTAGGACAACCGGTTTCCTAATTTCATAGTAGACTACGATCATGTTCCCCGTATACTTCACAAATCAGTGAAAAGTCTCCATTTTTTTGTAAAATGCAACTAAACGAATTTGTTCAGCTTTACACTTTTTGTACGTGCACTTACCTGTTTACAAATTATTCATTATAATAATGAATGCAACGATCCCGAATAACGAAGGAGCATGGACTTTACGATGAAACTCACAGAGGCTCGCACATCCAATAAGCTTTACGCCAACATCTTTCTTTCGCTCATCGTTTGCATCATCCTCACCATCGTGACCTTGTCCTCTACACTCTACGCCAGCTTCGAGAAGATCGCCTTATCGAACATCTATGCATCGGAGAAGAGCAGCTTGTCCCAGACAAGCTACAGCGCCAAATCGATGATCGAAAACTCAACCAGCTACGCGCTGCAAATTTACGCCGATCCGCTTTTCGATAAGCTCCTGCACTATACGTCCCCAGGCAGTGTGGAGACGAACGCCGCATTAATTCGCTTGAATGCTTATTTGAATATGAACTATTTCATCCATTCCATCTACCTTTACAGCAAAAGCTCGAAAACGTTTTATTCTGCCACCTTGTCCTCTGTCAATACGATTCAGAGCTTCGACGATTTCTACGATGCGGACGCGCGCAAGCTGATCGAGCATTTCAGCAGTTACAAACGTTTGGCGCCTATTCCCCGGGCAATACCCGTTCAAACTCCGTTTCAGGAGGTCAGAACGGCCAATGTGTATACGTTCGTCTTTTATGATTTGCAGGGACAATCTAAGGATATCGACAATATGATTATGCTTAACGTACCCGAACGATGGATGAAAGAAGCCATTTCAAGCCTTGATATGAACAAAAATGGGTCAACATTCATTATCGACAGCAAGGGCACCCTGGTGACCAGCACGGATTCGATGCCTTTCCTGGCAGATCTGAAGGATAAGCCCTATGTGCAAAAAGTATTGGCTGCTTCCGCCAATCAGGCATCCGATTATTTTGTCGAAGATGTGGAGGGTGTGAAATCATTAGTTGTGTACTCCAAACATGAAGTTACCAACTGGCTTTTCATCCGGGTACTTCCTTATGACACCATTATGGGAAAAGTCGAATCGATAAAGAAAAACGTTCTTCTCATCTGCTTCGTCATTTTGCTACTCGGGCTCAGCATTTCCTTCTTCTTATCGAAAACGCTTTATAAGCCGATAGAGAAGGTCACATCTAAATTACATGCACTGATGAAAGAAAAACGCAATAATCACGATAAATTGAAGCAAAATTTCTTACGCCAGCTTGTTCATAATAGCGGGTTTAAGAAACCGCTTGATATAGAAACCAAACTCAAGGAATTCGATATTGCGATGGATCCGGCCAGTGACTATGTGATCGTTCTTTTCGTGATCGACCGATTTGATTCGTTTTCCAAACAATATCACTTCGAAGACCGTGTGCTGCTCAAATACGGCATGATGAACATCGCATCCGAACTGTTCGCTAAGGTCGGCAGCTGCGAATGTATTGATACGGACGAGAAGACCATTGCGGTTCTACTAAATGGCAGCTTTCTGAGTGACCACGCATGGATGGACACGGTAAAAAACGTGCAAGACTCAGCAGAGCAATACCTTGGCATCTCGATGTCCGTCTCCATCAGCAGAACCGGCGACAGCCTGGTTGAAGTATCCGATTTATACACAGAGGCGCTGCAGCAGTTGAAATACAAATTTACCGACGGTTACCGCTGTATTTTGCACAGTCGTCAGCATCGTCCGCAAGCGCTCACTCCGTTCATCCATCCAGCTGTACTTGAGAATAACATGTTGGAGACGCTGAAGCTTGGCAAAGCGGAAGAGTCTAAGAAATGGTTCGGTGAAATCGTACATGCCGTCGAACCGCCCTCCTATATCGTTTACAACATGTTATTTAATCAGTTAGCTTTCTCACTCAGTACGACAGCGCTTCAAATGGATAAGAACTCTGGCCTACCTCTGGATTACGATTTCAGTTCCTTTATCCATCACATGCATAAACTGGAGACGCTTCAAGACGTACATGATCATTTCAGCGAGTTGATCGATCAGCTTTGTCTTGGCTTCAAAGACAAGAAAAGCTCAAAACATGATAACTTGATCGCATCCATTGATAAAATCATTCATCAGAACTACGCCGACCGGGAATTGTCCTTATTTAAAATCGCAGAGCTTCTCGATTTGTCCCCGGCCTATCTGGGGCGTATTTTCAAAAAGCTCGCCAACCAGTCGGTTCCTGATTATTTGAACGAATACCGAATCGAGCGGGCCAAGGAGTTTCTTGCTTCTACACATGCCCCGATTGAGGAAATCTCGCAAAAGACCGGCTATAACAACAGTACCTATTTCTATAAAGTGTTTAAAAAATATACTGGAATTACGCCAGCTGAATATCGAAATAACGGATATTAACACTAAGAAAAACCGTCAGGGAAAAACATCCTGACGGTCCTTTTGCGTGTAAACCCCTACTTTTGTGCATGGGGAGAGATGGATGTGGGGTTCCAACCGCTGTTGAAGTCGTGTTTTTTGAATTTATTATGCGGTATAAACACGACTTCAAAGGCGGCCCGTAAACTTTCCACCCTCACACCCATCCCTCTTCTGTTCTACTTTGAGTTGCCTTCCACTTCTTTATTCTCTAACCGGTCTGAGACCCGGTATTCGTATCCATGTATTCCTTTGTAATACTCTGGATACATGGCTCCACCACAGCTTTCACATGTGAATTGTGGAGGTACAGCTCTATCTCCTTGATCCATTCGGTCAAAATCTCTTACAACATTAAGCGGTATGTTTTCGCTTTCCGAACAGGTCAAACATATATAATTCACTGTCTGTTTGGACAGTAGGTAATTGCTTACCGACAACTGTGGTTTCTTCTTTTTGTTTTTCGTTTTCTTGCTTCCCTGTGAGATCTCGAATCATCCTTTCCAAGCAGCCGAAGGCCAGCTGATTGCTCTCCTTCATACGCACCTGCTGTTCCTCAACAGGGCTCATGCTCTCCGGTGCCTTATCGTCCAGCACCTCTATCATCTGCACCTTGGCATACGGCCCAATGCGATCCGGTCCACGAGATAGCGCTCCTTCAATTTCCCTACGGTTAATATCTTGTATACACATAACCAACAATCTCCCCTCATTTGCTCCATTGGATAAAATACAATCAAATGAGGCTCATTCACCTTATTTGCCCGCTTTCATTGGAATTAATCCAACAGAACGCTCCAAAACCAGCTCTTCTGAGCTATTTCCACATATTCTACTGTATAAATCCAATGAAACTAACCCCAACCGCCGATGTCATGAGACATCATTGGATATAATCCAATCAAATATCCTTCAAGTTCATGTATTTCGACCTTTCTCCCAACTCAAATAAATAAGGGGTAAGCTTCGCTTACCTCAAAGCATATAAATTCTTATCTGTCAAAAAAGGCTTACGCATGCAAGATACAAGCGTAAGCCTTTTCGGTTGTTATATCTATTATTCGCCTTCCTTCTTCAACCATTGATCCAGGAACCGGTAGGCCAGCATCCGTATCTCCTCAGGAAAATCATGTCCGCCCGTCCCCAGGTAGGACTGAAAGCGGTCTTCCTTACCTAACCAGCGGTACAGTCTCGAAAGCTCCAACATCCCTTCCCCAACCGATTTCCAATGGGGAAAAATATGATCATCCTGCCCCGCGTAGCTGAGGAAAGGCGTAGGGGCGCATAAGGCTACAATTTCGTGAAATTCAAAAGGGATCCGATCCTGCTGCAAATCCGCCGAAACTTTCGGGATATGTGTATATGGATAAGGTCGGTAGCCCCAATGCTCCGGATGCGGATCCCCAGTGAATGGACTAAACCCGCAACTTGAAACAACGGCCTTAATTCGATCATCCATGCCAGCCAGAAAATAAGCGTTATAACCGCCAAACGAATGTCCGATCGCCCCGATGGCAAGCGGATTAACATAATCCAATGAGCATAAAACATCAATGCCCTGAATGTGATCTGTTAAATTCTTGGCTACTGTCGACCACTCAGGATACTGTTCATAAAAGGGCTCGCTCACAAATGCCGCTCTGCCCGGATAAATCCGTTCACCAGCAGTCAGTGAATCAGGGACGAGCACCACATAACCGCGCTCAACGAGTTCAACTGCATACATGCGATTTTTTCCGCCAGTAGAAAGAGCAATAAAGTCTTTCCCTTGCTCATTTGTTGAATGGAGCGCAATAACAGCAGGGTAACCTGCTTTTCTTGGACGATTGGATACATTTTCATCTGGAATAAGGATATAAGCGGTAATTCTATCCCCATAAACGGTATCATATTCTACATGAAGCCGGCTATGGCTGGATTGCTTGCTCTGTGATTTGACTTGCACTCGGACAGGTACTCTTGCAGGCAGTTCGCCAATGTACTCAAGCCATGTCCGGCGAATTTCAGACAACTTCTCTGTCCATTGTTCATAACTCTCAATCCCATGCAAAAGAGGTGGAATGCCCATTTGGTTAATTTGGGATAGTACATAGGCCAAAATTGTATCCCTTCTTTCATTAATAATTGACTCGTAGGTTAAAGCTCCAACATAAACGTGATCATTTTATCATGCAGTCCAGGCAGTCCCTCATGACCAAAGTCAGGGTAAATCTCGAGGCTCTTTTTCGCAGTTATTTTGTTATAGGCAGCAAATTGAGTCGAGGGTGGACAAATGCTGTCCATTAAGCCAACACCCAACAACACTTCTCCTTTGATTCGTGCTGCTAAATGCTGAATATCGATATAACCCAGCTTCGTGAAGATCTCTTCCTCATGCGTATGTTGAGGATCAAAGTGACGAAAAAAAGTTCTTAACTCGAGATAAGCATCCTTTGCTTGATCCATTTCCCATACCCGCTTGTAGTCACTTAAAAAAGGATAGACAGGTGCAAGCTTCTTAATTCGCGGTTCTAGCGCTGCACAGGCTAATGTAATCCCACCACCTTGAGAAAAACCAGCGACTCCAACTCGATCCGCATCGACTTCAGACATGTCCATCACGATTCCCGCCAGCTGTGCCGCATCCAAAAAAATATGTCTAAACAACAAATTATTGGGCGTATCGTTTAACCCGCGAATGATGTGACCGCTCTGCGTTGTTCCTTTTATTCCGCCTGTATCTTCCGATGATCCACCTTGCCCGCGACAGTCCATTGCAATTACGGAAAACCCGAGCGAAGCGTAAATTAGTTTATCGTGCCAATCTCCCGCGTTTCCTGCATAGCCATGAAACTGAATGATTGCCGGATGAGGCTCTGAGATATGTTTCGGACGGACATATTTCGCATGAATTCTAGCCCCCCGTACACCTGTAAAATATAAATCGAAACAGTCCGCAAACGGTACCTGGAAATTACTTTCAACCAGCTCAACATTGGCGTCAACGGATTTCATTTCGTCGAGCGCACGACTCCAGTACTCCTCAAAATCTGCAGGCTTCGGATTGCGCCCTTCGTACTGCTTTAACTGCTCTAATGGCATATCTAAGATTGGCATGTTCTTCATTTCTCCTTATACAATGGAATCAAACATAGGACGACCGGTTTCCTAATCTCATAGTAGTCGATACCGCAATCCCCCGTATACTTCACATTCTGTAGAAAGAACTGAAGTTTTTAACGTAAATGACTATACTAATTTGTGTATCTATACACTTTTTGCATATTGACTTACATGTTCATGAAGTATTCATTACAATAAGCCTGAACGTTAATCTTGGGAGGAGTGGTATGAAGTTTGCCGTAAACAAAGACTCAAAAGTAAAATCCGTATTGCTACCCATTAAAGCTTCCGGCACGAATGCGTATGCTGCTGCATTGGGCAGCGGATTCGTAGACTTCTACGGAAATGCATGGAATGCTACGAACCCAAGTATTGGAGCGATCCAATATGGAGCGACGCCGTGAGAATCAACACTTTTGGTACAGGAGATTCACAATCGTGATATTCCACAATTAATTAGAAAACGGAGCCCGCAACCCACGCGACTCCGTTTTTTGATGATATTGAGACTCCATCCGTCTATATCACATTGCCGGGATTTCAGAAGGCACCTTCAAGTTAGTTACATCGATCCCTTTTTCATCGCGTGCTTTTAAGTCTTTTAAAAACTCAAGGAAGCCATAACGAGGTTTCCAACCAATTGCCTTTTCAGCCTCAGAAAGGTCATGTTGTTCCACTTGCTCAGGCAATTCGATCTCGTATTTATTCAGTAAATGAGTTGCACCTGGAACATGTGACTCACACCACTCTGGACCATATTTTTTGAAGTCTTGGATTACTTCTATCGGCATCCCGTGATTTGTATGAACAATTGTACGAAAAAGCCCTACTTTCTTCTCCAAAACAGCCTTGACAGAGGCAACTGTAGCTTCAGCAACATCCCTTCTATCCACGCCATTACGAAGCAAACGTGAGCCAAACTCTAAGTAGGGGCGAGGTATGAACTCATGGTAACGAAGCATAGCTATCGACGCACCGGTCATTTCATGATAAGTCTTACACAAGTCTTCCCCAATAACTTTACTAACGCCATAGACCGAACCCCATCCATATGCCATTGAAGATGCATATACAATAGATTGAATCCCAGCTTGTCGGCATGCTTCCAGAACATGGAATGTTCCATCCACATTTACAGCAAAAATCGTTTCATCACTTACGGGTGGATGATGTGCGCAATGCCATGCTGCTAGATGAACAACCGCATCCATTCCATTTACAGCTAGACGTACATCACCAGGGGTTCTCGTGTCGCACCTAACGAATTCAATTTCTCTTAAATCATCCGCATTTGGGGGCATAACGTCTGCCATCCTAACCGAAAAACCTGCTTGAATTAATGCTCTACAGACAGCTTGACCACCATTGCCGGCAGCACCGGTAACAAGTACTTTCATGATTTCACACCACCTAACTTCAATTCCATCCTTTAGCGATAACCGGTTTCTTTTTATTATTCAAAACCCTACCTAATAAACTCAATTTCTTTTTTCGTTTGAGAGCGAGTTTAACACCTTCAATTAGTAATATTGATCTCAATTCGTCGCGACGATTGAGTGTGTGTAACCTCTTTATGAACTGCTTGTCCATGTTGACCATCCTCTCAAATGTCTGTAAATGAGTAGCAGGACTTCTTATTCTGATATATATACATTATAAGCTTGCATCGGATAAATGTTTGTCACATTATAAATGAGTATTACGCTTATTTTGTCGACAAATGGATATGTCCATGTACCCATTCACTTATTTGAATAGCCACTTCAATTACCCCTGTTTTAGAAGTATCGACGGTCGGCATTGGTGGTGTGTATGCTTTGTCAGCATTTTCAAGCAACCACTTTGCAAAGGATTTATGCTCTTGAATCATTTCCTCTGACCAATTCCTTGCACGTAATCGTAATTCACGGGTTTCATCGTCACAATGTAAGTTCAAATAGTAAATATTCTTGAAGTATAGATAATCCTCACACTTTTCAACATCCCAAGGCATCATTGTTCCACATATGATAGATATTCGACCACTTTCGGCTATATTTCTTGCAACACGAAGCCAAATATTTTGAATTTTGTTCCAGTCGTCTCCAACAAATGGATGAATGGAATCAATGTCGAAAATATCAACATCTGGTAATAATCCTCTGAGTTCCTTAATAACTGTCGTCTTCCCTGCACCACTTGCACCTGTCACTATAAACAACGGTATTTTTCCGTCCATGTTTCTTCCCCCTTATGCGAAAAAGGCAGCCAATCCATACGGAACGGTTGCCTTTTTCTTTCACTTAAATTTCATTCCACAATTTTTTCAAGTTATTCATGCCTATCCGTGAACCGATTTCGCAGTCTTCCATCCCTTCGAATTCTACGGTTACATAGCCGTCATAGCCCGTATTTTTGATCAGCTTAATGATTTCTCTAATCTCAATGTCCCCATGGCCAACGATCGCGCCCCTTAAATAATTGCCGTTTGTCGTCCGGAACCAATTGCCTTCTCCCGGGTCTTGATAGTACGGTCTGAAATAAAAGTCTTTAAAATGGATTAAGGAAGCGTAAGGCAGATTTTTGCGCACGCCGACAAGTGGGGCTTCGTCCACGCACATAAAATTACCTACATCCAAGGTCGTTTTAAAATTGGGGCGGTTCACTTCGGCTAGCACACGCTGCACCCGGTCGCTCGCCTGAACGGAGAAACCGTGATTTTCAATCGTTGTCGTTATGCCGTAGTTTGCCGCATAATCGGCAATAATTCGGCTTCCACGAACGATGAGCGGTAAGCTATTTTCAAAGTATTCGATTGTCATTTTCTCCGGAGGCAGTGTAAAGGCAGTAACATCATGGCGCATATGTCTCATACCCAATCGATGCACGAGATCAACGTGCTGCTTGACGCGATCCATCTCCGCTTCGAACTCTTCCTCCGTCCCCTGCACGAAGTTAGCGGGTATTGAATAATTCGATAAATCGATGCCGACCGATCTTGCCTTATCTCTGAGTTCATCAGCCAGCTCTAGGTTATCCACAAGCGTATAGCCATACGGAACGAGCTCCAAATGCTCGCCACCGTTGTCTTTCACCCACTGAACAACATCCAGAATGGTCATTTTTTCCGACTTCAACGCCTGCAGTAAACTATAAGAACTAAGCCCGATTTTCATCTTCATACCTCCAAGTATTCATCGATTAACGTTCTGCCTTCGAATCAGTTTACAGAATAAGCAGCAAATCTGCGTACAATCGGCGTCGCTGCGCACGCGGTGAACCGAACTCTCAGTTCTCTTGTCTCAACCGCTTTAAATCTATCGATTTTCTTGTGACCGATTGCGCTTCCTTTTACAAGCTCTACCCACTCGCCGTTACACTTCGCTTCAAGCACATATTCCCGTACCCGTTCGCCGTGTGCGATGTCTTCCATAATCATAACATGGTCGACGGATTGCTCGCCATCCAAATGAAGCTTTACTTCCATGCCTTCTCCTATTGTGACAGCTAGCGGAGCATCAAACCGGCGACGGATTTCATCGCCTAGTTCGATTACGCGCTGCACGTCCACTTCCGGCAGTAGACCGCGGTCATCAGGAGCCACGTTTAACAACAGTGTCGCGCCATGCCCGACAGAGCGGTAGTAAAGATCCATCAAGTGTTCCAAGCTGTGCAGGCTGCTCTCGTCGTCCGGATGCCAAAACCAATGGCGTTTGCGGATCGGCACATCGCACTCCGCAGGCACCCATGACGTCGTCCCTTCCATCCAAGTAAGCATGTCGCTTGTGAACATGCTCTCTCTTGCACTCTCCGCCGTATTCCAGCACGGGTATGGGGCAACGCCGTCTTCGTTTCCAACCCAGCGAATCGTCGGCTGCCCCATATTGAACACCATCGCATCCGGTTGGTACTGTGTGACAAGTCCGATAATTCTCTGCCAGTCGTACTCCCGTCCCTGAGAGCCTGCCCCATCAAACCATACCTCAACAAGCGGACCGTATTGTGTCAACAGCTCCGTCAATTGTTCGGCATAGAAATCGTCGTATGCCGCTTTGTCCGAATAACACGGCTCATGACGGTCCCAAGGCGACAAGTACAAACCGAACTGCAAGCCTTCCTCCCGGCAAGCATCGGACACTTCACGGACAACGTCCCCTTGTCCGTCTTTCCATGGGCTCGACTTGACCGAATAATCGGTCGTCTTCGTTGGCCATAAGCAGAACCCGTCATGATGCTTGGCAGTCAAAACAAAATATTTAAACCCCGCCTGCTTGGCCGTCTGCACCCACTGGCGCGCATCCAGCTGCGCTGGATTGAACTTTTGTGGTGAGTCTGTGCCCTCTCCCCATTCCTGATCACAAAACGTGTTCATGCCAAAATGACAAAACATGCCCAGCTCCAGATCCTGCCAAGCCATCTGCTGTAGAGTTGGTTTCGCTAAAACTTCAGTATCCATGAATCAGCCACACTCGCTTTCTATCATTTGTATGATCATACACTTAGCTATAGTAGTCATAAATCGCATAGTTCCGCCATCCGATCAAATCCGAAGGCGGAACCTATTTTCGTATTATTTTTTGGCAATGGCCTTTTGATAGATTTCGATATACTTGCCTAGCTGCAAGCCGTCAAAACCTTTTACATAGCTATCCCAATCTTTCTCGATGTCTTTGCTGCCCGTAATGAACTGCGCCATGTTCGACTTAATGTAATCGCGAATTGTCGTTTTCAATTGGGCCGCCACTTCCGCATCTTCCAGTGCGATAAACACGCTGGACGGGTACATTTGCTTCGATTGGAAAGGTTCATATTTCGCCGATTCACGTTTCAATCGAACTTCGTACGCGCCTTCAGCAAAAGGATCTTGAAGGGCTGCCCACGAATCGCGGTATTGGAACGTGCGGAGAGATGGACCGATCTGCTCCCAACCATCGTTGTGCGTCGTTTTGGTATCAGTTTTCGGAATAATCGCATATTTCGCCGGCTTGCCGTTCATATCCTGCTCGCCGTCCTTCGCTTTGCGCCATCCTTGGCCTTCCGGACCGCGCTCTTCAAGTACGATCGCTTCCTCCGTATACAAATAGTCGGCCAAACGGATTGCGGCAATTTGCTGTTCTTTCGTCGCTTTATTGGTAATCGCCATCTGCGAGCTGCCCACTCCTGCAAAATACCCTGCTTGCTGCACACCGTTTGGTCCTTTGAGTGGAGGAACAGTTACGTATTCTCTATGACGCGGGTGCTTTTCGTCCGGCGAGTGCGCGTAACTGATCAAAGCCGTTGTAATGCCCCCCATCACATTTGCGTCCTGACGGTTGCCCAACTGCTGAATGGCATCGGAATTTTGCGTAAAAGACGCTGGATCGATCAGTCCTTCCTTGTATAACTTGTTCAGGTACAATAATCCCTGCTTCCATTCTGCCTTATTGGCGGACAAATCCACTTTGCCGTCCTTCAACTGAAGGAACGTGCCGCTGTCTTTGTCCACCTGGTCGTCGATAATGAACGAGTTCATCAAGAAGGAGGCGATATTGCCTGCCCACATGTCGTCGGAACCAGTAAGCGGAATCTCGTCTTTTTTACCATTGCCATTAGGATCTTTTTCCTTAAATGCTTTCAGCACTTCGTAAAACTCGTTCGTCGTTGTCGGCATTTTCAGCCCGAGCTTATCCAGCCAAGACTGGTTAATCCACAGCTTCTGGGCATAGTTACAGTGATAGCACTCGTTTATTTGCGGAAGCGCATAAATGTTGCCATCCGGTGCCGTGATAGAACTTTTCAGATAAGGCAGATCGGCCATCGCTTTCTTGAAGTTCGGCGCGTATTTATCAATCAAATCGTTCAGCGGAATAAACACGCCTTGCTTGCCATACTTCATCTGCTCATCTTTGGTCAAGGACCCATGTAAAATCACTTCCGGGTAATCGCCACTTGCCAGCATTAGTTGTTTGCGGTCGTTAAGTGCTTTGTCAGGTACGAGGTCCCATTTAATTTGAATGTTTGTCTTGTCCTGAACGTATTTCGTAAATGTATTGGTCTCCATATTCTCGATGCTGGCGAGCTGAGGTGCAAACATTTTAATCGTCATCGGTTTCTTTACGATCGGGTATTGTCCAACAGGTGAGAACGCATCGCTAGCGACAGGCGCGCTGCCTGAAGGTGTGTTTGCCGCAGGCGTACCTGATTCTGTGCTGCAAGCGCTCAAAATGAGCGAAAAGCTTAATGCTACCCCCATCGTACCCGTGTAAGCTTTATTCCATCTTTTCATATAGACGACTCCTCCCGTTTTATCGAACCATGTAATTTGAATCTAAAGGAAGTAATCTAAGCTGCAAGACTAACGTACCACCACCCTTCATGTTAATTGGGCTACTTGGCTGCCATAGCGTTACCCTTTCAATGAACCGATCATAACGCCCTTAACAAAATGCTTCTGCACAAATGGATATATGATCAGCACAGGGGCACTCGCAACAACGATAAGCGAATACTTGAGCAAGTCCTTCAGCCCCTGCTGAGCCAACATTTGATCCACTTTGGACACCATGGTCGCATCAATTGTGTTCAGAATCAGAATGTTGCGCAGCACGATTTGCAGAGGGAACAAATTCGGTGATTTCAGGAAAATCAATGCATCGAAGTAAGCGTTCCAATGGCCGACTGCATACATCAGCGTTAACACAGCCAGAATCGGTTTGGAGAGCGGAATCACGATACTGGTAATGAACCGGATGTCGCTGCAGCCGTCGAGTTCAGCAGCTTCGGCAATCTCATCTGGAATCGTTGTCTGGAAAAAGGTGCGGGCGACAATAACCTGAAACACAGCCATCGCCCCCGGCAAAATCATCGCCCAGCGAGAATCGAGCAAATGCAGGTTTTTCACAACCAGATAGAACGGGATAAGCCCTCCATCGAACATCATCGTGATTACTAGAAGTACCATAATAAAATTGCGGCCGTAGAACGTTTTTCTGGCCAGCGGATAAGCTAGCATAACGGTCAATGCTACATTGACAGCCGTACCGGCGACGGCATAAAAGAGCGAATTCGAGTAACCGGAAACGATTTGCGGATTGCGGAACACTGCTTTATAGCCCTCCAGCGTAAAATCTACTGGAAACAGCCACACCTTACCGGATACGACTGCTTGCGGTGAGCTAAACGATGAGCTGATGATGAAAATGAGCGGGAACAGGACGACGATCAGCACCACTGTTAATAAAATGTAGATGCCTAGCAGAAACAACCGATCGCCCTGCGATTCCCGAATCGTTGTCGTTTTTAACATAAATGATCCTCCTTACTGCGGACTGACGCTCCTGAATTGTGCGCAACATCGGGTGCTTGCGGCTCCGTCCGTTACCACAAGCTCGAATTGGACAGCTTCTTGGCTATGTAGTTAACACCTACGAGAAGAATCAGGTTGACGACTGAGTTAAAGAAGCCGATTGCTGCTGAGAAGCTAAAGCTAGAGCTAAGCAGACCCACCTTGTACACATAGGTCGAAATGACTTCCGACGTGCTGACGTTGAGTGGATTTTGCATCAAGTATATCTTTTCGAAGCCAAGCTTCATTATGTTACCTAAATTCAAAATGAGCAGGATGACGGAAACTGGGATCAGACTTGGGATATCGATATTGATGATCTTCTGAGGTCTGGACGCGCCATCCACTTTAGCCGATTCATACAGTTCAGGGTTAACGCCTGACAGAGCCGCTATATAAATGATGGCACCGTAACCCGTATACTGCCAAACATCTGACCAGACATAGATCGATTTGAACAAGCTGGGGATGCCCATGAAGTTTGTGTTATCCACACCGAGCATTTGCAGAAACTTGCTGATGATTCCGACGTTCGGCGACAGTGTTACGATGAGAATGGACACCATGATAACCGTTGAAATAAAGTAAGGCGCGTAAGTGACCATCTGCACGCTCTTTTTGAAAAATCCGTTGCGTATTTCATTTAAAGCCAACGCCAGTATGATCGGGGCTGGAAAACCAACAAGCAAACCGTACATACTGATGCCGAGCGTGTTCTTCATATACAACCAAAAATTCGGCGATTCAAAAAATTGTTCAAAATATTTCAATCCGACCCAGGGACTTCCCCAAATGCCTTTGATGACGTTGTAGTCTTTGAAAGCAATGACAACACCAGCCATAGGAATATACTTAAAAATGACCAAATAAAGAAGCGGCAGCAATACAACCAAATATAACTGCCAGTGACGCTTCATCTTTTTCCCAACAATGTTGAAAGATGACTTGCTGCCGGGCATTGCCGTTTTATGCTGCTTGCTGTGGTTTGGAGGTGTGGACGTCCTTAATTCCTTTTGGATGATTGACATTAGCTCCTTCTCCTTTCGTCTGTACTGATTGCGCTTTCATATCCTAATACTAGAGTGCGATAACAGGTTGCTGCAAGAAACAAGAATCGTGGCCCTAACCTTTTTCGCATAGCCTGAAAATACGCGCAGCTCCGGTTAATAGCCGGAGCTGCTGCTAGATAACCAATATTAAACTGATAGGTGAACAAGCTCTGCAAACTCTTTTCTACCACTTAACCAATTTCACCCAGTTGCCTACGTGCCGCTTCCTCACGGAATTCACTAGGGGAGCAGCCAATCACTTTCTTAAACGCGCGGCTGAATGAAATCGCGCTCGTATAACCGACCTGTTCGGCTACCTCCTGCATGGAAGCTTGCGATTCCGTAAGGAGACGCTGCGCAACCTGCATGCGGATATCGATCAGGAAGTCTACGAACTTCTGTCCGGTCTCTTCCTTAAACAGCTTACTTACATATTTGGCATTGATGTTGAAGTTTGAACTGAGATACTCAAGCGACATATTCGGATTGGCGAATTGCTCTTCGATGAATTTTCGCATATCACGAATCGTAGCTGCATGAAGACGCTGCTCCTGCGCTTCCTGCAAAACAGTGCCCAGACTATTCAGCACAGCCAGAGTCTCTTCCCGCATTTGATCGAGAGAATGGCTATTATCAATGGTTTCGCTGAGCTTCGGCAAACCGTCCCTTACCCATATTTCTTGAAACTCTTTCGTCATGCCCGCCATTTCCCGGCCCAAATAGTAAATTAAATAATTCATCAGATTCGTAATCTCATCTTTCGTCAGCAGCCCCTGTTTCATTTCTCCAAAAAGTTCGTCGTACTTCGGCTTCCATTCGTCATCGAGCAATCTGAACAACTGGACAATGGAGCGAATCGCGTTCAGATGCGAGAAGACTTCTGCTTGGCCGTGATTTGCGATGTGTTTGCTTGTAATGATCCGGTTTTCCCCGAGCACAATTTTGTGTTTCAACGCCGTAAGCGCCTCTTTGTATGAATTTGCAACATCGGAAAGTTGTTCAACCTGCTCGCCGATACCAATAGTTACCGTAAACTTCAAGTTATCCTGCGTCCACACACGAACGCTCTCAAAAAGCTCGAGAATCACAGAATGCTCGCTGGCCTCCTCCTCGCTATCGACGAACACCATGACGCTGAGCTGAGACGCGGAAGTCCACTCTGCCCACAGCTCGAGCTCATGCTTGGGCGCAAGCTCTTGAATGACGCTGCGAAGCGCGAATTTAAGCAGATTCTGGTCTATGCGCGAGTATTGGCGGCAAAAGTCGTTGTATTTATCCATTTCGATCACTAGCACTACTTGTCCGTCGGAAGGGCGCGGAAGCTGCAGACTGCTCGTTTCTTCCATCCATTCATCGATCGTTAATCCCGTACCGCCTTCAATGAGCTGATGAAACAAATACTTCGTTCGAAGATGCATGTCTTCTTTGTGCTTTTGCTGATACTGATTGGACTGCTCAATAATATTTACGAGCGCCGATTCGATGAACGAGAACTCATCCCCGCCCTCCTTAGACAAACTACCTGACAGCGGAAGACGGTAACCTCGAATACGCGCCACAATCTGCTCAAGCGGCTTGGAATTGCGTCTGGTCACATAAACGAGCCATATGAATCCAAACACAATCATCACGATCCCTATAATAAACCACACGTTATACAGAGAGGAGACGATATGAAACACCCTGCCGTTGACAAGTCCGCTTTGATAGGACCATCCTGTATAGCTCGATACGTAATTGGAGAATACCCTTGCTTGTTCATTAGAGCTTGAATCTTTAAATAAATCTTTGCCTGATGCGTCCTGAACCCCGATAAAGCTTGCTTTCGAATCGTACAGATCGGCTATATTTTTTTGCAAAGAATCGGTCGCCACATTTACAACGATCATTCCTTTCTCGCTCGTTATGAACGGCGCCCCCCGGACAAGACTGACAACAGGCTTGCTGCCTTTTACCGAAAATTGCTCAAAGTCTCTAACGCCCGACCAGTGTTTGGACATCTGCGGAACCATGGCTCGTTTAATGAACGGCTCATCCTTATAATTGCTGAGCTGATCGCTTGTCGCATTACTGAGAACAAAATTGTCTTCAAAACGCACCAAATAGATCGAATCTATAATTGGATAGGAGGAGATCATATCCTGCATTTTTTTTACCGCACTTATGTTGATGTAAACGTTATCTTTTGCTTCATTATTAAAGAAATCAATCAATTGGTTATTATTAATCGATTCGGTCATCACCATATTGTCAATCGCTTTCAGGGAGGTATCGATCAGGCGCATTGCCTGCAGTGACAGCATTTTGTTGGCGTTCAGCGCCTCTTTCCGGCTTTGCTCGCTTAGCAGCTGAAAAAACACGAAAAACGTAAACGTGACCACGATAAAAAAGATCGGTACATACGAAAGCAGCAGCCGATGAAATAACGTTTTTCCCATATTCAGCCTCCAGTTTAGAATACCTGCTACTGTTTATTTCTTTATTCAGAGGTTATTCCCTTTGAACTTATTAAAAACTTTTTGAAAAAAGTTAGACTTAATGGAACTATAGCCTTTGGTTGAATAACAAAAAGTGACCCACAGCAATGGGCTGAGGGTCTGGGGTTTATATATTTAAACAAATCGTCGCATTAGTCTCTATTTAGAAACATAGAAACATGTTCGGCAAACAAATCCGCATATTGGAACAGGAATCCATGACCGGAATCCGGATAAATAATCAATTGTGCATTAGGAATACGCTGGGACACCATATAAGAATTGATAGTCGGAATCATAATATCGTTGTCTCCATTAGCTACAAGAACGGGCTGTTTGATCTCTCCCAGTTGGTCGAAGGATGATTTCGTACCCCATGCCATAGCTCCCTTTATTTGCGCTTGTACGGATTCAGGTCTAACTAGCGGTGCTCTGTTGTCTTTTCTCCTAGCAAGCCGTTCCAGATATTCAAGTCCTGCAGCTCTGCTCGTTTCCGTTTGTTCGAAGAATAGGGAAGTATCAATGGTTTCTGCTGTTGCTCCATTTTGTTTAACTGTATTCATGAACTATCTTTCCCCCTGAGATTAATTTTTAGTTTTAGTCCAAAAGATGATTCTTATTTAAAACTTATGCCATTTGTGGTTTTCTTAATGTCAATCGGAGGTAACCGATCGCGCAACCGATGGATAAGATTACAACAATCGCTAGTCCCCAATAAATGTTGCTATAAGCACTCGCTAGAGGAATGTTCTTCTGCCAAACAAGGGCACTTGCTGACATAGCAACACCAAAGGCTCCGCTAAAAAATTGAAGAAGCTGAAATAGACCGAGTCCAGATCCAATCTGCGAAGGCAGCAGTATTCTAGACATTTCATTGGATACACTACTATTCAAGATAGTGATACTAACACTCATTAACATGTAAATTAACATGATCGAAACAAAAGAAGTTCCTTCGAACAAAGCGAACAAAATAACAGAAGCGAGAAGGAACAAAGGTAGAAATCTGATAATCGTATTGTTTCCACGCGCATCAATGATACGGCCGACCCGTCGGGAAACGAACACGGCTAAAATCGAGCCTGGAAAAATGACAAGCCCTGCTTGAATAGCACTTAGGCCATACTGTTTAACAAGAATCTGCGGCATTAGGAATAGTGTAGCAAAGCTACATAGATACGCTGCAATCCCCACTGCTCCTAGAATGAGAAATGACCGATTCTTGAATAGTGATGGGAGAACGAAAGGCTCCTTAACCGATCGAATGCGAACTATAAATAAGGCAAGAGCGATAAGCCCAATCAACAGCATAAACCATGAATGGTTGGTTAAGAAAAGAAGCAGTCCTGTTGTTCCAACGCCAATAAATAGTGCGCCTAGGGCATCAAAAGACCCTTTCCGCGGCTCTTCTTTAGGAATGAGCACTACAAAAAAAGGTACTAACAGCAAAGTAACTGCCGTCACGGCGAACAAAATGTGCCAGCCTAGGTATTGGACAATGGCTCCACCTACAACCGGACCTAATCCAAGACCAAGCGAAATGGATGACATGATCAGAGCCATTGCTTTACCCCGTCGCTCGATTGGAACATAACGGGAAATCAAATTTAGGGACAAGGCTGGGATTGAACCTGCTCCAGATGCTTGTAGAATGCGAACGATGAGCAGCATGATAAAATTGTTACTGAACAATCCGGCGATTGCCGCCAGGCTCAGAAATAAAATTCCTATAATAAAAAGCCTTCGGATAGGAATGAAATCAGCTAATCGGCTATACGTAATGGATGCCATCGCGAATACTATGGAGTAGCCCGTCACAATCCACGATGTTGATGAAGCAGACAGATGAAAATCTTTTGAAACAGCAGGTAAAGCCAAATTAAACATCATCGTGTTCATGATGACGAGTACGATCGTTATACCGAGTAGAAGGGTAACCACACCTTCTTTCATAACACCCTGATCTTTCACATGGCTAGAAGTGTTCTTTATCTTAAACGTCATTGTTTACCCCTCCCTCATACTTTATTCTTCTTATAGTTCCCCATATGTGATAAGTGAATAATAGAGTCATCCAGAATTCTTCCTTCCCAATTAATGTATCGTTTAAGAATGATCATTCTTAAATAGACAGCGAGATAACAATTATCGGCTCCGTTATCTAAGCCCAACTATACGCCATTTAAGAATGATCAGTCAACTATAATATTTGGTTATAAGGATATATAATGGTTTTTTAAAGCCGTGTTGATGATTTCCCATAGAATATTAGTCATTTATTTTGACTAACCGTTCTTAAATAACTATACTATCCTTAAGGAGGTTATCCTATGCCCAGACCGAAAGAATTTGATCAAGAACTCGCATTAGATAAAGCCATGGAGCTATTTTGGCAGCAAGGCTACGAAAGAACTTCTATTCAAGACCTCGTGGAACAGACGGGGGTTCACCGCGGAAGCCTGTATGATACGTTCGGAGACAAAAATCAATTTTTCTTGACCTGCCTGGATCGGTTCCGTCAAGTTCCCAAATATAGACTTTTTTCCATCTTAGAGGAAGAAGGTTCTCCCAAAGAAGTGCTTTCCCGTTTCTTTGAAAAGGTGATCGACAGTGCCTTGGGTAACGGGACACAACGAAGGGGATGTTTTATAGCAAATACGGCCATGGAACTGGCAGCAATCGATCCCGGTATCGCCAGTAGGGTTGAAGCTTTTAACCTCGATATGGAGTCCCGATTTTATCAATTTCTGTTGAAGGCCCAAAAAGACGGGAAAATGAAGTTCCACCATACGCTACGCGAGCTTTCACGGTTTTTGGTTAATACGCGTAACGGCCTTTATGTACTGGGCAAAACCGCTTCAGATCGGCAATCTCTAGAGGACGTTGTGAAAGTAGCCTTATCTATCTTGTAATCGAGAACAGCCAACTATAAGTTCCATGATTTCATGTTGAATAAATTCAACAATTTTACTAAACAATAAAACAATAATCTAAAAACAGAGGCTCCCATCCGATGTAATAAACGGGCTGTCCCAAATGTAGATCGGCTATATTATGGTTACCAATGTTGTAATTTCTACAACAATTCACACGTCAAAAGACTATTTTGTAAGTAGAAGTTGTAGTTTGTACAACATTTCGAGACCATTTGTTGCGAAATGGCCTGTAAGGGGCCCAATTGTTGTACATTATGCAACAACGAAAGGAACTGGGCGGGATCTTGGCAGAATTGTTGCACTATTTACAACATCAATATCATTCAACCAAGAAGATGGATTCTTTCAAACCTTATATCCCACGTGTAATTATTAACGTAAAAAGACCCGAGAGAGGTCACTTTTCTCAAAGTGTCCATCTTTCGGGTCACAGTTCATTATCTACTTAAGGACAGCACCCAAAACCTTACATAACGCTAAACCGGAACATTTCCTCAAACAATACGAAGTGACTGTCCAGAATCTCTTCAGGCGTTAATTTAACTCCAGGAGCTTCCAGCCCCATATTGGATTCGAAAGTCATGCTCATTCCACCGCATACGTGGTGGATGGCTGATGTTAGATTAAACGAAGGATTAGGCTTCCTCCCATCATCCACCACCAGTTGATTCCTTTCCGTAAATGGCAGTTCCTGCAACGCAAAAGCATCAACAAGTTTGTGATTAAACTCCTGCTGTTTTTGCATGACGGCATATGGCAAATAAGGAATTTCACAAAAATGATTTTCATTATTTGCACCACCATGCAGCAAAACGGATAGATCAGGTGCTTCCGCATCGGCCAGCGCGAGCAGCGCACGGGTCTCCTCTGCCATCGGAGCAAAGAAATTGTCGTGCATCAGATTAACGCCATCATCGTTAAAATAAGAGCCGAGATAGTCCGAAGCGTCCTTGATGGGATGAACCGCTTTGCAATCTGGCCATGAACAAAGCGTGCCGTCTTTCCACGTTCCCTGCATATAATAGACGAACATCTCGTATGGCACATCGATCAATGAATCGACCGGCAGCCTTGCTCGTCCGTCCGGATTCATGCAGGGGATGAGCAGCAGCCGGAATCTATGGGCATTTTCAAATAAATAATCATGCCGTTTCCCCCGGTAATCTGACCCTGTTTCGAGCAGTTGGATGAGGTTCATCACGGCGACGATGCCCTCCAGCTCCCCACCGTGAATGCCTCCGACAATCAATAAAACGGGTTTGTTATCCTTGCCTTTACGCGCGTAATGCTCTGGATTTCCCGCTCCGCAAGCCGAATTGTAATTGGCTCTCCGTCCGAAGCTCTCCTTCTCGCCGTATTCAACGGCATAGATATCTCTCCCACCCGCAGATGAAGCCAGCACCCTCGATTTTCCCAGTTTGATATTCAACATGCATGCTTCGATTTCCATCAATTTACTCTTCCAAAACGGTTTAATCATCGTTTATCCCCTCCCCCATTTTCCGAGCCTCTTTGTTTTCCCGCCTATGATTTATCCTTTTACAGAACCCATCATTGAGCCTTTAACAAAATGCTTCTGAATGAAAGGGTACACCAAAAGAATTGGCAGTGTGCCCACGAGAATAACAGCATACTTCAGCGATTCCAATACGACCGCCTTTTCTCCGATTGCCGTACTTACGGTGGTGTCCGTGAGTTGGCCGATCAGGACGATATTCCGAATCGTAACCTGAAGCGGATATAAGCTGGCATCCCGTATATAGATAAGTGCGGAGAAGAAGTTGCCCCAGATTTGTACGGCATAGAACAACGAAATCGTCAGCATCACAGGTTTAGACAAGGGGAGAATAATTCTTATTAGGATGCCCAGATCAGACAGCCCGTCGATTTTACCAGACTCCTCGAGCTCCCGGGGAATGCCTTGAAAAAATGTGCGCATGATGATCAGGAACCAGGAGGAAACAAGACCTGGCAATAACATTGCCCATATGGTATCTAACAAACCATAGCTGCGAACAACGAGATAAGTCGGAATCAATCCGCCTGTGAACAGCATGGTGAACACGATGATCATCATAAATGTTCTGCCGAAGACGAGATTTCTTCGCGACAATGAATAGGCTCCCATCGTAGTGAAGACAAGCGAAAGCGTGGTTCCCAGCACAACATAGATAAGTGTATTTTTGTAGCCGACCAGAATACGATTGTCCTTTAGAACCGCTTTGTATGCGTCGAAATTAATGCCTTTTGGCCATAGACTGATCTGATTTCCAGTCACATATTCGGAGGAGCTTATTGAAACTGCTGCCATATGAATGAAGGGAAACAACATGCAACACGCGAAGATCCCCATCAGCAGGACGTTAACAATGTCAAAGAGACTAGTACGTTTATTCAAACCTCATCTTCTCCCTTACCATAGGCTTGTTTCCCCAAATCTGCGGCTGAGCTTATTGCTCGTATATACCAGTATGAAACCGATGATCCCCATAAATAAATCAATAGCCGTGCCGTAACTGAATCCACTTTGCAATAGGCCCACCCGGTAAACATATGTTGATATGACGTCTGATGTGTCGTAAGTAGCTGCATTTGACAATAAAAACACTTTTTCAAAACTGATTTCCAGAACATGACCGATCTGTAAAATAAACATAATAACCACCGTCGTCGCAATTCCGGGAAGCGTCACATGCCAGATTTGCCTTAACCTGCCAGCACCATCCATTTTTGCTGCCTCATACAGCTGTGGATCAATGGTCGTAATTGCGGCGAGAAAAATAATAGAGCCCCAGCCCACTTGCTGCCATATTTCCGAGCTGACATAGATCGTTCGAAACCATTCGGATTGCTGCAAAAAATTGATGGTGGGAAATCCCAACCGTTGAAACATATGATTGAGCCAGCCGGTGCTCGGCGATAGTAACATAACAATTATGCTTGAAACTACTACCGTAGATAGAAAATAGGGAAGATAACTCACCGTTTGCACGAATCGTTTATACCCCGTACTCCGAAGTTCATTCAACAAAAGGGCCAGCACGATGGGAGCAGGAAATCCAAAAAGGAGCTTATATCCCCCGAGCATTACTGTATTCTTGATAATGATAAGAGCATCGGGATTTTCAAGGAACAGCTTGTAATATTTAAGACCTACCCATTGACTACCTATCAGTCCCTTGAACAGATTGTAGTCCTTAAAAGATATGACAATTCCGAACATGGGAACATACCTGAACAGAATATAATAGACCAGCACGGGTGCCAGCAGCAGCAAAAAAATCTGATCACGCTTTATTTGCTTTAAAATGGATGGCTTCAATGCTGGTTCTCCTTCCTGAAGAGATAGGGCTGAAGCACCGTCAGCAAGCGTTCAGCCCTATCGTTATCACTCACTACTTATTATTTTTTTTGAGTCGGTCCAATCCAATCTGATAGGCATCAATCAGCTTCTGTGAGCCCATCTTGTTCAACTCGGCAAGGAATGCATCCCACTGCGTCATTGGGGTCTCGCCCAAAATAAATTTGGCTACAGATGATTCATAATATTTGTTAATTTGCTCCTCTAAGAGCGAGATAGCACTTTTCTCTTCGCTTGTTAACGGAGGTAGCGCGTTGATGACAGGGAATTGATACTTAGCAGCTTCCGTGTAAGAATACTGTTCATTTTCATTACTGAGCGACTTCGAGGCCTCAAAATCAGCCAGCCCATAAGCACCTGTCGTAAACATACCCATTTCTTTGCGCAGGTCATTAGGCTCTTTGAATCGTGGCAGAAACTTACGTTTGTTGTTTTCAACTGTATAGGTTTCTCCTTCTTTACCCCAACTGAGAATGTCTTTCCCTTCTTTGGAATAGATGAAGTCAAGATAGCGAAGTGCGGCGTCCAAATTTTTCGTTTTGGAGG
The DNA here is from genome assembly GCF_013141785.1 of Paenibacillus germinis. NCBI lineage: Bacteria > Bacillati > Bacillota > Bacilli > Caryophanales > Paenibacillaceae > Paenibacillus > Paenibacillus germinis. Next base: position 60,130 of record NZ_WHOC01000030.1, read on the forward strand.
ACACGGCGAATCCGAATTCTTCAAAGTTCGTATTTGGGATATACGCCTTGCTGCCGTTGCCGATCGGTGGTGCCATGAACTTCAAATGAGCGCCATTACCGCCATTCTGAAGCTGCGTGTTCATGATTTCGATTTGTCCGATAAACTGAATGGTCATGAACGATTTGTTCGTTGTAATGAATTGTGTCCATGCCTTATAGTCCATCGAGAGCCAATCCGGCGGCGTCAGACCTTCCTTATGAAACTTATTCAAATATTCCACCATTTTCTTGAAACCCGGATCGGTCACCCCATGCTTGATTTTACCGGTAGCTTTGTCCTCATAGAAAGTTGGTAAAATACCGAAAGCTGGAGCAAAATATTTCAAGGTATTGATTCCATGTCGGAACACGAATGGATAGCTATCAGGGTATAGCTCCTTTAGTTTCTTTGCGGTTGCGTATACCTCATCCCACGTCTTCGGCTCCTGGAGAGAATGCTTCTTGAAAATATCATCCCTATAAAAATAGACGGTCTGGTTTCCTGCCCCCATACCATCATTAAGCACATGGTACATTTCTCCACCCGGTGACGTCATTCTTTGAGCAACATCGGGTCTGGAAGTAAGGAAAGATTTAAGATTAGGCATTTTGTTCAGATGTTTGGACAAATCCAGAAAAGCACCCTGCGGCCCATACTTTTGTGCGTCAGGCGGAAAAACAGACATTAAATCCGGCATGTCTCCGGATGCGATAGCAAGTGCCAATGACTCTGGACCCGTTTGCGTCTCCTGATTGATCGTGATGTTCGTCTTCTCCTTGACCCACTTCCATACGGCCCAATCTTTCTTGACAGGCCAGGCACTTGACAGCTCGGTTAATAAACGTAGAGTTGCCGCTTCAGCTGGTTTGACTGAGGCTGCTGCACCCGCAGTTGTACTCGGGCTAGGCGCATTCGTTTGAACCTGCGTACCGCTTTCTTTACCCGTACAGCCTGCTAGTAACGCTGTTATTACGGTGAATACAAGGGCTCCATTTTTCATTTTTTTTCTCTTCATCAAGTTGAATACACCCTCCTTTTTATTGTCCTTCGGAACACTGAATCTTCTGCATCAAGCGAATATGTATTCGTTTTCAAATGTGATAGCCTGCCTGATATCGTCATCATAAGGCATCTCTTCAGCATCGGTAAATCAACAGAACTGATCATTTTGCAACTACTTTACGCTTTTCTAATAATAATACCAACTTTCGTAAAAAAGCTTATTCATTTATTGGGCTATCCTGAGCCCATTCCTAGCTTGCTGCCTTCGGGAACAAATGGACCGGCCGGGCAGCGGCCGGTCCTCCCAAAGAAGGTCTCTTTACTTGTACATCGCCACGTAATCGAACAGGAACTTGCTCTTATACTTTTGCGTGGTGAAACGGAACGTGCCGATCGACGATTCTGTCGAGTTGTTGTAGAAATCAAGACCACTAACCGAGTAAACGCCAGATGTTGCATTCACAGAACCTGAGGTCGGCGTTCCGGTGAATTTCTTGAGCTCATCTATCTGCATCGTGAGGTCATACTTCTTCGTTCCCGTATCCAGGTCGAAACGGAGTGTGACCCACTGATCGAGCGGAAGCGTGAAGCCGGAGTTCGGAATTTTGTTGTTTGTCGTACCATTTATCCAATAGCCGAGTGTGCCATCCGAGAAATAGGTGAACCTCACAACTTCAGCCACAGGGCCGTACAGCTTAAGCTCGAAGTTACCGGTTGTGGTGTCATTTTTTTTAAACATCAATCTGGTTTCGAACGTGACCTTCCCGCTTAGCGCCGCATTCTTTCTCGTAATCATCGGACTTGAAGTCGTCGTATCGTTGACATTATCCGTTACCAGAAGCGTTTTGCTGCTAGCGTGCGGAGTCTGTACAATCGATACTGACGTCTCGCTGTTCGTCGCTACCTCCCAATTGCTACCATTCGAGACATTACCTATTTCCCATTCGTCGAACGAGTCATAGTACGCGCCGCTGCTGTCTGCAGCAGGCAGCGTCACCGCTGTACTCGGGCCATCTGCAGAAGTATTGCCCTGCGCATCCGTTGCCTTAATCTGGAACGTATAGGTCCCGCCCGGCAGCAATCCGGTTACGTCATAACGATACACATCGCCGGCTACCGTCCCCATTAAGGTCAACTGTGTGGCGTCCTTCCGATAAATCGAATACGAGGCCACATTGCCCGAGTTGTCCGTCGCTTGATCCCATTCCAGTCTTGCAGCGCTAGGAAACAGATGAACCGGCCGGACCGCGGCCGTCCCCCCCCATACTGGAGCCGTCGTGTCGCTCCTAGATGGGTACATCGTTACGTAATCGAACAGGTACTTACCCGTATTTTTTTGCGAGACGAATCGGAACGTATCGATCGCTGACGCATCCGAGCCGTCGTAGAATTTAAGTCCGCTGACCGTGTAAACGCCAGTTGTCGGATTCAGCGACCCTGTATCTTCCGGCGATCGCGTATAGCCCTTGAACGCATCTGCTTGCATGTTGATGTCATACGTATCTGTTACCGTATCCAGATCGAAGCGGAGTGTGACCCATTGGTCGAGCGGAAGCTTGAAGTCGGAGAAAATCTTAGGGATCTTGTAGTTTGTTGAGCTATCTTTATAATAGCCGAATGTGCCATCCGAGAAATAGACGAACCTCACGACATCCTTCGAAGAGCCACTCAGCTTGAGCTCGAAGTTGCCAACGGCGGTGGTCAGTTTTTTGAACATGAACCTCGTTTCGAACGTGACCTTTCCGCTTAGCCCCGCGTTCGATCTCACTACCAGTGCGTCATTCGTAGCACCGCTGTCCGACGGGTCCGTCACTTGCAGGACCTTGCCTCCTGAATCCGGAGACGGCTCGATTGTTACCGACGCCCCGTTATTCGTCGTTACCGACCAATTGCCGGATGGCACAGTGCCTGCCGTCAAGTTGTCGAACGATTCATAAAACTCGCCACCGCTAACTGCAGCTGGCATCTTGACCTGCATAACTGGTCCGTCACCCGACTCGTTGCCCTTCGCATCCGCCGCTTGTACTTGGAACGTATAGGTTATTCCCGACTGCAAGCCGTTCACATCGAATGCGCTCATATGTCCGGCAACCGTCCCGACCTTCTCGAAGGACGATGTTCCAGCCTTCCGGTAGATCGAATACGCTGCCACCGTACCCGAATTGTCCGTTGCGGGGCTCCACGTCAACCTTGCCGTATCCGGGAATAGACGATCCGACCTGAGCCAAAGCGATGTTCCCCATGAAGGAGCATGCGAATCGATCGTCAAGATGCTGATCGCCCCGCTTCCGCTATCCAGAGAACGATTATCGCTCGTGTCCACTGCCACAACTTTGACCGAGTACGTCTTTCCAGGCGTTAAGCCCGTGATATCGGTCGAGATCGTACCCGTGGTCGAGCTGTTCTGAACGAATTTGTTCTGCATGCCATTCACATAGAGATCATATCCCTTCATCCCGGCATTGTCGGTCGACGGCGTCCAACTAACGGTTGCTTTGGTTTCCTCTTGAGGAAGAACCTGCTGCAAATTAGTGGGCGCTGACGGCCGTGCCTCGTCCGTCTTCGCTTCGATCAATCCGATCCAATCTAGCTTCATTTTGCCGCTGGCATGCCACATTGTAATATCAACAGGGCCGGCTGCTAGCTGCTGCCCCGTCTTGACCCTGAGTCCCTGCCAATCAATCGCATTGTCTCCAGTACCGGAAGTCTTCGGCGCCCCGATATAGTACGCCTGATCTCCGACCATCGCCAATCGACCCGTAATCGTGCCAGCCGGCTGATCCCAGTCCGCCGTATATTTCAGGACGAGATCGTATTTGCCCGCTCTTGGAACATTAATCGTCCACTTCGCCCACTGTCCCGACTCATACCAACTCCCCAAGCCGGTTCCACCGGACAGGAACGACTGAGAGATTTTCTCGAGATTCCTGCCGCCGGAAGCGACGTACGACTCCGCTTCCTGCCATGTAAGGTACAAGTTCGACCTCATCTGATCCGGATTCGACCACGAAACGGTACTAGTAGGGGTACCCGGTCCAATCTTCTTCAGCGTAAGCGGACTGGTCGCTCCTTGCAGAATGACAGCTGCGTTCGCTTCGAGGTAGACGTTGCGCGAACGTCCATGCTGATCGAACAGCAAGCCGGTAGGAGCCTGCTCCACCGAGTACAAACCCGCACTGTTGGTCAATTTCCCCCAAGCGACGGACGCCCCTGTCGTGTCGCTGTAGGCATTCAGCATCACCGATCCAGGCACGCCGTCGACGACGGTCTGCAGTGTTACACTGGGGAGCGGCTGCGGCTGCGGCGCACTATTCAACTTGAAATCCCGCTGCCCCTTCTCCACATTAACGGTCAGCGTACTTCCGGACATGACCCAATGCACGCCGCGATTTTCCAAGCCTTGCGTAACCAATCCGCCGGATGGAATGCTCGCCCCGCTGATGCTATCACGTAGACTGTTGACAGTGTTTGAAGTAAATAAGGCAACCTGCGATTTCAAAGGACTGGACACGGACAGCCGATCTCGTCCGTATACGATCGTGGACGGCTGATCGCTCGCGATCAACGTGACGTCGCTCAAGCCTTTCTTGACGACTTTCGTCCCGTCGACGAGCAGCACCGTATCGCCTTTGAACGCAACTGCGGTCCCGTCAAAGCGAACGCTGTCCGCATTGATTTCCCCGCCTGCCGTCAACCGGATGTAGACGATCGTACCGTCCGCGAACGTCAGCTTCATGTGATCCCCTTTGTTTTCCGACACAACGTTCTGTGGCGCCGAATCCCGCTTGTAGGCTTCCAAAGTTGTGACGAACGTCGCTTTATCCGTCTTCGGCGCTATGAATGCCGCATGCTTCTGCTGCCCATCGCCGTACACCTTGTTAGGCAGTACTTCCGTTCCATCGAAGGCGAGGAACCGGTCCTCGTATTCCGTGCGCAGATTTTGCGGAGTGTAGAATCGGACCTTGAGGCCCGCTCCCCCCTTCAGGATCGTCGCTCCGGCCTTATCCTGATCGAGCTGAAGCTCATCCTCGGCATGCAGACGCCATGCGAACTCGTTGCCTCCCGTATTTGCGGATTGCAGCTGATCGATGACGACGAACATATTCGGCCTGACATAGATGACACTGCGGCCCGCTTTGGACAAAACATTGACATTTCTGTTGTAAGCGTCGGTTGCGTCACCGCTCACCGCGTCGAAGTCGGGGTGCGTGACGAAGCTGACCACTTTGCCCTTGGCATCCATATCGTTGATCTTCTGGCCGTACTTCCCATCGATGGTAATCGCATTAGAGGAAAACGTTTGCTTCGAAAAATTCATATCATGGGGGGTGCCGTAATCGTCGTAATACCCACTCTCGATTGCGAGCGGTTCGCCGAAGGCGTTGATGACGAAGCTGTTTTGATCGGCTTGGCTATGATTGTAGCTGCCGTAAGGACTGGATCTGAAGTAGAACGATACGGCATCCGGATCGTATAATTTGGAGTGCATCGCCACGAGCCCGATGTCTGGAAACCACTTGGAATCCGGCAAATCCATCGGCGGTCTCACCGTTAAATTACTGTCACCATAGAAGTAGTTATTCAAATCCGGGTACATACCCGTTCCGACTGCCTGAGCCGCCCATTTCAGCCGAGGATCGCCGTTCATTTGCGCTAGCCGGGTATAGGCGGTTACACTCGGGCCGCCTGGAGCGTCTTGACTGCCATCGCCGAAGATCCCATTCGGGCTGCCTTTCGGGAACGCATAAAGCGGATATAGGCCTTCGTTCCGGGAATGCGCTTTTTTGTACAAATTAAAGCCTGTTGCAGAAAGAAGAACATCCACAAACTCCTTGCCGAACAAGGACGACCACTGCCAGTACCCTGTTCCTTGGCCCCATCCCCCGTTCTCTCCGCCCCACGGAGGCATCATGTTCGTGTAGGCGGGAACGACAAAGTTGAACCACGACGCGGCTTCCGGAATATCGTTAAGCATCGCCGTCGCAATAATGCCAAGGTAACCGAATGCCGTCCAGCCGTGGGAGTCGAACGGCATACTTGGAATCGTGGAAAGATGACTCCTCATCGTTGTGGCTCGCGTTTGAATCATATTCTTTACAGTTGCTTTATCAGCACCCAGTACATCATAAAGCCAGTCGTATGCCATTGCAGACTTATAGGCAATGTAGCGATGTACCTGATCGTTGGTTGTGTAACCCGTCGGATCATTGTCCCCCGTCTTCCAATTGGCGATGCTCACCAGTCGTTGTACCGCCTTATTCCCGACAACCGCATTCTGCGATATGAGATAGATGAAGGCCATATCCAGCATCTCGTCGACTGCATGGTAGGTATAGTCCTTGAGGTTGGACTGCCCTAAAGTCGGCTCCTGCGGCGGCGTTTTAGGCAAATTCGCATTGACCGACGCCAGCTTCGCATCATAGAACTCCTTTCCTGACGTCTGGGACAATCTGCAAAACGCGGCCAGCGAATCTTTTTTCGCCCATACTCGCGGATGCTCAGTTCCGACCTGGCTCATGAGCTGCTGGACGGAAGGTACGACGAACGGGACATTTTGCTCCTCGATGCGGAATTTGCGGATTGCGCTCCAATCCGACGAGACGCCTGCCGAAGTACGGTACTTGACCCGCCAATACCAGGTACCGTAATTGAATTGTTGAGGAAAATTGTAATAGTTCACGTTCAGCAACGTTATCTCGTAGTCGATGGTTGTCATCGAAGCGCTGCGACTCACCTGTACATCATAGCTATCCGCACCAGTGACAGCCGGCCATCGGAAATCGGGCGGGTTCTGTGTCGTCACGACAAAATCCGGAGGGCTGAACTTAACAGCTAACCCCGTATCCGATGGGAAAACCACCGCCGCCTCAGCGACAGGGGAAGGAGCAAACGGCCATGCATGAAACAAACTCGCGGTCAATGCGGCAATCATTCCTATAGCGATCGTTCGTTTTCTGATCCAACCCGTCAACTTCATCATTCCCTTCATTTCATTTGGAAGAAACCCCGTCTGTTCGGTTCCTTCGACAAGCTTTCTGCTGGCCGTCTAGTTCAAACTTGCTCAAGCAGACTGTCCTTTTCTCACGCTCCTCCCTTGATAACCCCTCATGTATCCGCTTACATTTTTCCTCCTTTCTCTTGTTTGATATTAGAGTAGCTGCCCATTCCTTCAGCGTATATAAACGGAACCGATAAAGCTTAAACTTTTCTCCATTCTGTTAAAAAAAATACCAATTTCAGTAAAGTAGATCAGACTCTAAAAAAACAGATTACTCGTCCATTGCACATTAGAGTCTATCATTATATTCATAATGCTCCTCACCACTGGTAGGCATACTCCAAAATTTGATTTTAGAATCATTTAGCTTTCATGATGGAAAATGGGTATAGTGGTTACCAATGTTGTATTTCCTACACAATTCACCTGGCTTATGGCTATTTTGCAACTTGAAGTTGCATTTCGTACAACATTTCGAGCCCATTTCTTACAAAATCGCCTGTATGGAGACCAACTGTTGTAAATTATGCAACAACTAAGCGAGAAACGCGGGATCTAGGCAGCAATTGTTGCAGTTTCTACAACATACCTAATCAAGTTTCTCATCTTCTGAGTTACTCAACCTAGGCTCAGTCGATCTATGCTGTACAACTTACCTTCCTAACTCTCACTTCTCTCACAGCTCAGAAAAAACATCAGAAAAATAGTTATTTAACGAAGGAATATGCACACGTCCACACTCTCACTCAGCAAAATCAGCAAATATCTATGCTAAAAAGGGGGGAAGCTTTGCCTTCCTCCTAACTCAAAACATATATTCAAGAAAAGGAGCTATCCCAAAAATGTTAAATACATGTGAAGATCAGCTTCTTCAAGGGCACAATGCATCCATCTACCAATGCTAGGCTTCCACTAAAGGGAACATAGCGACGCTATTTCCGTGAAATATGCTCAAATTAAAGAAACGAGGAACGTAGAGATGCTATTCCGTTGTTTTCAGCTTCGAATAGCACAAATTTCATAAAATAAGACCCTCTCATTCCGTCAATTCAATTTTCAGCTCATTTCATCCACTTTAGCGGCTTGCCGTTCCGTTAAGAACAATGCTGCCCAAAAAGGACCTCCCCCTATTGGCGGAAGTCCTCATGGACAGGTGTAACCATCTTCATGGTAGATACCCCTAAAGGTCTATAAACCTTTTTGGGACAGCAACCAACAAATAGAATCACATCTGAAAATCAATCGTTGGGCTTACGGTGGTATCGGCTACGCTTTCCTTGCGTCTTCCTCCGTATGCGATACTGAACGTATACGAGCCGGTCAGCAGCTCCTTGCTCGTCACGCCGCCGCCGCTTGTCGTTCCGAATGTCCGCCAGCTGCCTGCGTAATAGGAAACCTGGCCACCGTCAAGCGGATTGCCTTGGCTGTCCTTCAACTGCACCGTGACGTTCGCTGTCTGGAAGACGACGATGGCATTCACCGACGTATCCTGCTCCTTCTGCATGCGCGTGCCTTCGTATGTCATCGCAAAGGTATAAGACCCAGGCAGCAGCTCCTTGCTGATCTCACCATAGACGGCCGTACTGACCGTCCGCCAGCTGTCCGCGTAATAACTAGCGTTGCCGCCGCTAAGTGGATTCCCCTGACTGTCCTTCAGCTGTACCTTGACGTTCACCGTCTGGAAGACGATGACGGCATTTACCGACGTATTCTGCTCCTTCTGCAATCGCGTGCCTTCGTACGTCATCGAGAAGGTATAGGATCCGGGCAGCAGTTCTTTGCTGATCTCGCCATTCACTGCAGTGCCGATCGTCCGCCAGCTCCCCGCGTAATAACTTGCGCTGCCTCCACTAAGAGGATTCCCTTGGCTGTCCTTCAGCTGTACCTTGACGTCTACCGTCTGGAAGAGGACAACAGCGTCTGTTCCCGTGTTTTGCGACTTCTGCATGCGTGTTCCTTCATATATAATCGCAAAGGCATAGGACTTGTTCGGCAGCGATTTGCTAACCGTTCCGGAAGCGTCAGTGACTCCGAAATCTTTCCAGACGCCGTCATAATACGATATGACGCCGCCACTCAGCGGGTTGCCGTTGCTGTCCTTGAGCTGCACCTTGACGGCGGTCGCAGCAAGCGTAAAGCCGAGCTGCTTGGCAGGCTCAACATTTCCCGCCCGATCCGTCGACTTGAAGAGTAACCTGTAGGACCCTTGCTTGTCGAACGTGACTGGAGCCGTATAGGTTTCCCAGGAAGTCCCGTTATCCTGGCTGAATTCTGTTTTAGCCACACCCGATACGTCGTCGCTGCCAGAGAATGTGACCGTGACCGGCCCCATGTACGTTCCGTTCAGCCCGTCCGGCTGCGACGGGGATGCATTAGCACTTGTTACTGGAGCGGTCCGATCGATATTGCTTACCGTATAGCTCGTTACATTTGACACCTTGCCCCCCGCACTCGTTCCCCGGGCATACACTGTGTCATTTGCGGAGAGGACGAGTGGGGCTGCGTATGCCGTCCACGTGCCGCCGGAGCCTATTTTATATTCCTTTATCGCAGCGTCGACAGGGTAATGGATCGTCAAGGCGACATCCGAATTGGTAGGCGTCGTCTTATCGGCGGTGAAAGTAGCATCCGCTGGAGCGACCGTTTTTTTATACAACGCCACATAATCGAACAAGTACTTACTCGAAAACCGATTCGTACTGAACCGGAACGTATCGATCGAAGTCGCAGACGAGTTATTGTAGAATTTGACCCCGCTGACTTTATATTCGCCGGTAGTCGGATTCACCGAACCCGCATCCGTCGAACTGGTATAGCCCTTGAGCGCATCCGTCTGCACCGAGAGATCATACGTCTTCGTTACCGTATCCAAATCGATCCGGAGCGTGACCCACTGGTCGCGCGGCAAAGTTAAGCCGGTGGACTTAGGGATCTTGTAGGCCGTCACATTGTTAAAATAGCCGAATGTACCGTCCGAGAAGCCGGTGAACCGCACGACATCATTACCTGCACTGCGCAGCTTGAGCTCGAAGTTGCCGAAGTCGGTGCTCAGCTTCTTAAACATGAATCGGGTTTCGAACGTGACCTTCCCACTTTGCGCCGCGTTCGTTCTCGTCACAATCGGGTCTTCCGTATAATCATCATTGTTCGCGTAGGTTGAATCCTTCACCTGCAGAACTTTGCCGCTTGAATCCGGAGACGACTCGATCGTTACCGTCGACGTCGACCCGGTTTTGAGTGTCGCCGTCCAATTACTGGCGGTCACATTGCCCGTCGTCATGTCGTCGAACGACTCATAATACTCGCCGCTGCTGCTTGCGGCAGGCATGGTCAGCGTCGTACTCGGACCATTTGTCGATACGTTGCCCTTGCTATCCGCGGCCTGAACCCGGAACGTATAGGTGCCCCCCGGCGTCAGACTGGTTACGTCATACCCGTACACGCCGCCGGTAACCGTACCTGCATTCACGAAGTCCATCTGCGCGGCATCCTTCCGATAGATCGAATACGAGGCCACTTTGCCCGAGTTGTCCGTTGCCGGATCCCACTCCACTCTTGCTACGCTTGGAAATAGCTGAACCGGCCGAACTGCACCCGTTCCTTCCCACGAGGGAGGTGTCGTGTCTTCCGTAGAATCGTACATCGTCACGTAATCGAACAGGTACTTGCCCGCGTATCGATTCGTACTGAAGCGGAACGAATCGATCCCCTCGAGAGTAGGGGCGTTGTAAAACGGAATCCCTATGACCTTGTAGACACCGGTCGACCGATTCAGCGAGCCATTTTCCACCAATCCGGTGTAGCCCTTGAACGCATCTGCCTGTAACGTGATGTCATACCTCTTCGTCGCTGTATCCAGATCGAAGCGTAGCGTGATCCATTGGTCGCGTGGCAGCGCGAAACCGTTCTGCTTCGGAATCTTGAACGACGAAAGGATGCTGTTATCCAGCTTCCAGTATCCGAATGACGCATCCGAGAAGCCGGTGAACCTTACGACATCCGTCCCGAAGCTGCGAAGATTAAGCTCGAAGTTATCGGAGTCGGGGCTCGTGTCGCTCAGTTTCTTAAACATGAATCGGGTTTCGAAGGTGACCTTCCCGCTTAGTGCCGTGTTCATTCTCGTCACAATCGGGTCTACCGTGAAGTCATCTATGTTCGCGTTGGTCGAATCCTTCACCTGCAGTACGTTGCCGCTTAAGTCGGGAGACGGCTCTATCGTTACCGTCGACGTCGACCCGGTTTTCAAATCTACTTTCCAGTTACTGTCGGTCACATTGCCCGCAGGCAGGTGATCGAACGATTCATAATATTCGCCGACGCTTACCGCACCTGGCATCGTGACCGAAAAACTTGGTCCATCGCTGGTTTCGTTGCCTTGCGCATCCGACGCTTGCACCCGGAACGTATAGGTTGCTCCTGGCTGCAGGTCTTTCACGTCATATGCGTTCACATGTCCCGCAACCGTTCCTACTTTCATGAAGGACGCCTGGGCTCCATCCTTTCGATAGATCGAATACGCGGCTACATTGCCCGAATTGTCCGTTGCTGAGCTCCACGTCAACCTTGCCGTGCTCGGGAAAAGATGACTCGTAAGGAGCGAGGCCGCCTCACCCCATACAGGAGCACTCATATCGATCGCCGCAAAGCTGAGTGGCACGCTATCTAGGGAACGATTATCGCTCGTATCCACAGCCACAATAGTAACCGAATACGTCTTCCCTACTGTCAATCCCGTGATCGTCGCGGTGGTCGTGCCGCTCGGGACAACCAGCTTTTGCACGCCATTTGCATAGACAACATATTCCTTCACTCCGACATTGTCAGTTGACGCCGCCCAACTGACGGTAGCGGTCGAGTCCGATTGCGAAGCCAGCTGCAGATTGGTGGGCGCTAACGGCCGTTCCTCGTCCGATTGCTCTTCGATCAATCCGATCCAATCCAGATTCATCGCGCCGCCGGCGTGCCACAGCGTAATATCGACAGGACCTGCCGCCAGCTGCTGCCCCGTCTTGACTCGGAGTCCTTTCCAAACATCGGGAGTCGTCCCCCAGTTGGGATTCCCACTCGCGTCGGTAGTCGTAGGCGCCTCGAGATAGTACGCCTGATTTCCGATCATCGCCAATCGGCCTACAAGCGTGCCGGCCGGCAAACCTGACGTATATTTCAGGACGAGATCGTATTTGCCGGCTTTCGGAACATTCATCGTCCACTTCGCCCACTGTCCCGACTGATCCCAGCCCGCTAAGCCGACTCCGCCGGACAGGAAAGGACGGGTCGAATATTTGGTAAAGCTCTTGCCGCCGAAGGCGACGAATGATTCCGCTTCCTGCCAATTAAAATATAAGTTCGACCTCATCTGATCCGGATTAGACCAAAATTCGGTATTGGAAGGTGCTCCCGATCCAATCCTCTTCATCTTCAGCATGCCCGTCGCGCCTTGCAATATGATGCCTGCGTTCGCTTCGAGGTAAACGCTATGCCGCTGCCCATGCCGCTCGAACAGCAAGCCAGATGGGGCCTCCTCCACCTCATACAGCCCCGCTTCGTTCGTCAATTTCCCCCAAGCGACGGATGCCCCTTCCTTGTCGCTGTAAGCATGCAGCGTCGTCGATCCATACACGCCGTCAATGACGGTCTGCAGCGTCAAGTCGGGGAGCGGCTGCGGCATCGCGATATGGTTCAGCTTGAATTCGCGCTGCCCCTTCTCGACATGAACAGTCAGCGTGCTTCCAGACGTATCCCAATGCACACCGCGCAGTCCCATGCCGTCAGTCACCGATCCGCCACGCGGAATATCCGATCCGTTGCTGCCATCGCGTAGGCGATCCACACCCGGAGCATACAAAGCAACTTGTGTATCCGACGGGCTTGACACGGACAGTTGATCGCGTCCATACACGACCGTGGACGGTTGGTCGCTCTCGATCAACGTCACGCCGTCTTTGACGACCTTTGTTCCGTCGACAAGCAGCACGGAATCGCCTTTCAGCGCTACAGCGGTTCCGTTAAATCGAACGCTGCCTGCATCGACTTCATCCCCTGTCGTTGTCATCCGGATGTACACGACAGTACCGTCCGCGAACGTCAACTTCATGTAATTCCCATGGTTCTCCGAAACAACATTCTGTGGTGCCGAATCCCGTTTATAGGCTTCCAGCGTCGAGACGAACGTCGCCTTCTCCGTCTTCGGCGTAATGAATGCCGCATGCTTCTGCTGCTCGCCGGCGTACGCCCCGCCAGGTTTTATTTCCGATCCGTCGATGCCAAGAAACTGGTCCTCGTATTCCGTTCGCAGATTTAGCGGCGCGTGGAATCGGACTTTGAGGCCCGCTGCGCCTTTCAGAATCGTCGCTCCGGCATGATCTGCATCGAGATTAAGTTCATCCTCGGCATGCAGGCGCCACGCGAACTCGTTTCCATCCGTACTCTTCGATTGCAGTTGATCGATGACGACGAACATATTCGGCCTGACATAGATGACATTGCGGCCCGCTTTGGACAAGGCAGTGCCATAAGCGACGGATGCATCGCCGATCACCGCGTCAAAGTCAGGATGCGTGACGAATCCGACCACTTTGCCATCGGCATTGATGTCGTTAATCGGCTGACCGTACTTACCATCGTAAGTAATCGCATTAGAGGAGAACGTTTGCTTGTTGTAATTCATGTGATGGTCAGTGCCGTAGTCGTCGTAAAACCCGCTTTCGATCGCTAGCGGTTCGCCGAAGGCGTTGATGATGAAGCTGTTCTGATCGGCATGCATATGATTGTAGCTACCGTAAGGGCTGGATCTAAAGTAGAGCGACACGGCGTCCGGATCGTATAATTCGGAATGCATCGCCACGACCCCGATATCCTGAAACCATCTGGAATCCGGCATATCGACCGGCGGTCTCACGGCCAGATTACTATCCCCGTAGAAATAGTTGCTCAAATCCGGGTACATGCCCGATCCTACCGCCTGCGCCGCCCATTTCAATCGGGGATCTCCGTTCATTTGGGCAAGACGGGTATAGGCGGACACGCTATAGCCTCCCGGCGAGTCTTCGCTGCCATCACCGAAGATGCCCTTCGGACTGCCTTTCGGCCACGCATAGAGCGGATACAAGCCTTCGTTCCGGGAAAACGCTTTATCATACAAATTAAATCCGGTTGCAGACAGAAGGACATCCATAAACTCCTTGCCGAACAAATGCGAATACTGCCAGTACCCTGTTCCTTGAGACCATCCCCCGTTCTCCCCACCCCAAGGCGGCATGAAGTTGATGTAGGCAGGAACGCTACTTCGGAACCAATCCTCGGCAGCCGGGATATCGTGAAGCATCGCCGTTGCGATGATGCCGATATAGCCGAACGCCGTCCAACCGTGTGAGTCGAATGGATTCTTCGCAATCGAATGATTATTGACGAGATCTTGCATCATTGTTACGGTTCGGGTTTGAACCATGTTTTGGACCTTCGGCTTCTCTACTACGGGCTCCAGTATGTCATAAAGCCAGTCGTATGCCATCGCAGACTTATACGTAATGTAGCGATGAATCTGATCATGGGATATGTAACTTGTAACCCCATTCGTATCCCAACCCGCAATATCAAGCAGGCGTTGTTTCGCCTTATTTCCGACCTCCATGTTCCCCGAGATGAGATAGACGAAAGCCATATCCATCATTTCATTGACGACTTTATCGGAATAGGCGCGGTCAACCGAAGTCGGCGCTGGTGGCGGATTTTTGCTTAAATTCGCCATTGTCCACGCATATTTCGCATCATAAAACTCCTTGCCCGAAGTCTGGGCTAAGCTGCGAAACTCAGCCAGCTTATCGACTTTGGTCCAGATTCGCGGATGCTGGTTGCCGACCTGGCTCATGAGCTGTTCGACGGAAGGAATGACGAACGGTACATTTTGCTCCTCGATACGAAATTTACGAATGCTGCTCCATTCCGACCAGCCGCCCGCCGAAGTATGGTACCTCACTCGCCAATACCAAGTACCGCTATCAAACACATGAGGGAAATTATAATAGTTTACGGTCAGTTCAGCATTCTCGTAGACTATGCTCGAAACCGTAGCGCTGCGGCTCACCTGCAGATCGTATTTGTCCGCACCGGAAACGACCGGCCATTTGAAATCAGGCGGATTCTGCGTCGTCACGAGCGAATCCGCCGGTCCGAACGGCATATTAAACCCCGTTAAGACTGCCGACGGCCATGCTGACGCAGCCACGGCCACGGAAGGGTTCAAAAATGGAACTAGATTAATAGAACTTGCAATCAACACAAAAACCATACCTATCGCCAGTTGTCTTGCCTTTATCCAACCTCTCACTTTCAAATCACCCCTCCATCAACTATTGAAAAACCACAATTGCCGATCCCTGTTGAGTGAATCCGCTTTCAAATAATCAGCCTCCTTTCGATAGAATAATAGTAGCCGGAAGGAATCGGCTCGTATATCAACGGAAACCTCCGATCGTTCAACTTTTTTACAATCTTCCAAAAAAAATGCCAACTTCCGTAAAAGAGCCTAATAAACCCATAAAACAATGATAGGAATGATAACGGGGTATAAACGGAAGAGCTGTCCCGCGGGACAGCTCTTTGTTATGGTTGCACTTCGTGATCAACAGACTCTCATAAGTACTTGACTCAATTCTTCTCCTGCTTCTTGTTTGCCGGGATCGGAGCGGGCTCTGCACTTTGGTCGTTCGCGGTAAGATCGATGCCGTAGTCCTTGGCGAACACCATAAAGGTATTAACAAGAACGTTCTCGGCGTGTTCATCGAGCTGGAATACCCGGGCGCCACGCAGACGATTCCGATCTGCGCCGGGCAAACCGTAAGCGCCGAAGCCCGTGCTTCCGGCATAGCCCAGCAACACGCCATAGTAGTTGCCGTGATACGTATTGACGTGATCATGGCCGCAAAAGATGCCCCTGACATCGCCTCTGGCCTGAATTGCTGAGAACATGCCGCTATTGATCGGACCAGGGCATTCATCTTCGTTCCGTTCCCCCACAATCTGGTGCTTGCCAACGGCCCTTGCATGGTCAGCCTCGGACCTTCCGTCCACGCTTGCGTACCACATGAATCGGTGCTCCCAGAGAGGGATATGAATGAACATAAGCGAAGGCACTTTATAACCCTGTTTCTCCTCCAGCTTTTTGGAGGTTTCGTAATACCACGCTACTTGATCGAACCGCAGCCAATCCCAGACCGGGTATCCTTCGAAGTCTTGCCCAGCTATCGTATGCGGCGCATACCTTCCACTATCCAGCAGCCAGAGGTTGAAGGCCGCCTTCGACCCTTTGGAGGACTGGATCAACAGGTTGGTATTCCCCGTCCCGGTAATCCCTCGTTCTCCGGGCTGGTTCACATTATATTTGTACGCCATATAAAATTGCAGCATTTCCTCTTCGCCCAGACCAGCGCTCGGAGTCGAGTCTTCGTCGTGATTCCCGAAGGTTACAGCCCACTTGATTCCGCGTTGCTCCATTGGCTGGGCAATGTTGTTCATTGCCTGCTTCATCTCTATCGCCGTATCGCAGCCCCCGGTAATACAATCGCCATTAAGGACGACAAAATCCGGCTTTTCGGCGTCGAGCACTTTCTCCATCAGCTCCACGGTCCGCCGATCGATATGCTCGTCGTCCTGCATGTCGTTGAACTGGACGATTTTGAACTTTCCGTCGTTGTTGAATTGCAGCTTCACATTGTCATTGGTTGCGGCCTGTACCTTTCCTCCGCCAAACAATCCGGCGGGAACACCCGCCGATCCGAGCGTGATCGCCAGCGCACCCGCCCCTCCGACTTTAATAAAATCCCTCCTGCTGATGCTTTTACTTGTTTCATCAAGGCTCATCGTACAAATACCTCCTACCACTATTGAAATAACCACACCCCCAATCTATCTGAAAAATGTGTGATGAATATTAATTCGATCTAAAAGTTATGTAAATCTATTAATCCATGGCATGTAACGCGACTAATAATATTTCGATTTAGACATGACATGGCTCCACTTTTTTAAATATTTATGACAATTTATGAAAATCCGGGAATGCCTGCAATCTCATTCCGCTCTTGATTTTCTTATTACGCGAATGAAAAAAAAACGGATAAAGCCATCTAAAAATGGCCTATCCGTTTCAATTTGTTATGTCCATTCTTTTCCGATATTCGCTCGGTGTCGTTCCTGTATATTTTTTGAACATCCGGTTGAAAGACGTCATATTCTGATATCCGACAGCCTTGGCGGCATCATGAATTTTGATCTGGTTATCGGTGAGGAGGCTTGTCGCTTTCGTGATTCGGGTTTCATTGATATAGTCAACGATGTTCTTGCCGGTCTTGGCCTTGAAATAAGAAGACAAGTATCCGCTGCTCATCTTTAGCTTTTCTGCCAAAATATCCAGATATATTTCTTCTGCTAAGTGCTCATTTATATAGTCAATCACGAAGGATGTGACCGGGTACTTCTCTTCCTTTTTTTCTCGAACAGCTTCCGATGTTTGCGTAACCCAATCAAGCAAAAGCAGCTCCAGCTCTCTTAACGTGCTGCATTGCAGGATTCTTTCTCCCGCTTTGTCCAATATGATCTCCAATCGAATGGGATCAAGGTGATAAGGAATGGTTGCATTCTTGATCTTGTCGATCAGAGATTCGGCAAACCGCAGCATCACGGCAGCCGTCAATTCCTTACTATGCCATCTCGCAAACAGACGTTCCATAAGTGCAATCAGCTGCTGAGTATTCCCTTCTCGCAAATGAACTTCAAACTCTTTATCCTGATCAGGCGAAAAGCCAACGGCCATTTGCGTCACTGCACGCTTGCGTATAATCTGCGTTTCGTTAATTAACAGACGTTCTCCAACTAGTTCCTGAACTTCTTCGTAGGCTGCAGTCAACTGAGCTGAATCCGTATAAATCGAAGTGATCGCAATGGTAACGATGCCGTACTCCCGATCATGATTGAAAACAGATTTCATTTCGCCAAGCACATCGGCTATAACTGTCATTTGATCCGTAAAAACGAGACTTAGTATTTGATCGCGTTCAATTTGAAACGTTAGTGAATCTGGATATGTCGGTACTAGCCTGCTGTCTATATAGGTCTTCATATAATAAAGCCATTGCTCGATGGATGATTTTGAAATCGAATTCCTGTGGTAAGGCTGGATTTGAAAAAGAACAAAAACGAACGGTTTATTGGCAAAATCAAGCTTCCAAGCTTCATGTTCGTGATATCGAATAGCTTTGAGATGGTTGATAAAAGAGAGTTGTTTCCGAATCATATGATTGCCGTGAATTTCATCACTAATAATATTAAATTCCTTGATGTTCGATCGATACGGCACATTGTCGTTCATTTGACGCAAAGATTCGATCACTCTCTTTAGCGGGTTATTGATGCGTGCCGTAAACAAGAATGAAAAAATGATGCTGAGCGATATCGCTGCCGCCATACTGACAATCAGTGTAATGCTCAAACGGGACTGGTTTGCAATTCGTTCAACAGGAACCCGGTAGAGATACTTATATCCCGTTCCCTGTCCTGTCATCACAAAATGATATTTGTTATCCCGAATGAAGTCTTTGCTTCCGTATTTCTGAAGATCGTCAAAGGAAATGCCCGGTTCATGTTCCGCACTCTTGAATAAGATCTCTCCAGATTCGTTGTAAATAACAAAATCGTTATAGATACTTCGATGTAGCGCTTGGTACATTTTCATGGCATCGAGAAAAACGACCATATAAAAATCATCTTTATTTTTGATAATGATTGGCATCATTTCCCCCAACCTCTGCGGCTGGTTTTGAAAAATGGAATTAGTGACAGGAGTAGATGGTAAAATTCGGCTTGTGTAAGGTTCTTCGAACTGTTTTTTCCAAAAGTCCAAAGGATATTTATCGCTTGCGTAAAATACGTTGAACATCGATTCTGCATTCGTGCTCGTACCTTTCTCCAGCACAAGTTCATTCTTCTTTGAATAAAAAACGATGTTATCGATAAACAGGTAGGGATTCGCTGCAAAACCAGATATTTCACGAACGAGAAGAGGAAAATTGACATAGTTGGGCGTATTCTGCAACCTCTGAACTTCTTCACTGAAAAAAAACAGAACCATCTGTTTTTTGACCAGATCCAAATGTTTTTCATAGCTCTCACTCGTATTTTCGAGCATCAGCGTGTTGTACTTGACAATCTCTTGCCTAACATTCTGCTTTGAAACCGAGATGGAATAAATGATCAGAGAGGCAAGTAGAAGAATGATGCATAGAAATCCCACAATGAGCCGTATAAAAAGCGAATTAGATCTATTTCGAATGAAAAGGATCGGTTGAAGAGTTTTCATGCAACCCCCACTTTTATTATGATTAATCAATCACTTTAAAATTTCTTGTTGATACATATCTTAACAAACAGGTTGAAGAGTGTAAACCGCCCTCCCTTCATGTCAAATACAAACCGTTTACCTTCCCTAATATCCGCATCAAGATCGAAATGGTAGTTCATGCTTCCGCAGAAATGCGGATAGCCTTGCAGGCACCAATCTCCGAATTCATAGTTTATTATGGCAGGTCCTTTCTGTTAACGCTTTCCCTTTTCCACGATTTTATTGAACAATTCCGCGAATCCGCCTACCCTGAGCATTTATTTAAATTGCTGGCGATAGCTGCTAGGGGTCTGTCCGATCATTCTTTTAAACAATCCAATAAAAGTATTGATATCTTTGTACCCTACCGATTCAGCAATTCTGCTGATTTTAAACTGAGAATTCCTTAATTGCTCACAGCTTTTGCGTATTCGTATGCTTTGAAGATAGTTATGATAGCTTTGGTTTGTATGCTGTTTGAATAAGCGCTGTAAATGCCTCTCGCTCCATTGAAATTTTTCGGTCAAATGGGATAAGGTGAGTTCCATCGCGTAATTTTGTTCGATATATAGTAGAACTTGCATAAATCGATCTTGTTTACTGGGAAGTGCCTTAATTTCATTATGTTTAAATCGGTACATCGTGACAATTAACTGTAGGAAAAGACTGTTTAAATAAGTAGAAGAACCGCTTTGTTGCAAAGAATATTCCTGGTAAAGAGATAGAAACAGCTTCTCCATCGCAGCATCGATATCGGAAACCGAATAATAACGGAGCCCCTCTTCTTTTAACTCTTCCATAAAAGTAATGATCGGCTTATCGATGACGAAAGGAATAATGCTTTCGATGAGTTCTGGTGTAAATATGCAGTTATATATAATTAACGGTTCTTTGGCTACATCTGCGGATGCGGGGCGAAATACATGCGAAACCCCGATAGGAATGACAAATAACTGACCTGGAGATATGCGCTCGACCTCGCTTTCAACATAATGAAAGCCTTTACCCTCCATAACGTAGGCCAGCTCAATAAATTCATGCGCATGTTGCGACAAGCTAAAAGCTTCTGTCTCCCGATTGACGTAAAGATTCAAATCATGACGGAAAAAGCGTTCCCCTTTGAGTGTTTGCTTCGAATGTTTCATCCATTGATCTCCATTTTCCGGAAAAATGTCTATTTTACCAGTATCGAATGTCCTTTATACCGAGATAAAACGGAACGGGTTTTCTCTTATTATTATAATAGAAATCAAAATTATGGTAAATCAGACATAGTTCTCAGAAAGGTGTGAGCCCATCATGTCAATCGTTAATAAACTGCGATGCGAATACAGGGAGAATCCGATCGGAATTGATTGTACGCAACCAAGAATTAGCTGGCAGATTCAGTCCGATACGCGGTCATGGCTTCAAGCTGCCTATCAGATACAAATTTCGCAGGATATCGAATTTAAGAACCTCCTCTGGAATTCAGAGAAGGTCCTCTCGAATCAATCCGTTCACGTCGAGGTTCATCATTTGGTTGTAGAAAAATGCAAACGCTATTATTACCGCGTAAGAGTTTGGAGCGAGCAAGGCGAACAGACGGATTGGTCCGAAATCGCTTTTTGGGAAATGGGATTGCTCCAAGCCAGTGATTGGCAAGCGGATTGGATCAGTACTCCGACTGAGCAATTCCCATTGGAAACAGAGACATGTCCGTTACTCCGACATACGTTTCAGGTGAAAGGTCATGTACAGCGGGCCCGTATCTATGCGACTAGCTTGGGGCTTTATGAAATGAAACTGAACGGCTTAAGCGTGGGCGAACAGGCTTTCACTCCTGGCTGGACCAGCTATAAACATCGTCTTCAGTACCAGACGTATGATGTAACGGACTTATTGACAAGCGGCGGCAATGCGATCGGTGTCATGCTTGGAAATGGGTGGTACAAAGGAAAATTAACAGGGCGTGGAAAGAAGAATATGTACGGAGATCGTACTGCCTTCCTCATGCAACTGCACATTCAATATGAAGATGGAACCGAAGAGATCATAACGTCCAATTCAAATTGGCGCGCAGCTGAGAGTCCCGTTTTAATGTCCGAAATTTATCATGGTGAGACCTATGACGCTCGTTTGGAGAAAATAAATTGGAGTACGGCAACCTATGAGGATGCGGATTGGTTTCCTGTGGAAACACTGCAGCACACGAAAGATATGGTGGTGGCACAAGAAAACGAACCAGTTCATAAAATCGAGGAGATTTCCCCCATTGCCCTCATCACAACGCCTTCTGGAGAAACGGTTATCGACATGGGACAAAATATGGTCGGTTGGGTACGGTTTACGATTCAAGGTCGATCGGGCCAGGAAGTGACGCTGGAGCATGCTGAAGTCCTTGATCAGGAAGGTAACTTCTATACGGATAATTTGCGAAACGCGAAACAAACCATCCGATATATTTTAAAAGGGGGAGCACCCGAAGTATATGAACCTCACTTCACCTTTCAGGGATTCCGTTTTGTGTTGCTTACCGGATTTGGCGAGTCTATTCGACTTGCCGATTTTACTGGGATTGTTCTTCATTCCGATATGGAACGAACGGGTTATTTCCAATGCTCGGATCCGTTAATCAATCAGCTGCAGCACAATATACTCTGGGGTCAAAAAGGCAACTTTCTTGATGTGCCCACCGATTGCCCGCAGCGAGATGAACGATTAGGATGGACTGGAGACGCTCAAATGTTTATTCGCACCTCCACTTTTTTAATGAATGTAGCCACATTTTTCAGCAAATGGTTGCATGACTTAGCGGCCGACCAGTTAGAAGATGGAGGTGTTCCCTTCGTTATTCCTCATGTATTAAGTGAAAAGAGTCATTCATCAGCCGCTTGGGGAGACGCAGCCGTCATATGTCCATGGGTCATCTATCAATGTTATGGTGACAAACGCATTCTGGAACAGCAATATGAAAGCATGAAGGCATGGGTATCCTACATACGCAAACAAGGAAATGATGAATTCCTTTGGAATACTGGCTTCCATTTCGGCGATTGGTTAGGTTTGGACGCGAAGCCGGATAGCTATATTGGCGCCACTGATCGTGACTTTATCGCAACGGCTTTTTATGCCTACTCCGTTTCATTGCTCGCTAAAACAGCAAAAGTGTTGTCGAAGGAAGCCGATTGGGAATTATATACCCGCTTATATGCTCAAATACGTCATGCTTTTCAGCAAGAGTTTGTCACCCCCTCCGGAAAGCTATCTGTCCCTACACAGACTGCCAACGTATTGGCGCTCATGTTCGATCTTCTGGATGGAACCGCTAAGGAACGTGCGGCCAAAAAGCTTTTAGAGCTCTTGGAAGAAAGTAAGTTCCATTTGACTACTGGCTTCGTCGGAACTCCCTACTTGAATCTAGTATTAAGCCAAATTGGCCATACGGAAGCGGCATATCAGCTATTGTTTCAACAAGATTATCCATCTTGGCTTTACCAAGTTACCAAAGGGGCCACCACCATTTGGGAGCATTGGGATGGTATCAAGGAAGACGGCAGCTTCTGGAGTAAGGATATGAATTCGTTTAATCACTACGCCTACGGCGCGATTGGCGAATGGTTGTACCGCTGCGTTGCCGGTATTGATGTCGATGAAGAAGCACCGGGATATAAGCATATTCAAATCAAACCGCAGCCAGGTGCAGGCTTAACTTGGGTAGAAGCAAAACTGGAATCTATGTATGGATGGATTTATGCAGAGTGGCGGCAGTCGAGTGAGCATCTAATGGAAATTAGGATAAGTATTCCACCGAACACGACTGCATCTGTCCTTCTTCCGAATGCTAAAGAAACTCATCTCCGCGAGAATGGTGCAGCGCTGGATCAAACTACTGGAATTAGTGAAATGAGGCAAACGGAAACTGGAGTATCACTGATATTAGGGTCAGGGACGTATAATTTTACTTATTAAAGGCAAGTTCCACGGGGACAATATTTCTGATATCGTATCCTACCCCTATAAAAATATACGCTGATTAATCAATGAGGGATCAACAAAAAAATGAGGTGGCAAGGTTATACTTGCCCTCTTTTTTACGTTGTCCGGCAATGACAGCTTTGAAATAATGGATACCGTGGCGGCCCCAGCCTTATCGACTAAGCCTAAACTCCCCTTAAGTAGTGGACCTTCCCCGACTTTAGTACAGCTTCCATAACCGTCAACGGTCCGTTTTCGTAGAAGTTCAAAGAAGCTACAATAAAGACATAAGAACGAAGCAGACACACAAAACGCTTACATTTGAGAGGAGACTTATACAATGAACAAATTATTCAGATCCACTACAGACAGTAAATTAACCGGCCTTTGCGGGGGAATTGCAGAATGGTTCGGAGTTAATCCAACCATCATTCGTCTAATATTTGCTTTTGCTGCACTTTGCAGCTTTGGAACCGTCACACTGCTTTACTTCATCGGCTCTATCCTTGTTCCGAAAATGCCATATAGCCATATATAAAAAAGGGGGGCTGTCCCAAAAGTTCATTATGAACTGGGACAGCCCTTTTGTTTCGACTATAATAGAAAGTCACCCCGAACTCTATTTAGAGGAACGTAGGGCCGCTATTTCGAGAAATATGCGAATAAAATCGTATAAGAGGAACGTGAGAGCGCTATTTGATCAAAAGGGGCGATTCGGAGACAAAAAACCGTGAAATAACGCCTCCTCGTTCCTCTTCCTCATCATTTCGGGTGTTTTTCAACCAAATAACGCCTCTACGTTCCCTCGGTACGTTTTAGTTACCAAACCATAGCACGTTACAGTAACGGTCAAAGTGCCTGCCATTACTCCAAAAACGCCTTTTGAGACAGCCCTTTAACTTGGTGCTTATTAGTTATTTCCAGATTGATCATGAGGCACCGTGACGGTTGCAGTTTTAACCGTTTTGTTGCCCGCTTTATCGGTAGCCGTGTACGTAATGGTGTAGATGCGTGGTTTTTCCGCAAGAGTGATTGGGTTCCTGATCATATTGTCTTATCGAAACGGTGCATCAAGGAACCAACACTTGCGGGCACCCAACAAAATTATTGAATACTTGTAATTGGTGCTATTTCAGCCGCAATATCTGTCTCTTGTAACATGGAAGTTATTTTTTTGATGTCATAAGACAGCACTCTATCTTTTTCCAAAAACGGTACCTGTTCGCGGCACTTGGCATAAATCCACTTTGTCCCTTTGCCAAGAAGCTCGGGATTTCTAAAGTCGATAGCTTGAGAAGCACATAAAAGTTCAATAGCGATAACTGAGTAAGCATTTTCTACAATTTGCTTCGCTTTTCGGGCTCCGATCGTCCCCATACTCACGTGATCCTCTTGATTGCCTGAAGATGGAATTGAATCGACACTGGCTGGATGAGCTAAAGATTTATTTTCGGATACCACTGAAGCGGCAGCATATTGAGCAATCATAAACCCAGATTGAAGACCACCATGTTTCGTCAAAAAGGGAGGTAGATTACCATTTAAATGCGGATTTACTAAGCGCTCGATCCTTCTCTCGGATATATTGGCTATTTCTGACATGCAGATGGATAAAAAGTCCATGGCCAATGCGATCGGTTGCCCGTGAAAATTACCGCCAGAGATTACCCTCTCTTGCTCCTCGAATATGAGTGGATTGTCAGTTACTGAATTCATCTCCACCTCAATTTTATCCAATACATAAGAAAGTGCGTCACGGCTTGCTCCATGCACCTGCGGTATACAGCGAAGAGAGTACGCATCCTGAACCCTTAATTCCCCTTGATTTGTCATCAATTGGCTTCCCATCGTCAGTCTTTTTATATTTTCGGCAACCTGCAGTTGGCCTTTGTGCGGTCTAATTTCATGCGTTTGCGCATCGAAAGCGTCCCTAATACCTAATAATGCTTCGCAACTTAGAGCTCCCGTCGCATCCGCCCATTTCGCCAAATTCAAAGCGTCATAACTGGCAATTGCCCCGACCGCGGTCATGACTTGGGTTCCATTAATTAGCGCAAGTCCTTCCTTAGCTTCTAAAGATATCGGTTGAATGCCCGCCAATTTCATTGCCACTCCGCCATCAAGGCGCCGACCTTCGTAAACCGCCTCACCTTCTCCAAATATGACTAAAGCTACATGCGACAAAGGAGCCAAATCGCCACTGGCACCGAGCGAACCTTTCTCTGGCACAACCGGAACGACATCTTTATTCAGCATCTCGATCATCGTTTGGACAACCTCAAGCCGGATGCCCGAGTAACCTAACGAAAGCGATTTGATTCGAAGCAGCATAATCGCCCTAACGACTTCTACAGGTAATGCTAGACCTATACCGCAAGCATGACTGCGAATGAGATTTGCCTGAAGCTCTTGTGTATCTTCACTTGAAATATAAGTATCACTGAATTTACCAAATCCGGTGGTAAGTCCATAAACCGTTTTTTTCTCTCGAAGGAGCTTTTCCACATAAGTTCTGCTGCGATTAATTTTTTCCACGCTCGTATGATTCAATACCACTTTGGCCTTGTTTCGAGAGACTTCAACTACATCTTTTAATGTTAGTGTTATTCCACTACCTACTAAGATATCTGTCTTTAATGTCTGCATCATAATCTCTCCTCGTATGAAAATATAAAAAGGAGCCAATACCAAATAAGGTATCGGCTCCTAAATCACTAAAATTACTAATAGCCTGGTTTATTATTAAATTCACTTACAATGTTTCATGTGCAAAGAATAGTCATTAGTCACTAAATATCTAAATATCTAAATATGATTAAATCCATAACCAAAGGCTTCATGCTCAAAACCCTTTTTGGGAGCACCAATGGTTCCGTAAATAGATACAGCAATCCACTCACCGCTTTGCTCAGAAGATTCTCCCAACTTACCGCGAACAATGGAGAATGTCAGCCCTACGGTTCGCAATATATCACCAAACTGTACCATACCTCTGCCAACTCCCTGAAGAGCTTCAATGATAGCGTGGTATAAAGCGTGCACTTCGTGATAAAGATCTTTGTTAATAATATGATTGTTTTTAGCCGTCGTTTCTATGGCTGCGATAACTTTGTTTAAATCCATCGCTCCAACTTTGCCTACAACGTATCGATAGCCTTTTTCTTTCAACTCATTTTCAACATCTTCATTCCATGAATGATCCCTCAAAACTGCCAATAACATAGACAATTTACCGATCGGAAAAGAGTTATTTCCTGGACTTGTCATTGGATCCGCCTCCTAAAAATCTTATTTCATACTTTTTGAATCCAATGCATCACTGAGCTACATTAGCTTTAATGTAATCCAACTGTTTTAACTTTATATAGCGCTTACATGCAATAATTAAGCGTTGATGACAAACCTGATCATTGATTGTCTGTTGCTTTTATTTCAATAAAAAACAAAAAAAGATCGTGTTAAAAGTAAGCAGATACTTAGCGTATCCCAATTACTTTAGCCCCGATCTTCTAAATAACTAATTTCTAAACGACTGAACTGTATAATGAAATATAACATGGTGGTTGGTTGATGTCAACAAGAAGAGAACATTAACGAAATGACACTACTAGGTTCAGAGTTTTCATTTTCGCCTATTGTTTTTGGCTTTCTTCATACATGAAACCCCTCGCTATCCGATTTTATCTTTTTCGCAAAAAGTAATGGTAAAAGCGGAAATATGATCCGATAAAAAAAGAAAAACCGCCATTTAGGCGGTAATGAATCGGACTATTTACTTGTTACCTGGCAGCAGGGAACATTCCGGTAGAAATGGCAATGCGGTTCCAAGCATTAATCGTATTGATCGCCATGATAAGAGTTACATATTCCTTTTCGTCAAAATGCTCCCTTACTTTCTCATAAACGGCTTGTGGTACACCATTCTCCGAGATTCGGGTCACGGCTTCTGTCAACTCTAGCAATGCTCTTTCTTTGTCGGAATAAAAGGGGGCTTCACGCCATGCAGTGAGTAAATTAATCCTTTGCTCGGTTTCACCCATGTTCCGCAGATCCCTTGTATGCATGTCGATGCAATAAGCGCAACCGTTGATTTGTGACGCTCTTATTTTGATAAACTCATATAACTTTTCATCTAAACCGCTTGATTTAATAAAACCTTCCAGCTTCAGCATCGTTTGCAATGCTTCTGGATTTACCTTGCTATGCGTTAATCTAACTTCCATGTGAATCTCCTCCATAAACGATTGAATTTTGGTTTGCCTCTATAAGACAAATAAGTCCGGAGATTTGTGACAATCCAGCACGGAAGAAATATGTTCCAGTTTATCTGGATTCAAAATCAGAAAAACCTGATTTGCTTTCAACTGATTCTCATCCATATCAAAACAAATAACCATATCAGCGATTTGATCCTTTACGAGCACAAGACCGGTTTGACCGTTGATGAGAATTGGAAGCCATTGCCCCTGTAGCGAGCCTTTCGCTGCAATACCTTCGAAGAGGGACTGAATACGTTGCTTGCCGAATATGGTTTTGAGAGCTGCTCGTCTTTTTCCACCACCATCTGAAATCAGCACGGCATCATCGGTCAGCAAGGAGACAAAATCTTTAAAGTTCCCTGTATGGACAGCATGCAAAAATTTCTTTACAAGTGGTTCTGAGTCCTCGAGTTCCTCCCAATTCCGCTCCCTTCCTTGGTTGACTTTCACTTTTGCTCGACTATAGATTTTACGGCAATTACTTTCAGTTTTATTGAGCATTTCTGCGACCTCACCGTATTCATAGCCAAGCACTTCTCTTAGCACGAATACAGCTCTCTCCACAGATGACAACTTTTGCAGCAGTACCAGGAAAGCATAGGAAATGGTTTCGTCTTGAACGACCTGTCCTATGGGATCATGGTTGTTTTCCATAATCAGCGGCTCAGGCAGCCAATCACCAACGTAAATTTCTCTTTGCTTGCTAGCCGATTTCAAGTAATTCAGGCAGCGGTTGGTCATCATTTTGACTAAGTAAGATTTCAGGTTGCTGATGTTATCTGTATCTAACGTTTTTAGAGATGTAAACAGATCCTGCATCATATCTTCCGCGTCTGACACAGAGCCTAGCATCCGGTAACCTACTGTGAATAGTAAATGCTTATACGTGCGATAAATCGTTTCGAAGTCCATAAGATACATTTATCTCCAATCTTCTGTAATTATTCCCCTACTTTCAAAAGTAATTCAGTCGCCTTTTGGGAGGCTATTATTACTTATTATAACGATTATTCAAGCCATCGTCCTCAGTTCATGCAACTTTCGCGAAATCGAAATCATGCACATAATAAGGAAAGGACAGGCCGAATGCAATCATTCGTCTGTCCTCTCTGCAATTGCACACCCTTGTGTGACGTCATAATTATTGAGAATTTATAAGTTCAAAACGTTGGTATACCAACCTCAAATTTCACATTATGATCGCTTAAGAATCCAGTTCCCCGGCTGGGATTCGTAACCAAGCTTGTGGTTTACGGCTAGCATAGGCGCGTTGGTAGAGTGATTATTGGTTCGCAGCTGCTTCACACCGTTTGCTTGAGCAAATCGGATGGATATAAGTTTTAGCGCATGAGCGATTCCTTTGCCTCGGTATTCCTTGACCACTCCTGTGAATAACGTGTACATTTCGTTGCCTTGCGGAACAAGACAAGTAATCCCCACAATTGCTTCTCCTGCCATCGCAATAAAAATACAGCGCGAGTCCATCCGACGAACCATAGCGGCGAACGTTTCAAACGGAAAATCAAGCGCGCCTTGAGAGTCTGGCGTGTCGCCTGAGAGCTGCTTCACTACCTGATACAAACGCTCCATATCGTCCTCAAGCGAAAAATGCTCGAAAGTTCGGAATGTAATACCGTGTGCTTCAGATGCCCGAATACCCGTGTCGATCGATTCTAACGGAAACTATGTCAGATCCAGTACAGACTCGAACTGGTGCGACTTTAACGTAAAGCCACGGCGCTCCGCCCAAGCCCTGCCGTTCGGGATTGTTGTCCCGAACGGCAGTCTGCAAGCCGATGGGCTGTTCTTCCTGCATCCAGAGTGCGAGAGCCTCGTCCGCGATGCGCGGCGTCGACAATGATGGTTTGGCTTAAGAATCCTTGCGGTGTCATCCCTGTGGCGTGCAAGAGCTGAGCCATTCCAACGACTTCGTTATTTACAGTAAAGACGATCCTTTTATAAAACGGATACGTTCGTATTCTTGCCTCCTGCATCTCAAACATGTCTTCGCCAAGCGGCACGTTGCTCGTTTGATTGAGCAGCTTACAAACATCTGCCTTATCGGATTGTTCATACGGGCGAATGATGATTTGCATATGAGATCACACTCCTGTTTGATTCTTCAATGCTTTTAGCAAGTAGAAATTGAGCAAGATAGTAGGAGATCATCACCCCGTAACCCGCCCATGAAACCGACGTGACAAACAAATTCCAAGCAAGCAGCGAATCAGACATGAAGAATATAATTGCACCTGCTATGGCAATCCAGCTCCTACTAATAATAGCGCTCCAAATCATGATAGAAATCATGATGACATAAACCAACACCGGGATCCATAATCCAGCATTTCCGCTTGCAAGCATGCCTTCATGAAGTCCACGTAGTAACCAAAAGGAGTATGCCAAAATCGGAATAAGACCAAGTAAATGGAAGGGAGAAAACCGCCAACGAGTCATAAAAGCAGCGACATATACGAGATGCGCGATTAAAAAAGCAACTAGCCCAAACGTAAACCATTGGTTTCCTGATAACAATAAGAAACAATCGCCAATGGCGGAGAGGAATAACCCTGCAATGATTAGATTTTTATAGGGTTTGACAGCATTTCGTATGGTTGCCGCCAGAAAGATCATAAGAATTATTGTTCCTGGCTTTAAGATCCAACGCATCGCCATATTTTCACTTGATAAAGCAACAAGGTAGCCTAGGCCTGAAAAAATAATAGCGACTATTAATAGCTTTCTATACATGGCAATACCTCCAAATCTCCTGTTACATATAACGCTAAATGTGCATCGCCTCCAGCAGCTTGTAGATCATCGCCACAGCTTCCGCTCTTGTCGCCACATTGCTAGAACGAAACGTACCGTCCTCGAAACCGTTTAATATGCCCGCTAATGCGGCTGCGGTAACCGACGGCTTAGCCCAACCCGGAATGTCAGTTTCATCTTTAAATCGAATCGTTTTGCTGTTAGTTAGCGCAACATCTGTCTGAAGCGCCTTGGCGATGAGCACTGCCATCTCCGCTCTCGTAATCGTCTGGTCCGGCTTGAACAGCTTTGCGCCGTTTTCCTCGTAGCCATGGATGTAGCCTGCTTTCACCGCAGCGACTACAGCTGATTTCGCCCACACAGGAATGTTGCTGTCATCGGCAAAAGTTATCGCGCTATCGCTCATCGGCAGCCCAAGCGCATCTACGAACATCTTGGCAAATTGTGCCCGCGTTACCTTTTCCTCGGGGCGGAACGTGTGATCAGGATAGCCCGAAATCACCTTCATGCCGATAAGACGTTCCGTATATGGCGCTGCCCAATGGCCCTCTAAATCCGAAAACACCTTCGGCTCATAAACAAACACGGCAAACTTCGCGAAATGATTGACGTAAGCTGTTACTGTTCCATCGCTGTTCTGCGTTCCTCCAATAAAAATCCAACGCTGTTGCTGCTCGTTGAAATAGTACACTGCGCCTCTTTGCCCTTTGTTGGCATGCTCGGCATCGTAAGTGAATGTCAACTCCACAGGCTTCGCGAACGTACGACCTGTCGTGCTTGTCAATTCAAATGTTGCGGTTAATGATTGCTTACCATCCGCCGCTGGGGCCTGATTTTCAGGCACTAAGGCTACCTTGATGGTGCCTTTTGCCGATACAGCTCCCGCAGGAATAGTTACACGAATTTGGTTTTTCAGCTCCACTTCCGCACTTATGGTCGAACTTATATCTGCTTGTGCTTCGGCTTGATCAGCTGCTTGCTCACTCGTAACGGGCCCGCCGCCGGTATCCGAGCTGCTGTTTGGTCTCGATATGGCAGACGCCTCAACGATCACGTTAAAAGTGACTCTCGCACTTGCGCTATACGTATCATATACATATGCAGTTATGGTGGTCGAGCCTGCTGACTGAGGCATGATGCTCAATTGTCCGTTGCTCACGGTAAGATTCACGATGCCGGGAGTCTGTGCACTCGCCGAGTCGATCCTTAATTGATCTCCCACATCCGTATCACTGGCCAAATCATTCCCATGCAAAGTAAGTCCTTTCCCGGTGCTAATGGTTTTGTCGCTAACGGAAATGGCAGTCGGTTCATGATTGATCGGGATGTCTTTGAACCCCGATTTCAACGAAATTTGAAACGAATCCAAATTGGCGATTTCCAACGGCGAAGCGCTGGTATTGAGTGGATCGGGAGCTAGCGTAAATGTAACCAAGCCGCCACTTGCGCTTTTTGAATATCCGCTTTCATAAGCGATGCTTGGTGAGTTGTTAATTTCAAATTTGACATCTGGATTATTTGTGTGCGCAAAAATTTCGGTAAGACCATCAACAAATTGATGCTGCGCGCCATAAACGGCGAATGTCACATCCACATGCTGAGCATTTGCAGCATTCGCTGATACGCTTTGAATTTCAGCGCTCACCGCTGGGATCGTAGGCTTGCCCCAGTCATTGTATAATTTCGCAGTGTTGTGTGTGTAAATAACGTAACATCTGCAAAAATCATTTTGAATATTATCAGGAACCCAGCTTACTGTGCCATTAGTTACAAAACCGCTTACAATCGTTTTATTCGAAGCATTGTTCATCAAATAATCGTCATGCGTCTGATTGGGGGCCGTCCCTTGATATACGGCTTGTGTTACGGTGCCGTCTGCGTACCTGGCATAAACAGAATCCTGAACGGTCATGTTGCCTTTTTCGATTCGGAAAGTAATGCTTGGGGCGTTGGAGACACAGCCCGCTAAAGCAGCTGCGCCCATAACCAACATTAGCAAAATAAGACAACCTTTAATTTTTGTCGTAAACAACTTCTGTCACCTCTATGAGTTAATTAATCAATGTTTAAAACGATGGCTTGAAACATAACTTAATTTGAAATCAGCTTTATTCCTAATGCAGCAGCAATTCCTTTAGCACCCTCATCCATAACTTGATCATGATTCCATACAAAAGCAGGTCTCAAGACCGGGGCCAGCCTATTCATCCATTTCTTATTTGCATTTACCTGCCAGACATATTGGACATGCGTAATGTTACTTTCTTGTGATAGTTTCCAAACGCCTCTGCCTTCCAATTCACCGGTAGCTTTGATTTCTAAATACCTGGGCTCTTCTTTCCCTACTATTTCCGCCATGAAAGCTAGCTGATAGGAAAGCTTGGTGCGGAAAACATAGTTGTACTTATCGCCAATCCCATCTTGCCTAAAGCCTTGATATATACTCTCAGAACTTACTCCACGCCACCAATCGCTATACTTAAATCCGGCGATGAGTCCCCAAACTTGATGGATATCAGACTCGAATTTCCAATTTGTTTCAAAATTATACTTATACGAAGCCATACAGTCCCCCCCAAAACCGATTCATTTTGCACAACGATAAACAGATATTTAAGTTACGATTGTATCAACCCAAGTTTAAAAACTGTTAAAAAAACAAAAAAAACGACATTCCTCGCAAGGAATTATCGCTCTGCTTAAAACTAAAACTTATACATCCAAGCAAAATTTATACCCAAAGCCTCTAACCGTATGAATATACTTGTGCGCTGCCGAATCAGATTCAATCTTCTTGCGCAGATTGCTAATATGTACCATTACCGTTCGCTCGTCGCTGAAACTATCCCAGCCCCATACCTGCTTGTGCAGCTGTTCCGCACTAAACACTTGGTTCTGATTTTGCAGTAGAAAAAGCAATAGCTGCCGCTCTTTGGCGAACAAATCGATAAACTCTCCCTTCACCAGGACCTCTAAGCTCTGCAAATTTGCCTGCAATTCGCCGCACGTGATAAGCATGTCTTCCTTGTCTCGTTTTTGACCGACTGCCGCCCGCCTCAGATTCGCTTTAACCCGAGAGACGAGCACCATCGGGTCGAACGGTTTGGTCATATAATCGTCCCCGCCGGTATCGAGTCCAGTGATAATATCTTCCGCCTCCCGCTTGCAGCTTAGATAAATAATCGGTATATCCGAGTGTTCCCGAATCCGCCTGCACAGCTCTACACCATCCGTATCAGGAAGCACAATATCGAGCACGATCAGATCCGGTTTTTCCTGCTTAAGTTGTGCAATTGTCTGGCTACCGTCTTTCGCCATAACCACCTGAAATCCTTGATTTCGCAAATAGAGGCCGATCAGTCCCCGAATTTCCTCTTCATCATCGACGATCAATATTTTCGCTGCCTTTGTCATGCGCCAGCTCCTCCTCCATATCGTTCATGACCGGAAGTGTAAAGGTAAACGCGCTACCGCTACCTAACTTACTCTCCACCTCAATCGTACCGCCATGTTGGGCAATAATCTCTTTGCAAATCGCTAGCCCGAGACCCGTTCCGGTCGAACTGTTCTTGCTGGATTCCTTCCCTCTATAGAAGCGATCAAAAACAAACGGCAAATCTTCCTCGTCAATTCCTCTTCCGGAATCCTGAACAGTGACCCTTACACCCAAGTCACCCTTCTCCCGGGAACCGGACTGCTCGACGATAAGATGAATGAATCCACTTGAGGGCGTAAATTTTCGCGCGTTGAACAACAAGTTTGTAACGACTTGCTCCATTCGCAATACGTCAATCCAAACGGGTGCCCCTCTATGTGCAACAGAAGCAGAACGATCAATAAATTCAAAGCTGTATCCTTCTTGCTTAAAAGACAGCTCGTATTTATCGTAGAGCGAGCGAATATACGCTGCCGGGGAAACCGCTTGACAGTCAAAGCGGATTTTGCCTGTTTCTAACTTCGACAGCTCGAACAAGTCGCCGATAATGCGATCTAAGATCAACGTCTTTTCATAGGTCAACCGCAAATACCGATCGTGGTTCTCTTCGTCTACTCGGTCCAAAACCGCCTTCACATATCCTTGAATGAGCGTCAAAGGGGTTCCCAGTTCATGGGAAATATTGGTTAACATATGCCGACGCGACTTCTCCATTTTGACCAATTCCTTATTGACCCGTTGCATGTTCTCGTTGGATTGTTCCAGTGCCTCGGTTCTTTCCTGCACCTTTTCCTCCAGCATTTCGTTCCACTCTTTCAACTGCGCAGACAACGTTTCGACACGCGCAAACGACTTTGAAAATTGATGCGACAAGTTAACTGATTCTATGAATAGGTAAAATAGCATCCCCAGCTGCACCAAATGTCCGTTAGCAATAATCCGATTGTCGAAAAGGACATCATTCAGCGCGAAGACCAAGAACACGGCCACCGCTGCCATATTGAGGCGAGCCCCATCTCTTCTGCGCATGAAAGCTCGCACAAAAACATAGAGAGCAAAGCCTATCAACACAAGAATAACAATTTGAAAATGCAGCATCGTGTAGGTATAAACGGACGCATGTGTTACAAGAACGAACAGACTGTATGCCAATAACACCCCAACAAACAGGTTGCGCAAACCTTTATGCATTTCGGCAGGATACCGGTAATAGACGAACAAGGCGAACATGATCATGCTAAAACTCGCCGACAGATATTCCAAGTGAACCTGTAATTCCCAAGAAATGTGCGGAAACAGGTAAGCAACTAGCGTTTGCCCAGTGACCATTGTCCTAATCCCAATAGCAAAGGAAAAGAATCCGAAAACTAGTGGTGACTTATCCTTTCTGCGTGCCAAGAAGAGACCCATATGGTAAAGCCCCATCGTAAACAAGCTTCCGACGATCAGCAGTTGAGAAGTCATCTCCTTCTCCCGCTCATAAATCACTTCCTGCGAATCACCTAAACGAAAAGCTTCCCACAAACCGCCTTTACGCTGCACAAAATTGGATACTTGAATAACAAGCTCCGTCTGACTACCCTGTAAATGGAAAAATACAGGCTTCGGAAAGTTGGCTGGAACCATTTCCTCTTTGCTCGTTCCGACAACACCGTTCATGGCTGCCAGCCTTCCGTCAATCCATAGTTTATATGCTGTCGCAACACTCGGGACATAGAGCCCCATATCTTTACCGTTGTCGGCAGAGTCTGTACGAATCAGCAGACGGTATGTCGCGTATCCTTGGTTTGACAGCTGCCCGCCGTCCACCCGCAAAGCTTTCCATTCCTTCGGCACTTGCGCATAGGTTGGAGAACTACTGTACGAGCCGCGAGCAAAATCATCTGGCGTCAAAAGTCGGCTCCAGACCAACTCCCACTCGCCATCCAGCTTGGCAAGCCCGCTGTGTTCCCAATTCCACTCTGACAAATCGAGAATGCCTTTCACTGCCTCTGGCTGAGAGCCTTTGCCTAAAGCAGAACCGCCGGGAAGCAGTACACAAAATAACAAGACAAGAAACAGTACATATGGTTTGTAAAATAATTTTCTCATACGGCCTCTCTCTCACAATAATTTATGACCCTTAAAGTAAATTGAAGCGTTTGGTTAGCACCTGCATTACGTTCGCTACACATAGACAAAAACAAAGGGACTTTACCCCACCTTGACGAAGTTTTCGGTGACGTAACCTAACCCCCCAAGAGCTGACATAGTCACTATGTATATTCTTCAAGAGTGTCTCTTTTCCTTTGAGGAGATGCTATACATGCACGATTTTTCAGCAATTTCCGCTTGAAATCGACATATTCCATCATATGAGGAATCCGAACTTTTCAGTCTCATCTAATAGAGGCCGTCGCGCCACCAGCAGCAAAAGAAAAAAAGAGATCAATGCCTGTTAAGGACATCATCTCTTTTCTTTCTTGGTGTTTATGACTAGGGACTATTTTAATGTCTTTTTATCTCTACGAGCAAAACTTCTCCACGACCCTTAGTTCATCAGAAGCTTTGCGAGCAAGGTTAGGTCGGTGGGAGTCAGAACGCCGTCTCCGTCCAGATCGGCCGGCTTCAAGCGCTTCCAATCTGGATCAACGCTACCTTTGCCCAGGTTTATGGAAGCGACGGACAAGTCGCCTACGGATACTTTGCCGTCCCGGTTTACGTCCCCTGGAATAACACGTTCAATGAGAATGTCCAACGAGGCAGAAGCCGCTTCGCTTTCTATGCCCAGAGCGTCGCCTAGCATAACTTTCGATACCGTAACATTCGCTGTACCCGTTTGTTGAATGTTTTTGGCTTTGAACGCGATTGCGATTATGTCCCCATCGCCGGTGAACCCGCAGCAGGACCCTTGGCTCGCTACAATGACCTGCAGCTTGCCTTCAGCTTGTTTAACAGCTCTTACAATGCTGATGCCTTCCCGTAAAGATTGAACGGAAACGTATTTCAGCAATGCAGGATCGAAACTGACAATAATATCTTGAGCGTACACGCTTTCCGTTACTCCCTTTAACCCGTACCGTACCACAAAATCCTCTCCCGGGCTTACGAACCCGGCACCGGTTAACATCGATTCTGCAGCTGTGCTGGAATTGCTGCTCTGCACCATCACAGGAACAGCCACTGACAAATGGCTGTAAGTTGCTGTAATGACCGTCGAACCTACCGACAAGCCGGTTACTTTACCCGCAGCATCCACTCCCGCTATGAGCGGGCTGCTGTTCGCAAACTCGGCATAAGCCGTCACATCCCGAGATGTGTTGTCTGAAAAGAGTGCCGTCACCGCCAGTTGCTGCTCGCTGCCTATGTCAACGGGAGAGGAAAGCCCGCTAAGCTGCAGCAATCGCACCCCGATAGCTTCCACCGTCAGCTCGTAGACCGCGGTTCGCCCTCCGAACGTCGCCGAAATCGCAGCCGTTCCCGCGCTTAATCCCGTTACTAAACCGTAACGCGTCACCGTCGCTACCGCATTGTCGCTGCTTGCGTACTGCACGTCGGCCGTCACATTGCTTTCCGTTCCATTATTGTAGCTTGCCGCTGCCGACAATTGAACTCGATCTCCCTTGATTAACGGAGCGGAAGAGGCCGAGCTCAGTTGAAGCGCTTGGACCGTCCCCCCTACAGCTTTCTCCGAAAGCGAAACGATGCTGTTAGGCGCGACCGTAACCGTAACCTCTCCGGCCGCTGAGCCTGCAATATCCTGTCCCAGCGAGTTCCGTGTAAATTCGCCGCTGCTGCGCACGGAAAACATGCGGCTTCCGACCCCGGTAAGCTTCAATTGGCGCGTTTCGGTTGCGGCGTTAATCAGGACGATTTCCAGCTTTCTGTCGGGCTTTTCGAACGCGACGGTGTACAGATCGGAAACTGACGAAGCATCAGGATGAGCCCCGATCATGACGGAGCCCGGCGGCGCCGCATCATAAAAATGCTTAAGCATGTCATAGACGGGGTACCACGTTTTGCCGCTGTAGCTGTAAATGACCAAGCCTCCGCTATCCGTCGCCGAATACGCGAAGTATTGCAGCAAATTCGCCCTGCTGTAAGTGAGCGAATCGTGAATGGCAACGGCGTTATTCATCGCGCGTGACCATTTGTCTTTGTCCGTTACGATGATCTGGTCTTCTTGCTCGCCGACATGCAGCTTGACGCCGTAAGTCCGGGCCGCTTCCTCGTACCGCTGCAGCCCAGCGACAGATCGCTCGTAAGCGTGATAGGAAAGAGTGTTAAACAGCCTTTGCCCTTCTGGATTCGCATAAGCGTCTTCAAACAAGACGCTTTCCGCATACTGTGCGGCGGATATGGTCGCCGCGTTCGTATCGCCGGCCAAATACTCGGCACGATAACCATTCGCTTCCAGCTTCTGTTTAAGCTTTTGCGTAAGCGACGCGTATCGTGCTGGCGTAATGCCGTTGATATAAACGCCTCCGCCGTTCGGCTCGTTGGCGACCGCAATATAGTCGAACGTCACGCCGTATTGCTGGCGGGCATATAGCAAATAGCCTGCCATGCTTTCCGCGTATTCGTCATCCATATCGGCCGGCAGCGTCATCTGGGCGCCGGACCAGTTGTACCCCGGCGGCTTGCCGACCATCCAGTTCGGAAACCGCCACGAACCGAGCGTCAGCTTCACGCCCCGGTTATAGAGCATTTGCAAAGCTAGCAGTTCCTTATGCACATCTCCTTTGTCTCCCGCTTGAAACTCGCTCCAGTCGAATGTTTGCGAATCGCCGTCGTCGTTCGCTTCCTCCATCAAATACCAGTAGCTGCGAACGCGTATATTCGTCGTTTTCAACTCATCCAGCATCTTGTTCATGTAATTCGGATCGTTCGCCGCGAACAGAGGAATAAATTGCGGATACACGTTGCCGCCCCAGCCCTCGATCGTCTGGTGCCGTTCGGCCGTATCAATATGTACGGTCTCCAGGCTTGGCCCGGCGCTCTCGTAAACTTCGATCTCGAATATGCGCGCCACTGTATCGTATTGACAGCCGTCCGTCACATATACGCGAAGCTTT
This sequence comes from Paenibacillus germinis, assembly GCF_013141785.1. Classification (NCBI taxonomy): domain Bacteria; kingdom Bacillati; phylum Bacillota; class Bacilli; order Caryophanales; family Paenibacillaceae; genus Paenibacillus; species Paenibacillus germinis. Next base: position 99,002 of record NZ_WHOC01000030.1, read on the forward strand.
TGCGTCTGAACGGGCGCAAACGTCAAATCGTTAAACTGCCCGAGCTTGCCGTCCTTGGCATTGTCGGAAACCGCAGCTGCCGTCACCCACCCGGAACCGTCCCAATATTGAATCTCGAAATCGACGAGCTGCCAGCCGGGCGACGTCATATTGCCGCTCCACAGCCGGACGTTATCTATACTCACAGGAGCATTCCACTCCAGTTGAAGCCACTGCGGAGTCTTTGGCGTGCCTGCCGGCGGCGTTGCGTACCATTTGGAGCTCCATCTGCTCGCATTATTGTCCTTGATCCCGTCTATCGCTTTGTCCGGCGTGTCCTGCGCTCCGTATGTGCTGGCCGTTACGGTTGCGCTCGGAGCGATGTTCGCGCCCCCTGACGCTTCGGCCAGAAGATTCGACCACGGCGAAGGAGCAATCAGGCCGATCACAAGTGTAACAATCAACATTATGATTACAGGTAATATCCTTCTTTTCATCAGTTAACCTCCGTTACATTATCATCTTCGCTCGCTTGAAAGCGTTTACTTCTTATTGGAAAGAAAAGGCCCGCCAACCTCGTATAAGCGACCCGAGCCTATTCCCCGATACCTGCAACGCTATTTTTTCTCCCCGAATTTCAGCTTGTACTGATCGGCATACTCTTTCAATATTTTTTGAACGTCAGGATCCGCCTTCAAACGGTTCACGTAAG